>NZ_JBIRBA010000068.1:0-2121 GCF_044326345.1 Actinomadura sp. 9N215 | reverse complement strand
TCTCGGACTCGGGGAGCTGGCCGCCGACGCGGGCTTCTTCGCGCTCGGGGGCGACTCCCTCCTCGCCGCGCGGGCGCTGACCCGGCTGCGCGAGCACCACGGCCTCGACCTGTCCTACGGCGAGCTGGTCCGGGACCCCACCCCGGCCGGGATCGCCGCCACCGCCCGCCGTGTCGCCATCGCGGGCGGCCCGGCTCCGGGGCTCGACGGACCGTCCTCCAGCCCCCACCCACCGCCATCCAACGGACGAGCTCCGCTCGACGCCCCGTCCTCCAGCCCCCACCCACCGCCATCCAACGGACGAGCTCCGCTCGACGCCCCGTCCTCCAGCCCCCACCCACCGCCATCCAACGGACGAGCTCCGCTCGACGGCCCGGCTCCGCTGACGGACGGCCAGCGGCGCCTGTGGTTCCTGCACCGGCTGAACCCGGACCGCGCCGACTACCACCTGCCGCTCGTCCACGTCCTCGAAGGGGAACCCGACCTGCGGCGGCTCCACGACGTCTTCGCCGGGCTCGCGCTCCGCCACGACATCCTCCGCACCCGGTTCGTCGCGGAGGCGGGCGAGCCGCTCCAGGTCGCCGACCCCGCGGACGGGTCGCCGCTGCGCGTGGTCGACGTCCGGTCCGCCGCCGACCCGGAGGAGGCGGCGCGGCGCGTCCTCGCCGAGGCGGCGGCGGAGCCGTTCGACCTCGCGGCCGGGCACCCGATCAGGGCGGTGGCCGTCCGGGTCGCCGACGCCGACACGCGCCTCGCGACCGTCCTGCACCACATCGCGGCCGACGCGCGGTCCCTGGAGGTCATCGTCCGGGACCTGTCCGGGGACGGGGAGCCGCCCGCCCCGAAGGCGCGCTACGCCGACCACGCCGTGCGGCGGCGCGCCCGGGACGTCGACCCCGCCGACCGCGCCTACTGGACGGAGCGGCTGCGCGGCCTGGAGCCCCTGACGCTGCCCGCCGACCGGCCACGCGGCCCGGCGGGCGCGGGCCCTTCCCACGGCGCGGAAGTCCGGCGGCCGCTCCCGCCGCACCTGGCAGGCGCACTCACGGATCTCGCGCGGCGGCTGAACACCACGCCTTACACGGTGCTGCTCGCCGCCTTCCACGTCCTCCTCGGGCGGTACTGCGGGACCTCCGACGTCGCCACGGCGGCGTTCCTGGAGGAACGGCCCCATCCCGACCTGGAGGACGTGGTCGGCTTCTTCGTCGAGACCGTCGTCGTCCGGACCGGACCGGCCCCCGGCAAGGCCTTCGCGCGCTACGCGGCGGAGGTGCACGGCCACGTCGCCGACGCCCGCACGCACGCCGCGATGCCGTTCGGACGCCTCGTGGAGGAGCTGCGCCCCGGCCGCGACCGGGGCGGCGATCCGTTCGCCCGCGTGTCGTTCGCGCTGGAGAACGCGCCCGCCCCCGCCGTGATCGCGGGTCTGCGGGCGACGCCGCTGCCGCCGCCCCCGCTTCCGGTGAAGTACGACCTGGCCGCGACGGTCATGATCGGGGACACCGCCGCGGAAGGGGACGCCGCCGCGGAACTGGTCTTCGCGTACCGCCCGGACCTGTTCGACCCCGCGACCGTGGCCGCCTGGGCGGACGCCTACGAGCGGCTCCTCACCGCCGTCGCGGCCGACGCGGAACGTCCTCTCGCGGAACTGGCGCGCGCGAGCGAGGACGCGCCCGGCACGGCCGAGGTTGCGGTACCCGTTCCCGAGGACACCGCGGACCGGCTCGTCGCCGCCTGGTCCCTGAGGACGCCGCAGGCCGTCGCCCTGACCTCGGGCGATCGCGACATCACCCACGGGGAACTCGGCGCGGCGGCGGCGCGCCTCGCCCGCGTCCTGCGCCGGGACCACGGCGTCGGCCCCGAGATCCCGGTCGGCGTCCATCTTGAGGCGGGTCCGGAACTGGTCGTCTGCCTCCTCGCGGTGCTGGGCGCGGGCGGCGTCTACGTTCCGCTCGATCCCGCGCACCCGCGGGCCAGGCAGGCGGCGGCCCTCGCGGCCGTCCGCCCGGCGGTCGTCCTGACGGACGAGCGGCTGAGGGAACGCCTGCCCGGGACCTCGACCGAGGTCGTCGTGATCGACCCGTTCCAGCCGGACCCCGACCCGCCCGCCCCCGACCTGCC
>NZ_JBIRBA010000067.1:0-2239 GCF_044326345.1 Actinomadura sp. 9N215 | reverse complement strand
GCCGGGGGGTGGGCGGTCCTCGCCGTCATGGCCGTCTGGACGGCGTACCCGATCCCCGCCTTCCGGGACCCGCGGCGCCGCGGGTGGCCGCTGCTGGTCGCCGACCTCGCCGTCGCGTCCGGCTGCCTGCTCGCCACTGCCTGGGTGGAGACGCCCGCGAACATCGCCGACGGCCGCCCGACGCTGCCGGTGTCGTGGGTGGCGGCGGCGGTGCTGTCGTGGGCGGTGGCGGGCGGACGGGTGGCCGGGCGAAGCTCGTCGGTTGGATGGCGGTGGGCGGGGGCTGGAGGACGGTGGGCCGGCGTGGCGGCGGCGGGCGTGCTGTCCGTGGCGAACCTGCTGGTCCACGCGATCGCCGGGACGTCGGGCGGGATCAGCCGGACGACGTTCAACGGCATCGTGCTGCTGCTCCTCGCGGGCCTCGTCGTCGGGCACGTCGTCCGGCTGGCGATGGACGCGGAGGCGCGGCTGGCGCGGGCCGTGGAACTGGAGTCGGCCACGCGGGAGCGGGAGCGGCTGGCCCGCCGCATCCACGACTCGGTGCTCCAGGTGCTGGCGATGGTGCGGCGGCGCGGCGACGAGCTGGGCGGCGAGGCGGCGGAGCTGGGACGGCTGGCGGGGGAGCAGGAGGCGGCGCTGCGGTCGCTCGTCGGCACCGCCCCCGCCGCCCCGGCCGCCTCCGCGCCGGACGCGGGCGACGAGGTCGATCTCCGTCCGCTGCTGACCGGCCACGCGTCCGCGTCGGTCACGGTGTCGACGCCCGCGACCGAGGTGCGGCTGCCCGCGCACGCCGCCCGGGAGGTCGAGGCGGCGGTGGCGGCGGCGCTCGACAACGTCCGGCGGCACTGCGGCGACGGCGCCCGCGCGTGGATCCTGCTGGAGGACGCCGGGGACGCGGTCACCGTGAGCGTCCGCGACGACGGCCCCGGCATGCCCGCCGGACGCCTGGACGAGGCCGCGGCGGACGGCCGGCTCGGCGTCGCGCAGTCCGTCCGCGGCCGCGTCCTAGACCTCGGCGGCACGGTCCAGATCTCCTCGGCCGAGGGCGCGGGCACGGAGATCGAGATGACCGTGCCCCGCCGCTGACCGGCGAAATCACCCTATGGTGTGATCCGTGAGCGACGACGTTCCCCTCAGGGTCATGGTCGTGGACGACCATCCGATGTGGCGCGAGGCGGTCGCCCGCGACCTCGCCGAGGCCGGCCACGAGGTGGTCGCGACCGCCGGGGAGGGACGCGTCGCCGTCCGCGTCGCCGCGGCGGCCCGCCCGCAGGTCGCCGTCGTCGACCTCCAGCTCCCCGACATCGGCGGCGTCGAGGTGACCCGCCACTTGGCGGCCGCCGACCCGCCCGTCCGCGTGCTGGTGCTGTCGGCGAGCGGCGAGCAGCAGGACGTCCTGGACGCCGTCAAGGCGGGCGCCACCGGCTACCTCCTCAAGTCCGCCGGGCGGGAGGAGTTCCTGGACGCCGTCCGCCGCACCGGCGAGGGCGACGCCGTCTTCACCCCCGGGCTCGCCGGGCTCGTCCTCGGCGAGTACCGCAGGCTCGCCGCCGCCCCCGCCCGCGAGGACGACGGCGCGCCCCGCCTCACCGACCGCGAGACCGAGGTCCTGCGGCTCGTCGCGAAGGGCCTGACGTACAAGCAGATCGCGGAGCGGCTCGTCCTGTCCCACCGGACGGTCCAGAACCACGTGCAGAACACCCTCCGCAAGCTCCAGCTGCACAACCGCGTCGAACTCGTCCGGTACGCCATCGAGAAGGGCCTCGACGGGGAAGAAGAGGACGCCTCCGGATGAACCGCCGCCCGGCCCCCGGCGTCTGATCGCGAAAAGGTGCCAGGACGGGAGCACACCGTGATCGACGAGATATCGGGACCGGAGCTGGTGGTCTTCGCCGGCTACGTCCTCATCGGGATCCTGCTGATCGCGATCGCCAGGCGCGTGCGGGCGAGCGCGACGCGCGGCGCTCACCCGACACGCGACCTGCACCCGTACGAGGTCGCCTACCTGCACGGCGGCGGACGGCACGCGATCGCCGCCTCGATCACGGCGCTGCGGCTCGACGGCGCCGTCGACGCCTACGCCGACGGCCGGATGATCCCGCTGACCCCGTCCGCCGCCGGGCCGCGCGCGGCGGGGACGCCGCTGGACACGGCGGTCTTCGGGGCGATCGCCTCCGGCCGGGCCGGGACGCTCGCCGAGCTCACCGCCGAGCCCGGCGTCCAGGCCGCGCGGGGCCCC
>NZ_JBIRBA010000066.1:0-4115 GCF_044326345.1 Actinomadura sp. 9N215 | reverse complement strand
ACCGCGCCCGTCGCCAACCGGGACGTGCTCGACACCGCGCTCGCGTCGTTCCCCGGCCTGTGCGCCGGGCTGGTCCTCGGCTGGTGGACGGGCCTGATCCCCGCCCGCGGCAGGTACGGCGCCGGACGCGCGGCCGCGACGCTCGTCGGGATCGTCCTGCTGCCGCTCGGCGTCGCGGCCGCGGTGCTGTTCGGCGCGGGAACGCTCACCGGGCTCGCGCTGTCGCGGCACCGGGAGCTGTGCGCCGACTCCACCGGCGCCGTGCTGACGGGGCGTCCGGGCGACCTCGCGTCCGCGCTCGGCAAGGTCACCGACGTGATCAGGGACGCGTCCCGCGACGACCTGCGGGCCCTGCGCCCGGTGAGCGGCCTGTGCGTGGTGGCGGTCCGCGGCGGCGGCGCGGACGTCCTGCTGTCCAGCCATCCGTCGCTTGAGCGGCGCACGGAGCGGCTGTCGGCCATCTCCTGGCGGCTTGAAGGCGGCGGCTGACGTGGGCGTCCTGGACGGGCTGCTCGGCCGTCCCGCGCCGCCGGGCCTGCCCGACCTCGACCGCCTGTTCGCGCTGCCCGCCGCCGCGACGGCGCTGGAGGCCGCGACCGGTTTCGCCCCCACCGGGCGCGGCGCCGTCTGCCACCGGCTCGTCGAGGGCGGCCCGTTCGGCGCCTTCGGCCGCGCTCAGCGCGACGTCGCCCGCCTCCTCGGAACCGGCGACGGCCGCGAGACCGGGCTGAGCGCCGGGCCCTACGGCTGGGGATGGGCGCACGTCACGCGCCCGCCGGACGCGTTCGACCGGCTCGTCTCCGACCTGCACATGGTCAACTCGACGCTGACCGCCGCCGGATACGGGCCCTACCTGCTGTGCTCGGCCGTCTCCTTCCGCCGGGGCGACGGCCCCCAGCGGCTCTTCCTCGTCCATTCGCCCGGCCGCGGGACGTTCTATCCGTTCGCGCCCCGTCCGCCCGACGTGCCGGGCGCGGGCGACCACCGCCGCAACAACACGGTCGAGATGAGCGCCCGCGACGCGCTCGCCGGCGAGCTGGACGTCGAATCCGACACCGGCCGCTGGTTCCCCGTCTGGGACGTCCTGAGCCTCCAGGCGCTCGGCCTTCCCTAGGGGAGGGCGAGCATCTGGTCGAGGGCCACGCGGGCGTGGTGCGCGGTCTCCGCGTCCACCTCGATGACGTTCTCGACCCGTCCGGCGGCGAGCGACTCCAGCGACAGCACCAGGTGCGGCAGGTCGATGCGGTTCATCGTCGAGCAGTAGCAGACGGTCTTGTCGAGGAACATGACGTTCTTGTCCGGGTGGGCGTTCGCGAGCCGCCGGACGAGGTTCAGCTCCGTCCCCACCGCCCAGGACGAACCGGGCTCCGCGGCCTCGATGGTCTTGATGATGTACTCGGTCGAGCCGATCTGGTCGGCCGCGGTGACGACCTCATGCCGGCACTCGGGATGCACGAGGACGTTCACCCCGGGCACGCGCGCGCGCACGTCGTCCACCGTCTCTTTGGAGAACCGTCCGTGCACGGAGCAGTGGCCGCGCCAGAGGATCATCTTGGCGTCCCGGAGCTGCTCCGCGGTGAGACCGCCCTCGCGACGGTGCGGGCTGTAGACGACGCAGTCGTCCAGGGAGAGGCCCATCTCCAGGACGGCGGTGTTGCGCCCAAGGTGCTGGTCGGGCAGGAACAGGACCTTCTTGCCCTTCCCGTAGGCCCAGTCCAGAGCGCGCTTGGCGTTGGACGAGGTGCACACCACGCCGCCGTGCCGCCCGACGAAGCCCTTGATGTCGGCCGACGAGTTCATGTAGGTGACCGGGACGACGTCGTCGGCGACGCCCGCGTCCTCCAGGACGTCCCAGCACTCCTCGACCTGGTCGAACGTCGCCATGTCCGCCATCGAGCAGCCCGCGCCGAGGTCGGGCAGGATCACCCGCTGGTGCGCGGCGGTGAGGATGTCCGCCGACTCCGCCATGAAATGGACGCCGCAGAACACGATGTACGGCGCCTCCGGACGGCCCGCCGCCTGCCGCGCCAGCTTGAACGAGTCGCCGGTGACGTCCGCGAACTGGATGACCTCGTCCCGCTGGTAGTGGTGGCCGAGCACGAACACCCGCTCGCCGAGCGCGGCCTTCGCGGCGCGGGCCCGGTCGACCAGCGCGGGGTCGGAGGCGGGCGGCAGCTCGCCGGGACAGTCCACGCCGCGTTCGCTGGCGGGGTCGGCACCGCCGCCGAGCAGCAGCAACGGAAGGTCGCGCACCGGGGTGGCCATGGCGTCATCTCCCTTCGGCGACGGGACTTATCGTCGCTTTGACGACTAATGATGGCACATCCGGCGCCCGGCCATCATGTGACGTAGACCGCACCGTTCCGGGGAGTTAGACATGGCCGGGAAGCGGAATGGGCCTATGGCGAGGTACGTTGTCCTACGGGAAGGGGCGTACGACGTCCTGGAGGACAAGCGACAGTCCGCCGCTCAGCGCGGCGCAGCGAGATCCGGGAGCTGAACACATGACGGTTTCAGGCGAGACCACGCAAGAGACCAGGCAGCAGGGCGTCGTCCTCACCGACGCCGCCGCCGAGAAGGCCAAGGGCCTGCTCGAGCAGGAGGGCCGCGACGACCTTGCGCTGCGTGTCGCCGTGCAGCCGGGCGGCTGCTCCGGCCTGATCTACCAGCTCTTCTTCGACGAGCGCGAGATGGACGGCGACCAGATCCAGGACTTCGACGGCCTGGCCGTCCGGGTCGACCGGATGAGCGCCCCCTACCTCACCGGCGCCACGATCGACTTCGTCGACTCGATCGAGAAGCAGGGTTTCACGATCGACAACCCGAACGCGTCGGGCTCCTGCGCCTGCGGCGACTCCTTCAACTGAGCGAACCGGCGCGACCGAGCGCCGGGGGCGGGCCGGACGGGTGTCCGGGCCGCCCCCTTTGGGTGCCCCGGGCCCCGGCCCGGGCTGCGCTCCGGCGTCATCTGTGATGCGATGGGAAAGTACTCTTTCCGGGTCCGAAACAGCCGGTGAACAGCCGGACGACCACCACGAGGAGAGCGACGCCGTGCGCATCGCCGTGACTGGCTCCATTGCGACCGACCACCTGATGACCTTCCCAGGAAGATTCACCGACCAGTTCCTGCCCGACCAGCTGGACCGGGTGTCGCTGTCCTTCCTGGTGGACGAACTGGACATCCGCCGCGGCGGGATCGGCGCCAACATCTGCTTCGGCATGGGCAGCCTCGGCAAGGAGTCGATCCTCGTCGGCTCCGTCGGCGACGACTTCGCCGACTACCGCTCCTGGCTCGAACGGCACGCGGTCGACACCGCGTCCGTGCACGTGTCCGACCTGCACCACACGGCCCGGTTCCTGTGCACCACCGACCAGGACCAGAACCAGATCGCGACGTTCTACGCCGGCGCGATGAGCGAGGCCCGCTCCATCGAGCTGCAACCCGTCGCCGACCGCGTCGGCGGCCTCGACCTCGTCATCGTCAGCCCGAACGACCCGGAGGCGATGCTGCGGCACACCGACGAGTGCCGCGCCCGCGGGATCCCGTTCGCGGCCGACCCGTCCCAGCAGCTCGCCCGCATGGACGGGCCCGACGTCCGCCGCCTCATCGACGGCGCCGCGTACCTGTTCAGCAACGAGTACGAGAAGGCGCTCGCCGAGGAGAAGACCGGCTGGTCCGGCGAGGAGATCCTGGACCGCGTCGGCATCCGGATCACCACCCTCGGCGCCAAGGGCGTCGTCATCGACCGCAAGGGCGTGGAGGGCCTGCACGTGCCCGCCGTCCCCGTCGAGAACGTCGTCGACCCGACCGGCGTCGGCGACGCGTTCCGCGCCGGTTTCCTGTCGGCGCTCGCCTGGGAGCTCCCGCTCGAACGCGCCGCCCAGGTCGGCCACACCATCGCCGCGCACGCCCTCGAATCCGCGGGCCCGCAGGAGTACACCCTGGCCCGCCAGGCGTTCCTCGACCGCTTCACCGCGGCGTACGGCTCCGGCGCCGCCGCGGACATCGCCTCCCACGTCGCCTGCCCGAACCCGTAGCGGCCGGCGGCCGCCCAGGCAGCGGGCGGCACCCCAGCATGCGGAAGGGGCGCGGCCTACCGCCCGGCCCTGGCCGG
>NZ_JBIRBA010000065.1:0-5174 GCF_044326345.1 Actinomadura sp. 9N215 | reverse complement strand
TGTGGGTTCCGGTTGTTTTCTGGGAACCACACAGGGACGCGAACAAGCTCGTGCAGCGGTTTGGTTTGAACGTTGTGTGTGTTCAAGCCACTCGGCCTATTAGTACCGGTCGACTCCACACCTTGCGGCGCTTCCATCCCCGGCCTATCAACCCAATCGTCTCTTGGGGGCCTTACACCCACGAGGGGTGGGAGAACTCATCTCGAGGAAGGCTTCCCGCTTAGATGCTTTCAGCGGTTATCCCGACCGAACGTAGCCAACCAGCCGTGCCCCTGGCGGGACAACTGGCACACCAGAGGTCCGTCCGTCCCGGTCCTCTCGTACTAGGGACAGACCCTCTCAATTCTCCTACGCGCGCAGCGGATAGGGACCGAACTGTCTCGCGACGTTCTAAACCCAGCTCGCGTGCCGCTTTAATGGGCGAACAGCCCAACCCTTGGGACCTACTCCAGCCCCAGGATGCGACGAGCCGACATCGAGGTGCCAAACCATCCCGTCGATATGGACTCTTGGGGAAGATCAGCCTGTTATCCCCGGGGTACCTTTTAGCCGTTGAGCGACACCGCTTCCACACGCCGGCGCCGGATCACTAGGCCCTGCTTTCGCACCTGCTCGACACGTCCGTCTCACAGTCAAGCTCCCTTGTGCCCTTACACTCGCCACCTGATTGCCAACCAGGCTGAGGGAACCTTTGGGCGCCTCCGTTACTCTTTAGGAGGCAACCGCCCCAGTTAAACTACCCACCAGGCACTGTCCCCCACCCGGATACACGGGCGCGGGTTAGACGCTCAAAACGACCAGAGTGGTATTTCACCAACGACTCCACCGACACTGGCGTGCCAGCTTCACAGTCTCCCACCTATCCTACACAAGACGCTCCAAACGCCAATGCCAAGCTATAGTGAAGGTCCCGGGGTCTTTCCGTCCTGCTGCGCGAAACGAGCATCTTTACTCGTACTGCAATTTCGCCGGGCCTGTGGTTGAGACAGCGGGGAAGTCGTTACGCCATTCGTGCAGGTCGGAACTTACCCGACAAGGAATTTCGCTACCTTAGGATGGTTATAGTTACCACCGCCGTTTACCGGCGCTTAGATTCTCAGCGTCCACCCCGAAGGATGTAACCGGTCCTCTTAACGTTCCGGCACCGGGCAGGCGTCAGTCCGTATACCGCGTCTTACGACTTCGCACGGACCTGTGTTTTTAGTAAACAGTCGCTTCCCCCTGGCCTCTGCGACCCCACCCAGCTCCCACCGCAAGGGCGTTCACCGGGCGTGGTCCCCCTTCTCCCAAAGTTACGGGGGCAATTTGCCGAGTTCCTTAACCACAGTTCACCCGATCGCCTTGGTATTCTCTACCTGACCACCTGAGTCGGTTTCGGGTACGGGCCGCCGGTACACTCGCTAGAGGCTTTTCTCGGCAGCACGGGATCACTCACTTCACCTAAAACGGCTCGGCATCAGCTCTCAGGAACATGAGAGACGGATTTGCCTGTCTCTCTCCCTACAGCCTTACCCCAGGACAACCATCGCCTGGGCTGAGCTACCCTCCTGCGTCACCCCATCACTCACCTACTACCCCCTCGGGTCGACCACTAGCCCCAGAACACGGCCCGAAGGCCACACCCCAGGGATCGAGGTCTTAGCATCAGAGGGTTCAGCGTTGGCGCATACCAGCGGGTACGGGAATATCAACCCGTTGTCCATCGACTACGCCTGTCGGCCTCGCCTTAGGTCCCGACTTACCCTGGGCGGATTAGCCTGCCCCAGGAACCCTTGGTCATCCGGCGCACACGGTTCTCACGTGTGACTCGCTACTCATGCCTGCATTCTCACTCCCACAGCCTCCACCCCTCGATCACTCGGAGGCTTCACCGGCTGCAGGACGCTCCCCTACCCACCCACACCACATGGTGTGGATGCCACGGTTTCGGCGGTGTGCTTGAGCCCCGCTACATTGTCGGCGCGGAATCACTTGACCAGTGAGCTATTACGCACTCTTTCAAGGATGGCTGCTTCTAAGCCAACCTCCTGGTTGTCACGGCAACTCCACATCCTTTCCCACTTAGCACACGCTTAGGGGCCTTAACCGATGATCTGGGCTGTTTCCCTCTCGACTACGAAGCTTATCCCCCGCAGTCTCACTGCCACGCTCAACTTACCGGCATTCGGAGTTTGGCTGACGTCAGTAACCTTGTCGGGCCCATCAGCCATCCAGTAGCTCTACCTCCGGCAAGCACCACGCAACGCTGCACCTAAATGCATTTCGGGGAGAACCAGCTATCACGGAGTTTGATTGGCCTTTCACCCCTAACCACAGGTCATCCCCCAGGTTTTCAACCCTGGTGGGTTCGGGCCTCCACACCGTCTTACCGGCGCTTCACCCTGCCCATGGCTAGATCACCCCGCTTCGGGTCTACAGCATGCGACTAAAAATTCGCCCTCTTCAGACTCGCTTTCGCTACGGCTACCCGACACCGGTTAACCTCGCCACACACCATAACTCGCAGGCTCATTCTTCAAAAGGCACGCCATCACCAACAACCAGGAAACAAGTCCCCCGCTGAGGAGGCTCTGACGGCTTGTAGGCACACGGTTTCAGGTACTCTTTCACGACCCCTCACCGGGGCACTTTTCACCTTTCCCTCACGGTACTGGTCCGCTATCGGTCACCAGGAAGTATTCAGCCTTACCACGTGGTCGTGGCAGATTCACACGGGATTTCACGGGCCCCGTGCTACTCGGGAACACACCCAGAAGACATCGCAATTTCGCCTACCGGACTCTCACCGTCTACGGTCGGCCTTCCCATGCCATTCGACTATCACGATGCTTTATAACTTCTTGCTGGACTGGTAGACCCAGCCGGATGGCCCCACAACCCCGCACACGCAACCCCTACCAGGTATCACACGCGCACGGTTTAGGCTCCTCCGCTTTCGCTCACCACTACTCACGGAATCACAATTGTTTTCTCTTCCTGCGGGTACTGAGATGTTTCACTTCCCCGCGTTCCCACCAACCGCCCTATACATTCAGACGGCGGCGACACCCCATAACGAGTGCCAGGTTACCCCATTCGGAAACCCCCGGATCAAAGTCTGGTTGCCGACTCCCCGAGGCATATCGCAGGCTCCCACGTCCTTCATCGGCTCCTGATGCCAAGGCATCCACCGTATGCCCTAAAAAACTTGAACACACAAAACGATCAAAACAAATCGCAGATAAGAACCATCAACCCCACCCCCCAAAAAAGAGAGGCAGAGCATCAAGCTCTCACCAGAGATGCTCGCGTCCACTGTGCAGTTCTCAAAAAACAACCGGGCCCACCAGAACCCCACCCCCAATACAGGAGGCGAGGTGTCTGGTCCCGCAATCCAGAGGCCACCAGGCTCGCGCCCGTTCCCTCAGGACCCAACAGCGTGTCCACCAGCCCGCCCGCCCGGACCCGTCGTTCCCACTCCCCCCGGACCGAGGTCCATGGGGCGGTACTTGCCGGGCCGCACAGGCGGCCTGGTGAGTAGCCAGTGCTCCACATCTATGAGCAGCCACCCGGCAGACATGCGCTGCCGACAGCGGCCACCGACCCGAACCCTCCCCGTGCGAGCGGGGAGCTGTCCCGGCCAGTTGTGTGCTCCTTAGAAAGGAGGTGATCCAGCCGCACCTTCCGGTACGGCTACCTTGTTACGACTTCGTCCCAATCGCCGGCCCCACCTTCGACCGCTCCCCCCAGCAAGCTGGTTGGGCCACGGGCTTCGGGTGTTGCCGACTTTCGTGACGTGACGGGCGGTGTGTACAAGGCCCGGGAACGTATTCACCGCAGCGTTGCTGATCTGCGATTACTAGCGACTCCGACTTCACGAAGTCGAGTTGCAGACTTCGATCCGAACTGAGACCGGCTTTACGGGATTCGCTCCACCTCACGGTATCGCAGCCCTCTGTACCGGCCATTGTAGCATGTTTGCAGCCCAAGACATAAGGGGCATGATGACTTGACGTCATCCCCACCTTCCTCCGAGTTGACCCCGGCGGTCTCCCATGAGTCCCCACCACTACGTGCTGGCAACATGGAACGAGGGTTGCGCTCGTTGCGGGACTTAACCCAACATCTCACGACACGAGCTGACGACAGCCATGCACCACCTGTCACCGGCCCAAAAAGGACCCCGCATCTCTGCGAGTTTTCCGGCGATGTCAAGCCTTGGTAAGGTTCTTCGCGTTGCGTCGAATTAAGCAACATGCTCCGCCGCTTGTGCGGGCCCCCGTCAATTCCTTTGAGTTTTAGCCTTGCGGCCGTACTCCCCAGGCGGGGCGCTTAATGCGTTAGCTACGGCGCGGAATCCGTGGAAGAACCCCACACCTAGCGCCCAACGTTTACGGCGTGGACTACCAGGGTATCTAATCCTGTTCGCTCCCCACGCTTTCGCTCCTCAGCGTCAGTACAGGCCCAGAGAACCGCCTTCGCCACCGGTGTTCCTCCCGATATCTGCGCATTTCACCGCTACACCGGGAATTCCATTCTCCCCTACCTGCCTCTAGTCTGCCCGTATCCACCGCAGACCCACGGTTAAGCCGTGGGCTTTCACGACAGACGCGACAAACCGCCTACGAGCTCTTTACGCCCAATAATTCCGGACAACGCTTGCGCCCTACGTATTACCGCGGCTGCTGGCACGTAGTTAGCCGGCGCTTCTTCCCCACCTACCGTCAGTCACCCTTCGTCGGTGGTGAAAGAGGTTTACAACCCGAAGGCCGTCATCCCCCACGCGGCGTCGCTGCGTCAGGCTTCCGCCCATTGCGCAATATTCCCCACTGCTGCCTCCCGTAGGAGTCTGGGCCGTGTCTCAGTCCCAGTGTGACCGGTCGCCCTCTCAGGCCGGTTACCCGTCGTCGCCTTGGTAGGCCATCACCCCACCAACAAGCTGATAGGCCGCGAGCCCAACCCCAACCGAAAAACTTTCCACCACCAACCATGCAGCCGATGGTCATATCCGGTATTAGACCCAGTTTCCCAGGCTTATCCCGAAGTCAGGGGCAGGTTGCTCACGTGTTACTCACCCGTTCGCCGCTCGAGTACCCCCCGAAAGGGGCCTTTCCGCTCGACTTGCATGTGTTAAGCACGCCGCCAGCGTTCGTCCTGAGCCAGGATCAAACTCTCCATTAAGGCCAAACGACCAA
>NZ_JBIRBA010000064.1:0-6053 GCF_044326345.1 Actinomadura sp. 9N215 | reverse complement strand
CCCGCCCGCGACGCGACCTGACCTCCCGATGGTCCCCGGGACGTTCGGGTCACGGCCGGAGGAGCAGGCCCCGAGCGGCCCACCCCAGGACGCGCCCGCGCCGCGGATGGAGCCGCCGAGGCCCTGGTCGCAGGGCCTCTCCAAACCGCTGCAGCAGCCACCCGCCGCCCAGCCACCCGCCGCCAACGCGCCCGAGCCTGCCGCCCCGCAGGTCCAGCCGGAGCCGCCGGTCCAGCCGGGGCCGGTGGAGGAGCAGGCCCCGCCGCGCGAAGTCCGGTCGCAGCCGGCGTCGCCCGTCCGGCCGCGGCCGCTGCCGCCGCCACCGGCTCCGCCGCCGTCCGGTCCCGCGATCACGCCGCCCGATCCGGAGCACGAGGTCACCGGCGGCGGGCTGCGCCGGCTGTTCCACGCGGTCGGCGGCGGGCACGGCGACGTCGACGCCGACTACCTGCAGCGGCTGCAGCAGCCCTTCCACGGGACGCGCCACGTCGTCGTGCTCGGCTGCACCGGCGGCGCCGGGCAGACGGTGACGTCGCTGATGCTCGGCCACACGTTCGCACAGCACAACGGGGAGCCGATCGTCGCCGTCGACGTCAACCCCGGCCCGGGCGCGCTGGCGCGGCGGACGCGCAGCGACACGAACGAAACGCTGACCGGGCTCATCACGCGCGCCGACCAGGTCGGCTCTCTCACGGCGATGCGCCGGTACACGTCGCAGGCCAAGTCGGGCCTGGACGTCATCGCGGCCGGCAAGAACCCGCTGCAGGCGCTCGACGACCGCGATTACGCGCTCGCGATCCGCACGATCGACAGGTTCTACTCGGTGACGCTCCTGGACGCGGCCGCCGCCGTGGTCGCGCGCGTCCTGCCGTACGCCGACCAGCTCGTGCTCGTCGCCCCGGCCAGCGCCGACGCGCCGCGCGCGGTCGCGATGACGTTCGAATGGCTGGACGGCCACGGCTACGAGGAGCTGCGATCCCGCGCGGTGACGGTGATCAACGGGGTGAGCCGCCGCAGCATGGACGACGTCGAGCAGGCGGAGTCGATGGCGCGGGGGCGTTGCCGGGCGCTGGTGCGCATTCCATGGGATGATCACCTGAGCATGGACCGCGCGCCGCGCAACGAGCTGAAGTCGTTGCGCACGCCGACGCGGCGTGCCTATCTTGCCTTGGCCGGCGTGGTCGCCGGCGGTTTCACCGTGATGCCCGAGCGTTACCAGGAGTTCGAGCACGAGCAGGAGGCCACCCGATGAGCGCCCCTCGCGGGCATCGAGCGGAGACCTACGCCAGCCGGGCGGAGACCTACGCCAGCCGGGCCTTCCTTGCGGGCGCGCCTGACGTTGATGACCATCCGGAAGGCGAACACTTCCCCGCGCGGCCCTTCGCGACCGCCCGCGCCCCGCGACAATGGACCGGGATGGGGAGGACGGCATGAGCAAGTCGAGCCGGCTGGCCGTGCGGTACTTCGACGACCGCGTACTGCTCACCGACAACGCCGCCTGGGCGTACTTCCGGCTGCCCACTGTGTCGTACGAGTTCACGACCGGGGAGGAGCGCGAGGCGCTCGCCACCAACATCACCATCGCGCTCGCGGGCATCCGGATGCAGGACGCCGAAGTGCACCTGCGGATCGCGCACCGGACGTACCCCGCGGCGGACTGGGCGCTCGCGCTCGACCGGACGTCCGACGACGGCGCCGGTTGGCGGGAGTACCTGGAGGAGACGTACGCGCACGTCTGGGCCAAGGACTTCTGGACCAAGGAGGTCTACCTCGGGGTCCGGCTCGGCCCGCGCGGGATGGGCGCGCACCTGTCTGGCGGGGTGCTGTCGCAGTTCCTCGGGTTCTACAAGCGCAGCGAGAAGGTCCTCGGCGTCCACGACGACGCGATCGACAAGAAGGAGATCGCGCGCTGGACCGAACAGGCCGAACGCATCGGCCGCGCACTCGGCGGTTCGGCCCTGTACGCGCGGCACGCCACGTCCACCGAGGTGGCGTGGCTGTTCCAGCACGCGGTGACGGGGTCGCTGGCCGATCCGCCGCCGTCCGCCGTCGCGCGCCGGACGTGGGGCAAGGGCGAGATCGAGTCGCTCGTGGAGGGCGCCATCCACAACGGGCGCTCCTACCTGCGGATCGAGCAGCCGAACTTCACCGGCGCGGGCGGCGGCGCGACGGCCGCGTCGTACGTGGCGTACCTGTCGTTCGCGCGTTTCCCCGACCTGATGCCGTTCCCGGACGGCGAACCCTGGTTCCACTACGCCGACGCGCTCCCGTTCCCCGTGGAGATCAGCGCGCGGATGAAGCTGATCCCGCCGGCGAAGGCGTCCAAGGACGTCTCCCGAAAGCTCGCGCACGCCCGCGACATGGACCAGCACATCCGGGAGGCGGGCGCGGAGGCGCCGATCGCGCTCGCGGAGCAGATCGACGCGGCGCGGATGCTGGAGCACGGCATCACCAAGGAACGGCTCCCGTTCGTGTACGGGTGGCACCGGCTGATCGTGTCCGCGCCGACGGAGGAGCTGCTCGCCCAGCGGGTGGACGCCGTCGTCGAGCACTACCGCGACATCGGTATCGACGTCGTCAACTCGACCGGTGACCAGTTCTCCCTGTTCCTGGAGTCGCTGCCCGGCGACCAGATCAGGCTGAACGCGTACGCGCAGCGCCAGCCGCTGCGGACGATCGCGGGCGGCATGCCGGTCGCGACCGTCGACCTCGGCGACCGGACGGACGAGCACGACGAGGGCTGGATCGGCCCGTACGTCGGCGAGACGCTCGGCCGGGCCCGGTCGATCGTGCACTTCGACCCGCTCGTCGCGGCGGCGCGGAACCGTCCGACCGCGGTCGCGATCACCGGCGAGCCGGGCGGCGGGAAGACGACGCTGGCGCTGCTGCTGATCTACCAGATGGCGCTGCGCGGCGTGACGATCGCGGCGATCGACCCGAAGGGCGACGCCGAGTCGCTGGTGGAGCTGCTGAAGGCGCGGGGCAGGAGGGCGCGGATCCTGCCGCTCGGGTCGGCGTCGCCCGGCCTGCTCGACCCGTTCTCGTTCGGCGACGACCTCGCCACGATGAAGACGATGGCGACGGAGACGCTGAGGCTGCTGCTGCCGCGGATGTCGGAGGAGCGCGAGTCCGCGATGATCCAGGCGGTCGGCGCCGTCGCGAACGCGGAGCGGCCGTCGCTCGGACGCGTCGTCGACTATCTCGAAGGCGCGGACGACCCGGCGTCCAAGAACCTCGGCGCGGTGCTGCGGTCGATGTCGGAGATGCGGCTCGCGCGGCTGTGCTTCGACCCGTCCGGCGGCGACCGCATCGACACCGCCGGATGGACGACGGTGTTCACGCTCGGCGGCCTCACCCTGCCGGACGTCGCGATCTCGCGGGAGGACTACTCCTACGAGCAGCGCCTGTCGGTGGCGCTGATGTACCTGGTGTCGCAGTTCGCGCGGCGGCTCATGCACGGCCTCGACCGGCGGATGCCCAAGGCGATCTTCCTGGACGAGGCGTGGGCCATCACGTCGACGCCCGAGGGCGCGAAGCTGGTGCCCGAGGTGTCGCGCATGGGCCGGTCGCGCAACACCGCGCTGATCCTGGTCTCGCAGAACGCCGGCGACCTGCTGAACGAGCAGGTGACGAACTGCCTGTCGTCGGTGTTCTGCTTCCGCTCGACCGAACGGGTCGAGGTCGGCAACGTGATGGCGCTTCTCGGGGTGGAGGCGTCCGAGGAGCACAAGGCCGTCCTGCGCAACCTCGGCAATGGCGAATGCATCTTCCGTGACCTCGACGGCCGTGCGGGACGTATCGGCGTCGACCTGATCTCCGAGGAACTGCAGCGTTGGCTCGACACCAACCCGACCCGGTCCCGTCCGGGCTCGTCCGAACTCACCGCCGCGGGGGCCGAGGTCGAGGAGGTCAGTCGATGAGGGGTCCCCGCGACGGGACGGCGCGCCTGCAGCGCTCGCCCGGCGAAGGGCTCGACCGCGCCGTGCTCAAGCGGAAGGGCCGCCGCACCCGGCGGCGTCCCGCACACCCGCGCACCCGCCGCTCGGTACTGCTGCTGGTCGTCATGGCCCTGTTCCTGATCGGCCCGCTGTCACCCGCGATGGCGTCGATCCCGAAGCCGCCGACCCCGAACGACGCGTGCAGCCCGGCGGAGAGCCCGTCTCCGGAGCAGTACGGGTCCGGGACGGACGGCATGATCAAGCCGCCCGACTATCCGAGCGAGAAGCTGCAGAAGACCCCCGTCGAGAACCTGACGTACTACGACCGGTACGGCACGGCCGGGCAGTACTGGTACGCGGTCGACATGGGCTGCTCGGACGCGATGGCGCTGATGGGCAACGGGCTCGCCAACACGGTGTTCACGTTCGTCCGGGCGATCGACCGGACCACGATCAGCGTCTACCAGGCGGCGGCGTCGGAGTCGCTGCTCGGCTGGCTGAAGGACACCGTCGACGGCGTCATCAGCGACATGGGCAAGACGTTCAACGCGCGCTACTGGTCGTGGGTGGTCATCCTCGGGGCGATGTGGCTGGCCTGGTGGGGGCTCGTCCGCAAACGGGCCAGCAAGGTCACCGAGGGCGTCATCTGGATGATCGTCGCGATGGTGGCGCTGGTCTGGCTGATCGCGCGGCCCTCGGACTTCACCACGCTCGGGACGAAGACGTCGGAGGCGACGAGCGCCGCGTTCAACGCCGCGTTGCCGCAGAGCGACACCAAGGGCGGAGTGTGCGTGCCCGCGCCCGCCGGGAAACCGGATCCGTCGGCGTCCGAGAGCCTGGACGAGACGACCCGCAACGCGAACCGGCTGTGGGTGGCGCTGGTCTGCAAGCCGTGGCTGCAGGGCGTGTTCGGCACGACCGACCCCAACGCCAAGGTCGTCAAGGACAACGCCGACCGGCTGCTCTGGTCGCAGGCGGTCGATCTGCCGGAGACGCACGGCGACAACAACAGCGCCGATCTGGGGAAGAAGGCCGACGCCTACAAGGACGTCTCCAAGAACATCAAGGAAGAACATCCCGGGACGTATCCGCTTTTCCAGGGCAAGAACTGGGAGAACCGGCTCGGGGTCGCGTTCGGCGGCCTGCTGGCGGCGATCGTCGCGGGCGTGCTCATCATGGTCATCGCGATCGCGCTGATCGTGGTGAAGATCGCGTTCCTGCTGCTGCTGGTGGCCGGGCCGATCTTCCTCGGGATCGGCATCCATCCGGGCATCGGACGGGTCATCGCCATCCGCTGGCTGGAACTGCTGCTGTCCATGCTGCTCAAGCAGGCCGCGCTCATCGGCGTGCTGTCGCTGCTGCTGTGGGCGTACGGGTTGATCCTCGGCGAGACGCTGCCGTGGGGCCTGCAGATCCTGCTCATCGCGCTGGTGACGTTCGCGGCGTTCGTGTACCGCAGGCCGTTCCAGCATCTGTTCTCGGCGGTCGGCTACGGGGCCGTGGGGTCGCGGGAGAAGAGTGAGGCGCTGCTCGACCGGTCCGTCTCCGAGACGCGGCGCAGCACGATCGCGGCCGTCGCACCGTTCGGCGGCGCCGGGCTCGCGCGCTGGGCCAAGCGGGAGGCGACGTCCGAGGCCGGCGCCCCGGCCACGCAGCGCGACACGGCGCCCGGCACCGCGGTGGCGGCCGACCGGCGGGGCGCGGGCGCGGTCGAGGGGCAGTCGCCGGAGGACGCGCCGGTGTTGGCGGCCCGTCCGCGCGGCGCCGGTACCGGCACCGCGGCACGCCAGGGCCGGTCGCAGCGGGGCGCTCCGCCGCTGAACCTGCCGTCCCGCGCGGCGGCGGGCGAACGGGGCTCGGACGGCGGCGGTGGCGGTCCGGTTGGAGGCGTCGTGGTGGGCGGCGGGAAGTCGTCCCCTGGGAAGTCGTCCCCCGGGAAGTCGTCTCCTGGTGCCGGGTCGGGCGCGGGAACCAAACGTCCGCCGTCCTGGTCGGGACGCGGTTCCGGCGGAGGCGGGGTCAGCGGAGGCGGCAACGGCGGTTCCGGCGGAGGCTCCGGACGCTCAGGCGGCGGCTCAGGTGGGTCGGGTGGCTCAGGCGGCGGCGGTACTGGCG
>NZ_JBIRBA010000063.1:0-6555 GCF_044326345.1 Actinomadura sp. 9N215 | reverse complement strand
GGTCAGCCGTCCGGTCTCGTCCAGGCGGAGCATCACGATCGCATCAGCGCGGACAATGTCATGGCCGCCGCTGGCCGCGACCCAGACCTCGGTCACCGTCCCACTCATGAACCTCACCTCCCCGGCTTCGGCAGTCCGCAAGGCCGCCACCACCCAACATAAACGGCTCGACATCACGTCCGTCAGAATCACGACGACGACGCGCGGCCCAGACGGGACGCGCGCCCCAGACGGGACGCGCGGCCCAGACGGGCGGCGGCGGGGGTCACGACCACCGTCGGCGGTTATCGCCCCCGCTGATCGACCTTGCTCGGATCGCCCGTTACGGCGGGCGGGAGATCGAGCTCAACTGGTAGTAGACGCCGATCACGCGTCCGAGTTCTGAGCGGAAGATCATGACCACGATCGTGCGCAGAGGCCACATCCCCAAGGGCACGCCGATCTTGGCCAACGATCCACAGGTCCGGCTTCCCGCGTCGCCGGGTACTGCATAACCTGCGCGCCGTCGGCGGTCCACCGCGTCCGGAACTGGAGTACTGATCCAACGGCAGCGCGTCGCGGTGCTCGGAAAGGGGGCTCTCGATGAACCACGAAATGAGAGTCCGAACCATGACCTCAAGCGTGCCCACCGGCCCGAACGGGTCGGCGCCACACTGTGAGCATGTGGACGGTCTGACGCCCGTCACTCCCACGATCGCGCGGCTGCACGGTGTGCGAGGCGCGAGGAGGCGGGTGGACGGCCCTCCGAATCTGTCTGACCTGCGGCTGGGTGGCGTGTTCCGACGACTCACCGAACCGCCACGCACAAGCGCATTACCAGGAGACCGACCATCCGCTCGCCGCCGCGACGGAACCGGGATCCACCTGGAGATGGTGCTACGTCCACGAACGCCTAGTCTGACTCCGGCCAGTTTCCAGTGGTCGACGGCCCCGCCAAGCTGAGCCGCCCACAACTTGAACAGGCTCCAATCTGTCATCTCCCGGGGAGAAGGGACGTTCGGAGAACGGCTGTTTCCCCCGCCGCGGTGGGAGGGTTGAATGGAAAATGAGCGGGCATGCCGGCCCGGTGGCCGTATTCTGCGGCGCATTGGGGCCGCTGCTTCGACCGGTTCGGAAAGACCGATCCTGGCAGTCACCGAACTCATGGCTCGTCGAGGAGTTCGGTCATGGACATCATCGCCTGGATCATTCACCTGAGTTCGCCGAAGAGCGGTGTGTGATGCCGATAGCGGGCGGCGTCGCCCTCCTGACGATCGGCGCGATCCTCACTTTCGCCGTCACGGGGTCCGTACGCGGTATCGATCTGCACGCGGTGGGCACCATCTTGATGGCCGCCGGTGCGGCCCTGCTGCTGCTTCCGCTGGTCATGCGCGGCATGTCACCCCCGAAGCGATGGTCCGCCCGCAGCCGCCAAGACGCCATCGACGAAGCGGACGACAGGCGGCGGAACCCCGCCGCGCCGCCGCCCCACGACAGCTCGCCCGACGCTGACGGTGCAACCCGCCAAAGCCGCGCCCGGCCGCGACGTAGCCGACGCTAGACCGAGGAGGTGCCCGCATGAACATCGCCGGTGAACACCGCCAGGGAGGTCCTGAGGCCCTGAGGCTGAGCCCCGGCCGCGAAGGTCCATGGAAGCGCCGTCCCTCGGCAGCGGTCAGCCGCACTCGCGGCGCCCGACTGTCACTCCCGAGTTCGGTGACCGTGACCAGGTCCGACAAGAGGTGCCCGATGACCATGAAAGATGAATACCTGCGGCTGATGACGGAGCTCATCGGCGGCATGGCCATTGCGGTGGCCCTCGTCTGCGCGCTGATCGCGGCGGTCGCCATCGTCGTCTCCTGACGCGGCCGAGGGCAGGGAACCACGACGTGGGGACGGCCTGAAACACTGAGCTGGTCGCGCGGGCCCCCGTCCTCAGTGATGGGGCACCGGTCGTCGATGACGTCCGGCCGCCGCCACGCCGCGGCCGCCCGCATGGTCGGACGGTCGGCCAGCGGCTGTCTCTCCGGCCGCTGCCCGCCCGGGCGGCAGCCGTCACTGGCTGGCTGGGCAGACGGGGGTCGTGCGGCGGCTTCGACTCCCGTGCGGATGTGGGCTCTCCGATCGGGATCGAGCCCGGACCGGGACCGCCCGCCGTTTGGCCCGCGTCGCGGGACCGGGCGCGGTTCGGCCGCATCGCCTCGGGTTGCGGCCGGCGTGATCTCGGTTATGCGGCGACTTCGGCGTGGACGTTCCGGGTGAGGTGAACGGTGAGGGTGCGGTCGAGCGCGGTGAGTCGGAGCTGCGCGGCGACCTGGGGGCCGGGGTCGGCGAGGCGTACGGTGATGCCGAGCCCTGCGGCGCGGCGCTGGATGCCGACCAGTACGGCCAGCCCGGCCGCGTCGGCGGACGCCACCTCTCTCAGGTCGAGGATCAGCAGGCGGCCGCTGTGCCGCAACGCGCCGATCAGGTGCTCGCGCAGCGCTGGGGCGGCGGCGCCGTCGAGGACGCCCGACAACGCGACGATGGTGTGGCCGGGACGCCGGTGGGCGGGCATCCTCACTTCGTCGGGGGCCCGGACAAGGCCCGCGGTGGCGGGTGCGGTGGCGGTGAGTGTGGTCATGGTGATCTCCGATCACGGGTGGGCGGGCGCGCCGGCCCGGACGGCCGGATGACGGCCGGCCGGGCAGCGGAGCGGATCAATGTGCCGCGAGGCGTTCCTGCAGTCGTCCGCCCTCGGACTCCCAGTCGCTCTCGGAGACCGTCGGGGCGCCGGCCCGGTCCATCCGGCCGGGTGGCGGGGTGAGGGCGGCCAGCAGGTCAGGCGTGTGCAGGAGGTTGTGCGGGTGGGACGCCAGCTCCATCGACGCCTCGGCCTCGTCCCGGGGGGTGGAGACCGGGACGGTGAACAGGTCCACGCGCCGGCCGTCGGCGTGGATCGCGGTGAGCAGCCCGGAGGGCAGGGAGTCGAACCAGCTCAATCGCACCACCCGGGTGTCGGCCGGGCCGTCGATGCGCAGTCGCCGGGGACGGCTGTCCCAGTCGTCCACCCGGAGCAGGACGTGGGTGATGGGACGCTGGTCGTCGATCGGGCCGTGGTCCTGCAAGGCCAGGATCAAGCCCGGCAGTTCCGCGACCGGGTCGGTCGAGCGGGGCCACCAGGCGCCGTCCAGCACGGGCCGCGCCGAGCCGGGTAGGGCCGCGGGACGCAGCCGCACCCGGGGAGTCGAGGGTGGGGACAGGCTGATCGTGGTGCGGCGTTCGGTGGTGGTCCACATGGCAGGCGCCTTCCTTTGGCTTCCGATCGGAGTGGTGGGTCGGATTCTCAGCGGAGGCGCTTGCGGGTCAGCGGGCGCAGTTGCGTGAGACGGGCCATGCCCAGGAGCAAGGTGACCGCGACAGCCCACAGCTCGGACCACACCACGCTCGTGCGGGCCGCCTTCACCGTTCGCGCCGACGGCAGCGACTTGTGCCGATCGGGGACTCCGGGGCCAGGTGGTCTGAGCCGGGACACCGAACCGGCCTGGCCGTTGGCGCGCGGCTTGCGCGAGGTCTGCATGGCTCCCCCTCTCCGGGGGGCGGGCCGGTGTGACGGAAGCCCTCAGAACGGGATGCCGTCGTTTGCCGGATACTTTTATTCTATCCGAATAATTGCCAATATACGGGAAACTGAAATAGTTTCTGAGGTGATCCGCTCACGCATCGGGACCGTCGACACCCGAGCGCGAGAAACCCCGCTCCATTCCTGTCGATTTCCGGACGAGGCGGCGGGTTATCAGCGCGAATGATGGGTTGTGCAAGGAGTGGCTGTATCCATCGCCGGGTCATCAGGCTTGACTGGCGTGGCCGGCCCACACTGCCTGGGGAAAATGGGCCGGACGCTCCAGGGCCGTCCACTCCTCCCCGAGTCGGCGGCCCTGGACCAGCAGCCCGCCCGTCGTGAATGAGGGCGCCATGATCACTGATCGACGCGGGTGAACCGGAATAGGCCGCCATCCTCGACCTCAGCGTCGAGCGTGCCGAGAAAGCGCTCGCCCAACGCTCAACCGCCCGGTTCCGGCGAGCGGCCGCCTCCCGTTCGGCCGGCGACGTCCGACAGCAGTAGCCGCGTGTGTACGCGCCGCTTCCGGTCCCGGCGCACAACGTCGACCAGTACCCGGGCTGCCTCCCCCTGCCAGGTCAGGCAGCACGAACCGGTGGACGCGGCTGAAACGGCGGCCGCGCCGCTGGCGCTCCGCATTGAACGGGTCGCAGGGTTAGACCGCAGGTCGTGAGCGGCCTATGCTACGTGCGACGACGGCAGTCGTCTGTCGGGCCGCTCCAGACCCTGGCGGTGTAGGTGCACACGCTCCAGGGAAGTGGCTGCCATGACGGCATTCGAACCATCGCCCCCATCCTCCGTTCCACTGGCGCTGCGGACGCGGCTGGACACCACGACCGGCGAGGGCGCCCAAGCCGGGGCGCAGGTCAGACTCCGGCGGACGGACGTCGACTGCGATGCCGAGTCGAAGGCGATGCTGCTGGCACTCGCCGGTGAGATCGACGCCTCCAACAGCGGCTGGCTGACCGTCCAGCTCAGCGCCATGATCACCAGCGCGTCCACCGGCCACGCCGGCGCCGCGCCGAGCAGTGGCGTGATCATCGACCTCACGCGCGTCAGGTTCTGCGACGCCAGCGGTATCACTGCCCTGGTCAAGGCATCCAAACATGCTGAGAACATGCACCTGGTCCTGGAGTTGGCCGGAGCCACGGGCCGGGTCGACCGCATCCTTCGCCTGACCGGCATCGACGACGTCCTCACCCTGCATGCGGAGCCGGCGGACGCGTTGAAGGCGCTGTGCAGCCCAATGTGACCACCACGCGGCTCGGCGTGCCGAACGCGCATCGCACCGTCCGTCCCGGCAATACCGTCCGTCCCGGCGCGGCCTCTGAGGTCGCGATCTTGCGGGCTTGCCGGAGCCCGTGGTCAGCATCAGCCGAAGCGGCGTGCGGTGGCGCCGGCCGCGCGCCATGGACAGGGCCAGCCGACCGGCCGGTCCCTTCAATATCGCGGTGACCAGCACGACCGTCATGATCAGCGGACTGGATGACCCGGTCCGCCTCGACGGCCTGTGCGGTCAGTCCATCTCGCCTCACCGGTGCCTGGCGGACGGTCAAACCGCTCCCCCAGAGGCAAGGTCGGGTGAGTGGGAGCCTGCGTGGAGGCATGGGTGCGGCGTGCTCGGGTATGCGGTGCGCTCCAGAACCGGAGACAGGCGTAGACCTACGCAGCGAAGGAGGAGGCGAGGGTCATGACCTCGATGACCTCACCGGGGCCGGCCGTGGACCGGCCGAGAGCGCGTGGCCGGCCCGCACCGGCCTTGGCCGAGGGACACAAGTCCACCGCGGCCGTGGTGGTGATGTGGGTGATGGTGGTGATGCCGCTCGCGGCTTTGGCCGCGGCCGTGCCGGTGGCGTGGGGCTGGGGCTTGAGCCCGCTCGACGTGCTCATCGCGGTGACCGGGTATGTGATCGCCGGGCTCGGCGTCACCGTCGGGTTCCACCGCTATCTCACCCACGGGTCGTTCAAGACCGGCCGGCCATTGCGCGTGGCCCTGGCGGTGGCCGGAAGCCTGTCAGTGGAGGGGCCGGTGATCGGATGGGTGGCCGACCACCGCCGTCACCACGCCTTCGCCGACCGCGAGGGTGACCCGCACTCACCGTGGCGGTTCGGGCACAGCGTGCGCGGCCTGGCCAAGGGCATGGTGTTCGCGCACGTCGGCTGGATGCTCAACCGCGATTTCACCAACCGGGCGCGGTTCGCCAAGGACCTGCTCGCCGACCCCGCGATTCGCCGCGTGGACCGGTGGTTCCCGGTCCTGGCCGGGGTGTCGCTGCTGGCGCCACCGGCGGCCGGGCTGCTGATCACCGGCACCTGGACGGGCGCCGCGACCGCGTTCTTCTGGGGGACCCTGGTCCGGATCGCCCTGCTGCATCACGTCACCTGGTCGATCAACTCGGTCTGCCACGTGTTCGGCGACCGGCCGCTGACCACCCGGGACCGGGCCACCAACTTCTGGCCGCTGGCGGTCCTGTCGTTCGGCGAGAGCTGGCACAACGGCCACCACGCCGATCCCACCAGCGCCCGGCACGGCATGCTGCCGGGTCAGATCGACCCCTCGGCCCGGCTCGTCCGGTGGCTGGAGATGCTCGGCTTGGCACACGACGTACGCTGGCCCACCCAGTCCCGCATCGCCGCACGGCGCCGCGGACTCAGGGAGCGCGGAGATACTCGCTGATCGGCCAGTCAGGGCGGTACGGCGTTTGGACGCGCGTGATCACGTCGACCACGCGGCCAGGCTCGCTCAGCGGGAGCATGCGCAAGCCGCAATGTGCCGGGTGTCGCGAATTGAGGCGCACGGAGTCGGCCGTCGTCCGCGCTCTCTTCGGCGCCTTCCCCGTCATCGTCCGCGGTCAGGTCTGGTCGGCGCGACGGCTGGGATCGTGGGGTGGGCGCAGGGAGTTCACCACGGCGGGGTCGTCGTCGATGACGGCCTGGGCGAGGTCGGCGAGTTTGCGGTTGGTGTTGCGCGCCTG
>NZ_JBIRBA010000062.1:0-6622 GCF_044326345.1 Actinomadura sp. 9N215 | reverse complement strand
TGCGCCCCGGCTTGGGCGCCCTCGCCGGTCGTGGTGTCCAGCCGCGTCCGCAGCGCCAGTGGAACGGAGGATGGGGGCGATGGTTCGAATGCCGTCATGGCAGCCACTTCCCTGGAGCGTGTGCACCCTACGCCGCCAGGGTCTGGAGCGGCCCGACAGACGACTGCCGTCGTCGCACGTAGCATAGGCTGCTCACGACCTGCGGTCTAACCCTGCGACCCGTTCAATCCGGAGTCAGCGGCGCGTATTCGCGCGGCGCCTTGCTACCTGCCGAAGAGCGGCTGCCGAGGATGTTGGAGTTCATCGAGCGGCAGTCAAAAGCGTGCTGGTACGCCGGGGGCGCAGTGTACGCGGGCGACGTGCCCGTCCAGATCGCGGCCGGCTTCCTGCCACTGGACGTTGCCGAAGGCAGCCTGCTCGCTGAGGAAACCGGTCTGGGGGGGCGCCTACTCCCGCCCGGCGGACCTTGGCCACGAGCCGACGTCCTTCGTCGAGGACGTCGACGTCCGGGCCCCCTTCGGAAGAGGAGGCCCGCGTGCTGCGCATGACCGAGGATCCGCGCGTGTACGAAATCGTCCGCGAGGCTCATACTTCGGCTGACCGCGTCGTGGAGGTGAACGTCATCGTTCTGCCGGTTCATCAGTGGTGCCTGCGCGACAAGTGGCCTGCTGAGTAGAGGACACCGGGCGTCAGCATTGGAGTTCCCGCTGGACCACCGTGACGAGGCGATCCCTCCTGAACGATGCGGTACGGGATCTGAACGGCCTGCACTACGGGGCCGGGGCTCGGCTACTGCTGTCGGACGTCGCCGACCGAACAGGAGGCGGCCGCTCGCCGGAACCGGACGATTGAGCGTTGGGGCGAGCGCTGAAGAGGGAAGAAGGGCCGTGTGGGAGTGGTCGGCCGCGTGGACGCCTATCAGAGGCGGCATCGTTGGGCGGGTCTGCCGCTGGCGGTGGTGTACAAGTTCGTGGACGACCAGGGCGGGTATCTCACGGCGTTGATCACCTTTTACGGGTTCCTGTCGCTATTCCCGTTGCTGCTGTTGCTGGTCACCGGTCTGGGGTTCGCGTTGGAGGGCAGCCCGGGGCTGCAGGAACGCGTGCTGGATTCGGCGCTTGCGCAGTTCCCGGTGATCGGGGACCAGATCGGCGCGAACATCCATTCCTTCCACGGCAGTTTCCTGGCTCTGGCCACAGGCGTCGTGGGCAGTATGTTCGGCGGGTTGGGCGTCGTGCAGGCCACTCAGAACGCGCTGAACAAGATGTGGGGAGTTCCGCGTAACTCCCGGCCGAATCCCATCGCCGCCAGGGTGCGCAGCCTCGTGCTGCTGGCGGTCGGCGGCGCGGTGATCCTGGTGACCACGCTGCTGTCGGCGGTGACCGCGTCCGGTGGCGTCTTCGGCGCCGGTGTGCGGTCGGCGGCCATCGTGGTGGCCGTTGCCCTCAACGTGGTGCTGTTCACGGTGGCGTTCCGGGTGCTGACCGCCCGGCGGCTCACCATCGCGCAGGTCCGGACTGGGGCGATCGCCGCGGCGCTGGTCTGGCAGATCATTCAGTGGGCCGGGGCGTTCCTCCTCGGTCACATGCTCAAGGGCGCCAGTGCCACCTACGGCATGTTCGGCATCGTGCTCGGCCTGCTGACGTGGATCTATCTGGGCGCGGTCGTCTTCGTGCTGAGCGCCGAGATCAACGTCGTCCGTGAGCGGCGGTTGTGGCCGCGTAGCCTGCTGACGCCCTTCACCGACAACGTCGAACTGACCGCCGGGGACCGGCGCGCCTACACCTCCTACGCCGAGACCGAACGCCACAAAGGCTTCGAAAACGTCGACGTCGACTTCGACCCCACTCGACGCGACGACTCGGACTGACACCTGGCCGCTATCCGGGCCGCCCCCGCGGCGGGCGCGTCAGCGGAGCGGGCGCCGGCGTCTGGTCGAACGCAGGGCCACCACAAGGGAGGAAGAGCAGCATCGTGGTGTGCCCGTACGGTCGGGGGCGGGAGCGGTCAGCGGCGGGCGAGCTGGCGTTCGCCGCCGGCGCCGGGCTGGTAGTCCAGGCCGTAGTGCCGGAAGACGGCTTCCTCGTCCTTGGCGGGCAGGACGTCATCGGTGCCGATCGCCGGGCAGTGCTTGACGAGTGCCTTGTCGTGGGCGACTCGCACGTAGCCGGGCCCGGCGGTCGCGCCGTCCAGCGGAACGAAGGTCAGCCGGTGGCGGGTGGGCAGGCCGATCCGCACGGTGGCCATGGCGGGTTCGTCGGTGCTGGTGTCGACGTAGACCGACTCCAGTGTGCCGATCTTGTGTCCGCCGGAGTCGAGGACGGTGTGGGTGCGCCATTCCCGGATGTCAGCCAGTTGGATCATCGTCGCTCCTTCCACTGGGCCCGATGGGGTCAGGGTCCCCCGTCTTCGTCGTCCGACTCGTCCAGGGTCGGCCTATTCCGGTTCACCCGTGTCGATCGGCGATCATGCCGCCCTCGTTCACGACGGGCGGGCTGCTGGTCCAGGGCCGCCGGCTCGGGGAGGAGCGAACGGCCCTGGAACCTCCGGCCAAATCTCCCCCCGAGGCAGTGTGGGCCGGCATCGTCCACCTAAGCGCGGTGACCCGAGGACGGACACAGCCAATCCATGCACAACCCATCACTCGCGCTGATAACCCTGTCGGCGGCTGGACCGGAAATCGGCTGAAATGGAGCGGGTTTCTCGTGCTCCGGTGTCGACGGCCCCGATGCGTGAGCGAATCACCCAGAAACTGTTTCTGTTTCCCGTATATTGGCAATTATTCGGGTAGAATAAAAGTATCCGGCAAACGACGGCATCCCGTTTTGAGGGCTTCCGTCATACCGGCCCGCCCCCCGGAGAGGGGGAGCCATGCAGACCTCGCACAAGCCGCGCGCCAACGGCCAGTCCGGTTCGGTGTCCCAGCTCAGACCACCTGGCCGCAGAGTCCCCGATCGGCACAAGTCGCTGCCGTCGCCGCGAACGGTGAAGGCGACCCGCACGAGCGTGGTGTGGTCCGAGCTGTGGGCTGTCGCGGTCCTCTTGATCCTCTTCATGGTGCTCGTGGTGAGCAACACCGGTGATGTGCGGATCTCCTTCACCGGGATGAGCGGCGTCCTGCCACTGGCGGTCGTGCTCATGGCCGCCATGGCCGCCGGGATCGCGGTCACCCTGCTCCTGGGCATGGCCCGTCTCACGCAACTGCGCCCGCTGACCCGCAAGCGCCTCCGCTGAGCCACCGACCCGCCACTCCGATCGGAAGCCCAAGGAAGGCGCCTGCCATGTGGACCACCACCGAACGCCGTACCACGATCAGCCTGTCCCCACCCTCGACTCCCCGGCTGCGGCTGCGTCCAGCGGCCCCTCCCGGCTCGGCGCGGCCCGTGCTGGACGGCGCCTGGTGGCCCCGCTCGACCGACCCGGTCGCGGAGCTGCCGGGTTTGATCCTGGCCTTGCAGGACCACGGCCTGATCGACGACCAGCGTCCCATCACCCACGTCCTGCTTCGGGTGGACGACTGGGACAGCCGTCCCCGGCGGCTGCGCATCGACGGCCCGGCCGACACCCGGGTGGTGCGGCTGAGCTGGTTCGACTCCCTGCCCTCCGGGCTGCTCACCGCGATCCACGCCGACGGCCGGCGCGTGGACCTGTTCACCGTCCCGGTCTCCACACCCCAGGCCGAGGCCGAGGCGTCGATGGAGCTGGCGTCCCACCCGCACAACCTCCTGCACACGCCTGACCTGCTGGCCGCCCTCACCCCGCCATCCGGCCGGATGGACCGGTCCGGTGCCCCGACGGTCTCCGAGAGCGGCTGGGAGTCCGAGGGCGGACGACTGCGGGAACGCCTCGCGGCACATTGATCCGCTCCGCCGCCCGGCCGGCCGTCATCCGGCTGTCCGGGCCGGCGCGCCCGCCCACCGTGATCGGAGATCACCATGACCACACTCACCGCCACCGCACCCGCCATTGCGTCCGCCACCGCGGGCCTTGTCCGGGCCCCCGACGAAGTGAGGATGCCCGCCCACCGGCGTCCCGGCCACACCATCGTCGCGTTGTCGGGCGTCCTGGACGTCGCGGCCGCTCCAGCGCTGCGCGAGCACCTGATCGGCGCGTTGCGGCACAGCGGCCGCCTGCTGATCCTCGACCTGAGAGAGGTGGCGTCCGCCGACGCGGCCGGGCTGGCCGTACTAGTCGGCATCCAGCGCCGCGCCGCAGGGCTCGGCATCACCCTGCGCCTCGCCGCCCCAGGCCCCCAGGTCGCCGCGCAGCTCCGCCTCACCGCGCTCGGTCGCGCCCTCACCGTCCACTCCACCCCGGACATCCACGCCGAAATCGCTGTCTAACCAGCGAACCGCAGCTGGCTACAGCCCGAGGCGATCCGGCCAAACCCCGCCCGGTTCCGCGACGCCCGACCATTCGGCGGGCGTCCCCGCCCGGGCTCGATCCTGATCGGGGCCCCGCACCCGCACGGAAGTCGAAGCCGCCACGCAACCCCGTCTGCGCGGCGGCCGGTGACGGCTGCCGCCCGGGCGGGCAGCGACCAGATGGACACCCGCTGACCGACCGTCCGGCCATGCGGGCGGCCGCGGCGTGGCGGCAGCCGGCCGCCATCGCCGACGGGTGACCCATCACTGGGGACGGGGCCCGCGCGACCAGCTCAGTGTTTCAGGCCGTCCCCACGTCGTGGTTCCCTGCCCTCGGCCGCGTCAGGAGACGACGATGGCGACCGCGGCGATGAGCGCGCAGACGAGGGCCACCGCAATGGCCATGCCGCCGATGAGCCCCCTCATCAGCCGCAGGTATTCAGCTTTCATGGTCATCGGGCACCTCTTGCCGGGCCTGGCCACGGTCACCGAACTCGGGGGTGACAGCCGGGCACCGCGAGTGCGGCGGAACCGCTGACGAGGGGACGGCGCTTCCACGAACCTTCGCGGCCGGGCCCAGCCTCAGGACCTCCCAGGCGGTGTTCACCGGCAATGTTCATGCGGGCACCCTTGTCTAGCGTCGGCTACGTCGCGGCCGGGCGCGGCCTTGGCGGGCTGGGCCGTCAGCGTCGGGCGGGCTGTCGCGGTGCGGCGGCGCGGCGGAGTTCCGCCGCTTGTCGTCCGCTTCGTCGATGGCGTCCTGGCGGCTGCGGGCGGACCATCGCTTCGGGGGTGACATGCCGCGCATGACCAGCGGAAGCAGCAGCAGGGCCGCACCGGCGGCCATCAAGATGGTGCCCACCGCGTGCAGATCGATACCGCGTACGGACCCCGTGACGGCGAAAGTGAGGATCGCGCCGATCGTCAGAATGGCGACGCCGCCCGCTATGGGCATCACACACCGCTGTTCGGCGAACTCAGGTGAATGATCCAGGCGATGATGTCCATGACCGAACTCCTCGACGAGCCATGAATTCGGTGACTGCCAGGATCGGTCTTCCGAACCGGTCGAAACAGCGGCCCCAATGCGCCACAGAAGAGACGGCCACCGGGCCGGCATGCCCGTTCGTTTTTCATTCAACCCTTCCCCGGCAGCGGGGGAAACAGCCGTTTTCCGAACGTTCCTTCTCCCCGGGAGATGACAGTTTGGACGCCACCAGCCGGACTAGGACGCCGAACGTGGAACAGGGAGCGGGCGGGGCGTCGCCACAAATGTCGCTCATCGCCCGTTCAATCGTGGGCGCTGTTCAAGTTGTGAACGGCTCAGCTTGGCGGGGCGGTCGATCACCGGAGCTGGCCGGAGTCAGACCAGGCGTTCGTGGACGTAGCACCATCTCCAGGTGGATCCCGGTTCCATCGCGGCGGCCAGCGGATGGTCGGTCTCCTGGTAATGCGCTTGTGCGTGCCGCTTGGGTGAGTTGTCGGAACATGCCACCCAGCCGCAGGTCAGGCAGATCCGGAGGGCCGTCCACCCGTCTCCTCGCGCCTCGCACACCGTGCAGCCGCGCGATCGGGGAGTGACGGGCGCCAGTCCGTCCACATGCTCACAATGTGGTGCCGACCCGTTCGGGCCGGTGGGCGCGCTTGAGGTCATGATTTGGACTCTCATTTCGTGGTTCATCGAGAGCCCCCCTTTCCGAGCACCGCGACGCGCCGCCGTTGGATCAGTACTCCAATTCCGGACGCGATGGACCGCCGCCGGCGTGCAGGCGATGCAGTACCCGGCGACGCGGGAAGCCGGACCTGTGGATCGTTGGCCAAGATCGGCATGCCCTCGGGGGTGTGGCCTCAGGGCACGATCGTGGTCATGATCTTCCGCTCCGAACTCGGATGCGTGATTGGTGCCCACTACCAGTTGAGCTCGATCCCCGGCCGGTCGTAACAGGCGATCCGAGCAGGCTCGATCAGCGGAGGCGATAACCGCCGGTGGTAGCCCTGACCCGCGGCCGGCCCGTCTGGGCCGCACGTCCCGTCTGGGCCGCACGTCAGGGGCCGCATGTCGTCGTCGCGATTCTGACGGACGTGATGTCGAACCGCTTATGTTGGGTAGTGGCCCTGCGGATTGTCGGGGAGCCGGGGAGGTGAGGTTCATGAGTGGGACGGTGACCGAGGTCTGGGTCGCGGCCAGCGGCGGCCATGACATTGTCCGCGCTGATGCGATCGTGATGCTCCGCCTGGACGAGACCGGACGGCTGACC
>NZ_JBIRBA010000061.1:0-7399 GCF_044326345.1 Actinomadura sp. 9N215 | reverse complement strand
GGTGCGGAGGGCGTGGAGTTGGGCCAGGCGGGGGTGTTCGTCGTTGCGGCGGGTGACGAGCCGGGGGTGGGGGGGGGGGGCGGGGGGGCCCCGGCGAGGGGGTGGCGGTCAGTGGTGGATGCCGATGGCGTCGCCGATGCTGTGGACGCGGAGGGCGTTGGTGGAGCCGGGGGTGCCGGGGGGCGAGCCGGCGACGACGACGACCTTGTCGCCCTTCTGGCAGCGGCGGAGTTCGAGGAGGGCCTGCTCGACCTGGCCGAACATGGCGTCGGTGTGGTCGGCGTGCGGGACGACGAACGTCTCGACGCCCCACACGTGGGCGAGGCGGCCGCGGACGGCGGGCACCGAGGTGAAGGCGAGCAGCGGGATCGGGGAGCGGTAGCGCGACAGGCGGCGGGCCGTCTCGCCGGACATCGTGAAGGCCGCGAGCGCCTCGGCCCCGACGATGGCGCCGACCTCGGCGGCGGCGCGGGCGATGGCCCCGCCGACGGTCTCGGGCATCCGCTCCAGGGTGTGCGTGGCGTGCAGCGCGGCCTCCTCGGCGGTCTGCACGATGCGGCTCATCGTCAGGACGGACTCGACGGGGTACTGGCCGACGCTGGTCTCGCCGGACAGCATCACCGCGTCGGCGCCCTCGAAGACGGCGTTGGCGACGTCGGAGGTCTCGGCGCGGGTGGGCCGCGGCGCGGAGATCATCGATTCGAGCATCTGGGTGGCGACGATGACCGGGCGGGCCTTCTCGCGGCACAGCTCGATGGCGCGCTTCTGGACGATCGGCACCTGTTCCAGGGGCAGCTCGACGCCGAGGTCGCCGCGGGCGACCATGATCCCGTCGAAGGCGGCGACGATCTCGGGGAGGCGCTCGACGGCCTGCGGCTTCTCGATCTTGCCGATGAGGGGGACGCGGACGCCCTCCTCCTCCATGATCTGGTAGCAGATGTCGGCGTCGGCGGGGGTGCGGACGAAGGAGAGCGCGACGAGGTCGACGCCCAGGCGCAGGGCCCAGCGCAGGTCGCGCTCGTCCTTGTCGGTGAGGGCGGGGACGCTGACCGGGACGCCGGGGAGGTTGAGGCCCTTGTTGTCGGAGACCATGCCGCCGACGGTGACCTTGGTGCGCACGCGCGTCCCGTCGACGCCCGTGACCCTGAGGCCGACGCGGCCGTCGTCGATGAGGACGGTGTCGCCCGGGCTGACGTCGCCGGGCAGGCCCTGGTAGGTGGTGGAGACCTCGCGGCGGGTGCCGGGGACGTCGTCGGTGGTGATGGTGAACTCGTCGCCGAGGGTGAGGCGGACGGGACCGTCGGGGAAGCGGCCGATGCGGATCTTGGGGCCCTGCAGGTCGGCCAGGATGCCGACGCCGCGTCCGGTCGCGTCGGCGGCGGCCCGGATCCGGTGGTAGACCTCCTCGTGGACGGCGTGGTCGCCGTGGCTCATATTGAGGCGCGCGACGTCGATGCCGGCCTCGACGAGGGCGTTGATCTGCTCCGTACTGGAGCAGGCGGGGCCGATGGTGCTGACGATCTTCGCTCGACGGGTCACGTGCACAAAGAGTACTTCGTTCAGCGGGTCCCGCGCGCAGACCACACCTTGTTACCCGCTGGTACCGACATTCATGCAGGTTATGGTCGCCGGGGGTTCACCGAGTGGTCTAGACCGAGGTCTAGACCAGACGGCGCGGCTCACCGCTTGAACGCCTCGACGGCGGCCTGGCCGAACGCCTTGAGGTCGTCCGGCTTGCGGCTGCTGACCAGGACGTTGGGCCCGTCCTCGCAGATCCGCACCTCCTCGTCCACCCAGGTCGCACCGGCGTTGCGCAGATCGGTCCGGACGCTCGGCCACGACGTCATCGTGCGGCCGCGGACGACGTCGGCCTCGATGAGCGTCCACGGGCCGTGGCAGATGACCGCGACGGGCTTGCCGGCGTCGAAGAACGACCTGGCGAACGCGACGGCCTTGGGCTGGGTGCGCAGGTAGTCGGGGTTGGCGACGCCGCCGGGCAGGACGAGCCCGTCGAACGCGCCGGGGTCGGATTCGTCGACGGTGGCGTCGACGGGGAAGGTGTCGCCCTTGTCGAGGTGGTTGAACGCCTGCACGCGTCCGGGCGCCGTGGAGATCAGGCGGGGCGTGCCCCCAGCCTGCTCGACGGCCGTCCAGGGTTCGGTGAGCTCGACCTGCTCGGTCCCCTCGGGCGCGCAGAGGAAGGCGATGGTCCTGCCCTGGAGGTCGTTGTTCGGCATGGTCGTTCTCCTGTTCGGATGGGGTTTCCCGTGGCCCTGCCCGTCATTGGCGGGTGGTATGCAGGAGGTGTGAATCCGACCGGTTATCGCGAGTTCCCGGAGCCGGGGCTGGCGTGCTCGTGGACGGCGGCGCTGCCCCGGGACGCGGAGCCGTTCCTGCAGCGCGTCGTGCCCGACGGCTGCGTGGATCTGATCTGGTCGGAGACGGGCATCCTCGTGGCCGGGCCGGACACGGGGCCGATCCCGGCGGTGATGCGGCCGGGCGACGCGGTGGCGGCGGTGCGGTTCGGGCCGGGGACGGCGCCGCCGGTCCTGGGCGTCCCGGCGGACGCGATCCGCGACGGGCGGATCCCGCTGCGGGACCTGTGGGGCGGCGAGGCCGACCGGCTGGCGGAGGCCGTGGCGGCGGCCGGCGACCCGCGCGCGGCGCTGGTCGCGGCGGTGCGGGAGCGGATGCGGCCCGCCGATCCGCTCGTCCCGAGGGTGGTCGCCGGGGTGGCCGCCGGTTCGGTGCGGGGCGTGGCGGACGGCCTCGGCCTCAGCGAGCGGCAGTTGCGGCGGCGTTCGCTGGCGGCGTTCGGCTATGGGCCGAAGACCTTGCAGCGGGTGCTGCGGTTCCAGCGGGCGCTGAGCCTGGCGCGGGCGGGCGAGCCGCTCGCCGGGGCCGCGTTCGCGGCGGGCTACGCCGACCAGGCGCATCTCGCGCACGAGGTGCGGGACCTGGCGGGCGAGCCCGTCCGGAACCTGCTGTGAGCCAGGGCACGAGCCCCTTTCGGAGTCAGGGCTTGAGGCGGCCGTAGGCGCGGAGGGTCCGCAGGCGCTCGACGGTGATGACGCCGCGCCATTCGGGGCGGGTGATGGGCGTCCAGCTCGGGAAGGCGACGTCCCAGCCGCCGTCGTCGTCCTGCGCGTCGGTCAGGGCGTCGAGGTGGGCGTCGATGACGTCGGCGGTGAAGAGGCGGCGCCCGTGGCCGCCGGGATGCGGGGCGAAGTCGAGCGGGAAGTGCTGTCCACCTTCGGCGTGCGGGTCGAGGGCGACGGGCGCGGCGAGGGCGTCGCGGACGCGGGCGAAGGCGGCCTCGGCGCGGTCGCGGTCGGGGACGTGGTCGAGGAACGTGAGGATGGAGAGGGCGTCGTAGGGGCCGGGCTCGGCGCCGGAGCCCTCCAGGTGGCGCCAGCAGAAGTCGGTGGCGGGGCCGAGCCACGGGTGGTCGGATCCGGCGCGGTGCAGCATTCCGGCGAGGGCCCCGGTGGGGTTGATGCTGCCGGGCGGGTCGTCGGGCGTCTGCCACCACGGCGCGTGCGGGGTGCCGCGGACGCTCGGCAGCACGAACGGCACTCCCCCGCCGGGCGCCGTGATGGACGCCAGGTAGTCGCCGATGCGGGCGACGGCCGGGTCGTCGTCCGCGCCGGCCTCGTGGAGGAGATCGAGGGCGTGCTGGGCGGGGACGGGCTGGCTGCCCTCGCCGCGCAGGTCGGGTTCGAGGGCGTGGCCGTAGCCGCCGTCCGGGTTCTCGTAGCCGCGGAGGGCGGCGAGGACGGGCCCGGCGGGTCCGCCGCGGAAGTGGAGGGCGAACCGGTGCCGGTCGATGAGACGGCCGTTGACGCGCATGAACTCCGCGGCGCGGTCGAGGCCGGTGTCGTGCAGAACCTTCATGCCTCGACCGTAGAGCGGCCGCATCCGGCCGGTCTTGTAGGAAACGGACACCCGCAGGAGGAAACGGACACCCGCGGGACGGGGTGGGCCCGGCCACCCCAGCGGTGGGTGACCGGGCCCCTGATGTCCCGCGTGCGGGTGCGGGAGCGAGCGGGTCCACGGGCGGCGAGCCATGGCTCCGAGCGTCGCCGCCGAGTGGTGAACCTTGGCGGGACCGTAGCCGACCTGCCCGAAGACTACAAGGGGGCGCACGGGAAGCGGCCGTCCCCCGCCGATCGGCTGGTCGCGGCGGCGGTGGGACGGCGGTTCCGGACGGGGCCCGTTCTGTGGTCTGCTGTGCGACATGAGTGATCCGCTTGACGAACGTGACGTGGCAGGTGAGCCGCTGGCCGTGGTTGCGCGGGCGGCGGGGCCGTACTTGGCGGGGCTCGCGGAGCGTCCCGTCCACGACCGGTCGCGGGACGCGCTGCTCGACGAGCTGGACGGCCCGCTGCCGGAGAAGGGGGACGGCTCGGTCGCGGCCGTGGAACGGCTGGTGCGGGTGGGGACGGAGGCGGCGACGCATTCGTCCGGGCCGCGGTTCTTCCATCTCGTGGTGGGCGGGGCGACGCCGGCGGCGATGGCGGGCGACTGGACGACGTCGCTGCTGGACCAGGGCGCGGGCCTGTGGGTGATGTCGCCGCTGGCCACGCGGGCGGAGACGGTGGCGCTGCGGTGGCTGAAGGAGCTGTTCGGGCTGCCCGCGTCGTTCGCGGGCGTGCTGACGCCGAGCGCGACGCTCGCGCACGTCACCGGGCTGGCGTGCGCCCGGTCCTGGTGGGCGGACCGGTTCGGCGTGGACGTGACGTCGCGCGGCCTGGCGGGGCTGCCGGCGATGCCGGTGCTGAGCAGCGGGCTGGTGCACGTGAGCACCCGCAAGGCGCTGCAGATCCTGGGCTGCGGCCGGGACACGATCCGGACGTTCTCCCGGGACGACGCCGGGCGGGTCGATCTCGCGGCGATGGACGCGGAGCTGGCGCGGCTCGGCGGCCGGGCGGTGATCGTGGCGAACCTCGGCGAGGTCAACACCGGCGACTCCGACCCGATCGGCGATCTCGCCGACCTCGCGGAGCGGCACGGCGCCTGGCTGCACGTGGACGGCGCGTTCGGCATGTTCGCCGCCCTGTCGCCCCGGACGGCCCATCTCGCGGCGGGCGTGGAACGTGCCGACTCGGTGACGGCGGACGGGCACAAGTGGCTGAACGTGCCGTACGAGAGCGGGTTCTCGTTCGTCCGCGACCAGGCGCTGATGACCCGCGCGTTCGGGACGTGGGGCGCGGCGTACCTGCCGGACGGCGACGACGAGCGGATCAATTACAACATGCTGGGCCCCGAGTCGTCGCGGCGGGCGCGGGCGCTGCCGATCTGGGCGACGCTGCGCGCGTACGGCCGGGACGGCTACCGGACGATGGTGGAGCGGCATCTGGACGTCGCCCAGCACCTGGGCGGGCTTGTCGAGGCGGCGCCCGACCTGGAGCTGCTCGCGCCCGTGCAGTTGTGCGTCGTGTGCTTCAGGTACCGTCCGGACGGCGTCCCGGAGGAGCGCCTGGACGACCTGAACGCGCGCCTGGGCGAGGCGCTGCTCGCGGACGGCCGCGTCTACGCGGGGACGAGCGCGTACCGGGGCATGACGGTGTTCCGGCCGGCGCCGCTGAACTGGCGGACGACGAAGGCGGACGTGGAGCGGCTGGTCGACGTCCTGCGGGAACTCGGCACGCGCCTGGACGCCTGATCCGCCGGGCCGTCTCCCGGCACGCGACGTCGCCGGGCCGGGGCCGGTGCGCTCCGGCTGCGACCCGGCGGCGCCTCCCGCGTCAGGAGACGCTGCCGCCCCAGGACGCGGACTCGTCGAGCTTCTCGAAGGGCTGGGTGAGGCTGAACCAGCAGCCGGAGTCGTCGCGGAAGACGGCCTCGATGCCGTAGGGGCGCTTCTCCGGCGCGTGGAGGAACTCGACGCCCAGGGCGGACATCCGCTCGTAGTCGGCCTGGCAGTCGTCGGTGCTGAACGCCCCGGCGCCGAGGACGCCCTTGGCGATGAGCGCCCTCATCTGCTCGGCGGATTCGGGGTCCATCGTCGGCGGGCCAGGGACCATGAGCGCGAGGCTCAGTTCGGGCTGGTCCCTCGCGCCGAGGGTGACCCAGCGCATCCCGCCCTCGCCGAGCGTCATGTCGTCGCGGACCTCCAGGCCGAGCTTCTCGGTGAAGAACGCCTTGGCCGAGTCCTGGTCGAGCACCCAGACGGTGGCCAGCCTCAGGTTGGTGATCATTTCGGTGTCTCCTTCGTGACGCTGAGCGTGCGCGTCCACGCTAGGAGCCCGGCGGCCCGGCCGCCTTCTCGAAAGTTGCTGCCTTCCCAGCTCAGCGGGCCTCGGCCCGCGCGGAAGCCGCGAGTGCTCACGGAAGCCGCCCGCGAATCCTCGCCGATGCCGCCCGCTAGTCCTTGCGGAAGCCGCCCGCCCAGAACAGCACGAAGCAGCCGGGGATCGCGGACGCGCCGCCGGCGCGGGCGGTCCGGCGGAACTCGGTCGGCGTCATCCCGACCTGCTGCTTGAAGCGGGTGCAGAACGAGCCGAGGCTCGTGAAGCCGACCATCATGCAGATCTCGGTGACGGTGAGGTTCGCGGTGCGCAGCAGGTCCTGGGCGCGCTCGACGCGCCGCCGCGCCAGGTACCGGCCCGGAGTCTCCCCGTAGACGTCGTTGAACAGCCGGACGAAGTGGTACCGCGAGTAGCCGGCGCGCGCGGCGACGGCGGCGACGTCCAGGGGCTCGGCCCAGTCGCGGTCCATGGCGTCCCTGGCCAGCCTCATACGGCGCAGCACCTCCGTGTCCAGGGCGGACGTCGCTGTTCCCATGCCTAGATGCTGGCACATCCACACCGACAACTATTTTTGTCTTGACAAATCTGTTTGTCGGGTGCGAGGCTGACGACACCAGCCCGGAAGCAACGAAGGAGCGCACGATGACCACCACGACGACGATCCGGAACACCGCCGACTCCGCCCCCGCCCGTACCTGGAGCGTCCGGCGCGTGCGCGCCGCGGCCGTCGCCGCGGCGGTGGCGATCAGCACCGTCCTCTACCTCGTCGCCTCGGCGGCGGGCGTCGACTTCCTGCTGACCGACCCGGGCAAGACCGAGGCGTACCACCTGAAGACCTTCGACGTCGTCCTGATCAGCGCGGTGTCCGGGCTGCTGGGCTGGGGCACGATGGCGGTCCTGGAGCGGTTCACCCGCCACGCCCGGACGGTCTGGAGCGTCCTCGCCGGGGCCGTCCTGGTGCTGTCGTTCGTGCCGATCGGCCTGGAGCAGGCGTCGGCGGCCACCCGCGCCGTGCTGACGATCATCCACATCGCCGTCGCCGTCGCCCTCCTCCCCCTCCTGCGCCGCCCCGGCCGATGACCTCTCTTGGACCAGAGCACAGCCACGACCCGCCGGGCGACGGGCTGTTTCGCAAGACGCGCCAGCGG
>NZ_JBIRBA010000060.1:0-8878 GCF_044326345.1 Actinomadura sp. 9N215 | reverse complement strand
GGTCTAGGGGTAGTGGGGACTCGGGGGGCGCTGGGGGTTCGGGTGCTGGTGGGGACTCGGGTTCGGTGGTCAGGGCGGTGAAGAGGGGGGCCGTGGGGGTGATCGCGTTGTGGAGGTGGGGTGGGAGGAGGGTCGACGGCGGCGGGCCTTCGAGGGGTGGGAGTTCCGGGCCCGGCGGGCCCACGAGGATGATCCGGGGGGCCAGCCAGAGGAGGAACAGGGCCTCGGCGCCGGCCTCGTGTACGCCGTCCACGATGGCGACGTCGAACGAGCCGGGCGCCGGTGGGAGGGCCTCGGGGATGCGCCACAGGGGGAGGATCCAGGCGGGAACGACGTCGGACGGGCCGGCGGGCGCCCGCGGAAGGTGCCTGCGGACGGCCACCAGCGCGTGCGCGGCGGTGAGGGTGGCGCGGACGGTGCGCAGATGCTCCTCGGCCTCGGCGAGGTCGGCGCGGAGGCGCTCCTCCGGCGGGACGGTCCGCTCGGCGAGGCGGCGGGCGGCGTTGCGGGCCCAGGCCCAGGCCTCGTCCCAGCGGCGGGTGCGGGCGTGCCACGCCTCGTCGCCGTCGGTGGCGATCATGAGGTTGGCGAGGTCGGGGTGGCCGGCGCGGACGCGGGCGAGGAGTTCCTCGCAGCGGAGCTGGAGGGAGCGTTCGTGGCGGGCCTCGGCGAGGGCGCCGAGCGCGCGGCCGTAGGCGGCGGCGTCGCGGGCGCCGACGGCGGTGAGGGCGGCGCGGAGCTCGGGCGGGTCGTCCTTCTCGACGGGGCCGATCGAGTCGCGGAGGGCGTCCAGGTCGGCGGCGGCGCGGTTGACGCCGAGTCCCTCCAGGGCGTTCCGGAGCGCGGCGACGTAGCCGTGCCACTGGAGCGGATGGGCGAGCGGGACGGCGATGCCGGAGCGTTCGAGGAGGGCCTTGGTCTCGTCCACGGCGGGGATCGCGTCCCGGACGCGGGCGAGGCGCGCGTGGGCGCGGACGAAGCGGGCGACGCGCTCGCCGGGCGGGAGGTCGGCGGGGAAGGAGATGCCCGCGGCCTCCCACACGTACTGCAGCTCACGGCAGGTGATCCGCACCATGAGCTCGGTGTGGGCGAGGTCGAGCAGCTCGGTCGTGGTGGGCGCGGCGCCGTCCACCCGCACGGTGGTGAGCAGCGGCTCGGCCTGCCGCTGGGCGGTGGAGCGGAGCGGGCCGCGTTTGAGGGCGCCGCCGCCCGCGAGGTAGGCGCGCAGGTCGTGGGCGGACGCGGCGAGGCCGCGCAGGTCCGCGTCGGCGGGCAGGTCGACGCGGTGGCCGTACAGGTCGCCGAGGGCGCGTTCGGCCCACTGGGCGCGGGTCGTCATCTCCGCGACCCGCGACCAGATCAGCGGGCGGCGGCCCGCGAGGGCGTCGCCGATCGCGCGGACGGCCAGGTCGGCGGGGTTCCAGCCGCCCGGGTGTCCGTCCAGGCCGAGGTCGCGGAGCGCGGCGCCGACGACGGTGGCGTTGCCGTCGAGGCGGGCGAGGAAGGTGACGTCGGTGTCGCGCAGCCGCCGGGACAGGTCGGTCTTGGAGCGTTCTGCGCGTTCGGCCGCGGCGGACTCGGCCTCGATCAGCGTCCGGACGTAGGCAGCGCTGGGCAGCGCGCCCGGGTCGACGTCGCGCTGCGCGGTGCGGGCCTTGCGCTCGGGGGTCTCCTCGGCCAGCAGGACGACGAGTTCCGCGGCCTCGGAGCGGGAGATCGGCGGGCCGGGCGGCATGTCCGGGCGGAGCGGCATCCACGCGAGGTCGGGGGCCTCGGCGCGGAGTCCGTCGTCGGGGCGGTGCGCGCCGGAGTCTCCGGTGTCGCCTTCGCTGCTGTCGCGGAGGCGGTCGCGGAGCTCGGCGGCCCGCCGGGCGGCGGCCTTCTCCTCGCCGGACAGCGCGTCCAGGTCGGGGACGGCGCGGGTCAGGATCTCGTCCGCGACCCGGCCGGCCGCCGTCGGGTCGGCGACCGTGAGGTCCGCGAGGCCGGGCGGGAGCGCGGCGCGGACGGCGGCCGACGCGGCGGCGCCCGACGTGCCGACGACGACGCGGTGGCCGCGGGCGAGCAGGCCGATGATCAGGTCGGGGACGGTGTCCGGCTCGCGTTCGGGCACGTGCATGACGTGCGGCCGCTTCGCCGGGGACGCCAGCCGCGCGAGCCCGTCCGGGACGCCGCGGGGCAGGAGTTCGAGCAGCCTGGCGTGGTAGTCGGCGACGGCGGTGCGGCCCGGCGGGCGGACGACGAGCGCCGGCGCGAGCCTGATCCGCGGGACGACAGGGCCGGTCGCGGCGGCTGGGCCGGTGCCCGCGTCGGCGGGCGTGTCGGGCGTCCAGTCCTCGCGGTAGTCGGCGGGCCCGGACAGCGCGACGGAGCACCATTTGCGCAGGACGTTCCCGACCGAGGTGTGCAGCCCGAAACCCTGCCCGGCTTGCACGGCGTCCGTCACCCAGTCGGCGGGCCGGTAGCCGGGATGGCCGGACAGCAATTCCCGGTCGCGCAGCGTCGTGTGCCCGGCGAGGACGACGTCGATCCGCTCCGTCCGCTCGTCCACGACGATGCGGACGGGCGTGCTCAGCAGGTGGTCGTGGACGGCGGGCCGCCACGCGAGCAGCCCCGTGCCGAGCACCGCCTCCTGCCCGGCCAGGTCGCGCAGGATCCGGTACCAGTTGCGGAGCGCGAGCCAGCCGTCGAACTCGTCCAGCACCACCGGCGGCGTCAGCGGGATGACCGGCACGCTGAACAGGACGTCGCCGGGCCCCGCGTCCGTCTCCACGTAGACGTCGCCGGGCAGCTCGCACAGCCAGTGGACCTGCTCGTGCCCCGACACGTCCCGGGACGGGCGGCGCCTGGCCAGCGCCAGATCGCGCAGATAGCGCAGCAGGCGGGCCGCATGCTCGGATTCGCGCGCGGCCTCGTGCCCGGCCTCGTGGACGGACGCGTGCCCGGATTCACGGGCGGCCGCGTGCCCGGACGTGTACCCGGATTCGCGTGCCGGTTCGCCCACGGGTTCGCGCGCGGGTTCGCCCACGGCGGGCGGGTGTGCTCTCCGGGGGGCCGTCCCCCCGCCAGGGAACGGGCCCGGGCCCGGGCGGCCGTCCTCAGGCACCGCGGCTCCCTCCCTCCACGGGAATGGTGGTGCCACGATCTAACACCTCCGGGCGGGCCCGGCCAAGCGCTATCGGTGATCAGTGAGTGCGGGCCAGGTAGCGGTCCTCGGTCGGCATCATCACCCAGAGGACGAGATAGACGACGAACTGCGGGCCCGGCAGCAGGCACGACAGCAGGAACAGCACCCGGACGGTCGTGGGCGTCATCCCGAATCGCCGCGCGAGCCCCGCGCAGACGCCCGCGATGATCCGGCCGTGGCGCGGACGGTAAAGGCCTTTCATGGTTCTTCTCTCCCCGATTCGTCGAGCTGTGAACGGTGCCGCGGTCGCGTGTCTTCTCGCGGCCACGTTCCCCACGCTACGAACCGGACAGGGCGTCCCACATCGGCCGTTCGACCTGTCCCGCGGCCATACTCCGGAATTAGGGGACGTCCCCTAGGGGTCCCGCGGTCTCCGCTCAGGCCCTAGGGGTCCCGAGGTCTCCGCTCAGGACGCGTTGTGGTCGGCGACGAGTTTCGGGAGGCCGGCCAGGTCGTCCAGGACGAACAGGCAGTCGCGCAGCGCGTCGTCGTCCTGCTGGATGTGGCCCCAGGGGCCGCGCCGCAGGAACGCGGCCTGCATCCCGAACGCCAGGGCGGGCCGGACGTCGTTGTCGATGCGGTCCCCGACGTACAGGACGCGGTCGGGCAGCACGTCCGCGATCTGCGCGCACCTCTCGAAGAACTCCGGGGACGGCTTCTGGACGCCCCACACGTCGGAGATGCCCACCACGTCGGCGTCCAGTCCGAGGGCCGCCATCCGCCCGGCGGCCTCCACGGGCTGGTTGCCCGCGATCCCGACGTAGAGGCCCTGGTCGCGGAGCCCGGACAGGCACGCCCGCGCGTCCGGGTACAGGTCGTCGGGCCCGAACCCGTTGGGGACGCCCGCCTCGGCGCGGCGGCGCTCCTCCTCGTCCAGGTCGAAACCGGGCCGGAAGTACTCGAAGAGGTCCAGGTGGGTGCGGCCGGTCGCGAGCAGCGCGCCCAGCTTGGCGAGGAACGTGTGCCGCGGCACGCCCAGCCAGTCGGCCCAGCGCCCGTAGATCTCGCCCTCGTTGATCAGCGTCTCGCCGATATCGAGGAAAACGGCCTGGACGGGCCGTGGCCCGGCGGGCCGCGGCCGGGCGGGTCCTGACCGGGCGGCGGGCCGGGGTTCGGGGGGACGAGGGGCTCGGTTCACGCGGCCGCCAGGTCCACCGACGTGCCGGGCGTGAGGCGGGTGAACTCCTTGCCGAGCTCGTCGCCGGCCTTCGTGACGTGGGTCTGCATCACCTTGAGGCCGATGTCGTTGAGCAGCCCGTCGTGGATGACGAAGGCGCGCTCCGGCCGGACCTCGCGCGTGTACGAATACAACTCGGGGACCTTCAGCCAGGGCGCGTTGCCGGGCAGGCACAGCGTCCGGACGGGCTCGGACGGCACGGTCAGCGCGTCCCCCGGGTGGAACACCTCCCCGTCGACGAGGAACCCCGTGTTCGGGATCGGCGGGACGTCCGGATGCAGGATCTCGTGGTCCTCGCCGTAGACGTGGACGTCGAAGCCCGCGATGGTGACGGCGTCGCCGTGCCCGACCTGGTGGACTCGTCCGCCCAGGTCGGCGAGGTTCGCCGCGACGACCCTGGACGTCCAGACGTGCAGGCCGGGGCGCTCGGCCATCGCGGCGCGCAGCGCGTCGGCGTCGAAGTGGTCGGGATGCTCGTGGGTGATGAGGACGGCGTCGGCGGCGGCGAGCGCACCGGACGCGTCGCTGAACGAGCCGGGATCGATGACGATCGTCCGGTCGTCCCTGGTGAGCTGGACGCAGGCGTGGCCGAGCTTCGTGAGACGCATCCGCCGATTTTTTCACGCGGGACGTCCACCCCCATCGCCCGCCCCCGCCCCCTCCGCCACGAACCGCCACACACAGACCGGCACGGACCGACCGCCATGGACGAGCAGCACGCCCCACCGGCACGGACCGAGCAGCACGGACCCACCGGCACGGACCCACCGGCACGAGACCGACCGGCACGGACCCACCGGCACGAGACGAGCGGCACGGACCCACCGGCACGTGGACGAGCGGCACGGGGCGAGCGGCGCGGGCGTATCTGCCAAACTGGCGATCGTGACGCCTTCCCCCGATTCCGAGGACGCGGAACGGCCGTCCCGGGAGGAACTGGACCAGCAGGTGCGCGACCGCTACGGAACCTGGCGCGATCAGCCGCGCGGCCTGGCCTGCGCCGTCGTCGCCGCCTTCATGATCCTCACCACGGCGGCATTCGTCTTCGCGATCGTGGCCCTCATAGCCGCGGCCCGCTGACCCCGGCCCCCGCGCCGAACGCGTCGAGGCCGGAGCGCCGATGCATCCGGCGCCCCGGCCTCGCTCGCGGGCTCACCTCAGGTCGGCGTCCCGCCGCCGGTCCCCTCCGCGATGGTGAAGGCCACGTCGCCCTGCGGATCGACCTGCGCGTCGAGGGTCTTGTCCTCCAGCATCTGGGCGACGCCGGGCTCCAGGTACACCTTGGCGCCCTCCTCCTCGACGACCTGGTCGCCGGCCTCCGGGGCGGGCGCGACCGAAAGGCGCAGGGCGTCCGAGCCGTCGAGCCCGGACTCGATGCGGATGCCGGTCTCCGGTGGAAGCTCCGGGTTGGCGGTCACGGTACGTATGACCTGCACGGCACCGCTGGTCAGCGTGAGCACGATCAGCTCCTCACGTCTCTTTCTCTCGGATCGGATCTGCCCCACCCTCCCCGATCCCCATGGCGGTAAACCTCGGGACACCCAGGCGTTTCATGAGATCGCCGGCCCGTTCCCAGTCCTCGGGCCGCCGCCCGTCCCCCACCTCGAACCAGTCACCGCCGCCGCCGTCCCGTCCGAGCGCCAGCCCGATCGGCGCAGGCAGGCCCCGGAAGTACGGCTCCGCCGTCAGATCTTTGCGCCCCGGCATCGCCTGCACGGTCAGTGACACCAGCCGATACCGCGTGTAAACCATTTCGGCGAGCCCTTCCAGCCCGGACGGCGCCTCGTCCTCCCCGGGCCCGACTCCTACGCCTACGCCCACGCCTACGGTGAAGGTCTCCTCGACACCGCCGTCCGCCCGCACGATCTCGGACGTCCCGATGGCCCCGCCGCCCACGTGGACGATCCACGTCCTCCCGGGCGCCCGTCCCCTGCAGTACTCGGTCACCGACTCCGGCCCCCAGGGCACGGCCGCCGGCTCACACGTCCCCCACCCCTCGGGCCCGCTCCCGGTGAACCACCGGTAGACCTCGTCCACGACACCACCGACGACCAGCGTCTCCGACGCCCGATGCCGGACGGTGCCCGTCACCAGCACCTGCCGCCCCTCCGGCTCCACCCCGTCAGCGAACGCCGGATGGATCTCCTCGCCCTGGACGAGCCGCACACCGTCCCACTCCAGCCGGACGCCGCTCAACCCGTCGTAATACTGGTCCGCGCTCTTGACGGCCCACCTGGCTCCCGGCCCCATCATCAACCGCAGCGGCAACGTCATCCGCCCGGCGCCGGTGGCGAGGACGAACTCCCGCCCGTTCTCCGCACAGACCCGCAACGCCTCCGCCACCCGAACCGACAGCGACGCGACCGACCTCATCTGGACGACGATGCCGGTCTTCTCCGTCCACACGTCGACGGCCGGGTGCATCAGCCGCCGACCCCGGACCGCTCGACGTACGCGGGATCGTCCACCCACACGACTCCGCCGACCTGCGCGACCAGCGCACCCGCGAACCGCATCGCCGGAACCTCGGACCCGTCCACGTCCTCGGCCGCGTTGCACTCCACCCACCACACGGGCGGCTCGACGTCGGCGACCTGCGACCCGAGCAGCCGCCCGGTCTCCCCACGCGTCCGCACCAGAACCGGCACCCCCACCGAAACCAGCACACGCCCGCCCTCCCCCTCCACCAACTGCAAAAGCCCCCCGCCCTCCACGACCCGCCCCTCAACCCCAGCAACCTCCACAGCGACCCCCACCTCATCCCCCAAAGGCTCCCGCTCCAACAACACCACAACGTCCTTACTCATAACCCACCACCCCAACCAAATGAGGCGCCAAGGCCGAAACGGCCAAGCCCCGACTGATGAGCCTGGATGCCCGTTTTCCGACGGTCAAAACGAAGGTCATTTGTCTGTTGTCAATTGCCAACGGTAGAGCCTGTCCGCTGATTCTCTGACCTCCGACACAAGATCTTCGCTCTCCGCCAACCGCTTTAGATAGGGAATCGATTTCCGCTTCCCCGCGCGACTAATGATACCCACCAGGTGGTGGACATAGCCGCCGACCTTCGGAACGAAATCGGTGGCGATCTCAAGGAAATCCGTCAGCGCCACCTCATTGGGCGACTCCTCGAATTGATCGATCAGCCACCCCGTCACGGTGATGCTTGAGATCTCCACCCCTCCATTGACCCAAATCCAGCCGGCAGCACGGATGAACTTTTCAGGCGGCTCGTCCCAGGACTCGCCTATATCGTATGGATTGAAGGCCTCCGCCCACTCCCTGAAATTTGTCCACGTATTATCCAGCATCGTCGGCATGGACGCCACCAGCGATTCTTTCCAGGCCATCCAATAGGCATTCACAAGCTCCGGCATGCTTTCCTCTGCGGCAGCCACATCGTCGGCATGACGTTCCCGAAAGCGCATCAGGGCAGCAAAGGAGTCCACCGCCGCCCTCATGTCCGTGGAATCTCCAGAAAGCCGCTCCACCGCCTCATCCAGCTCATCGCCGTCGTTGAGGTTCCATGGCCACGACACCTCCGCCAACTCAACGGCGATCAAGTCGTGCGCGGCTTCCGCCTCACCCAGCGCCATGCCTCATCGCCTCCTCAACGGTTCGCATCTCTGGCTGACCATAGAATTCCGATATCGGCGCACCAGGGTTGGCGCGCGTCCACTCTATGAGCTTACGCGCTACCGTACGACGAATACTCTTCAATTCGACGGGATCATAGGTCCGACGGCCGATGGTCAGCGACATCTTATCTTTGATCAATCTTTCCATCGTATCAGGACGTCCATGAAAGAGGCCGGTCCAGCCGTCTTCATTCGGTATCCTGTAACCGATGAATCGAGAAGCCTGGTCCACTCGCCCCCATTCCAGCATGTTCGAGTGTTGTTCCCCGCTCTTCATCTTCGACTGCAGTGCGTTGGGCGTGTCCTTCACGTCTTCGACATGAATTCGCCCATCCCGTGACTTGTACAGCAGGTCGGCCTGTGACACCGGATGTACATCGATGTGCGTCCCGTCGCCGAGGTCGTCGGAGATCTTGCCTCCGCGGGCGTGTGTGAGCACCTTCGTTCCAGGGGCCAGGTCACCGCTTTCGATTACATCTCTGACGGCGCGTACTTCAGCGTAGTACTGCCGAAACTGTTCCTCGGACCCGGCGCGGTTGAGTTGTCCCAACTGCTGGCCGTAGCTGTTCGGGTGGAGCTTGCCGCTGTTCATCGACCAGTCGAGATCGCGCAGGGCGGTGCCGACGGCGTCCGCCGGAAGTCGACCGTCTGCGACCTTGGTGACAAGATCGGCCACCCGGCCGCGTAGATCGTCTCGGTTTGTTCTGGTGAGAAGGTCGTGGGCCTCTTTGTTGGAGAGTCCTAGGCGCTCGAGGTCGGCTGGGGTCGTGGGATGGGTCGGCTGGGATGTGGGCTCGGTTGGTCGGCCGGGGCCTGGGCCGTCGGTGCTGGGATCGGGTCGGGCTGCCGGGGGTTTGTCGTGGGGAGGTGGGGTTG
>NZ_JBIRBA010000006.1:0-364346 GCF_044326345.1 Actinomadura sp. 9N215 | reverse complement strand
ACCGCACCCCGCGCGGTGCCCGGCGCTTCTCCCGCCCCACGGCGGCGACGTCCGACCTCAACGGATCACCAAGCGATCTCATTTACACGTCGCTCTGGAAACGCGCGCCCGCCGTCGTCGGCGAGCCTCAATACTGCGCACCCGCGAGCTCGTCCGGCCGCGCCTCCGCCTTACGCCGCGCTTGATGCGGGCGTCATGGCTCTGGGGATCGGTGGGGATACGTCGTCCGTGCCGCCGGGATCTCGCCCGCGCACCGACGGGAGGACGGGCGGCGCCGTCATCGGCGCAAAGGCGTCATAGCGGAGGAGAATTTCAGAAGTGCCCCGAGTGGGATTCGAACCCACACTTGATGGTGTTTGAGACCATATCCTCTGCCAATTGGGATATCGGGGCTTATGTCCTGATAAAGCGGACATTTAGATTGTATCGGCTATGCTGCGCCCTGGCAGGGGTGACTCAGGACAGGGTAGCGGGTTTCGGTAGGGTCGTGCGTGTGGAGAGCGCTCGGCGAGTTGTGATCGCGGAAGACGAGGCCCTGATCAGGCTGGACCTGAAGGAGATGCTTCAGGAGGACGGCTACGAGGTCGTCGGGGAGGCCGGGGACGGCGAGACGGCCGTCCGGCTGGCCGTGGACCTGACGCCCGACCTGGTGATCCTCGACGTCAAGATGCCGGTGCTGGACGGGATCTCGGCCGCGGAGCGGATCTCGGCCGAGCGGATCGCGCCGGTGGTGATCCTGACCGCGTTCTCGCAGCGCGAGCTCGTCCAGCGGGCCACGGACGCGGGGGCGATGGCCTACCTCGTCAAGCCGTTCTCCAAGACCGACCTCGCGCCGGCGATCGAGATGGCGGTCAGCCGGTACAGCGAGATGCGGGCGCTGGAGGCGGAGGTCGCGGGCCTGCAGGAGCGGCTGGAGACCCGGAAGGTGGTCGATCGCGCGAAGGGGCTGCTGCAGCAGGCCCACGGATGGTCCGAGCCGGACGCGTTCCGGTGGATCCAGAAGACGTCCATGGACCGGCGCCTGACGATGCGGGCCGTCGCGGAGGCGGTCGTGGCGGGCGCGACGGGCTCCGCAGGCCCGACCGGCGCCGCCGACGCGGGCTCCACGGACGCGGGCTCCACGGACGCGGGCTCCACGGGCCCGACCGGCGCGACCGGTTCCACGGACGCGACGGGGTCCACGGACGCGACGGGGTCCACGGGTGAGCCGGGGTCCACGGGTGAGCCGGAGACCGGCACTTCGGGGCGTGCGGGAGCGGACGGCGGCGGGATGCGGGGGCCGGACGAGTCCGCCGCGGGTTGACTGCCCGTCGCCCCCGCTGTCATCCCGCACGTTGTCAAGGTCCATTGCCGAGGTTCCGGACTGGGCCCACATGGTCACGCAGTGTAATCGTCCCTGGCAATAGAGGGTATCGGATGAGCACGGGGGCGTAACGAACGAGTAACCCTTCTATCCGGGGGTCCTGCTCTTGGGTGGGTCCACGGTGTACGACATACCTGGTCCCCGAGTGACCGATTTCTCCATCCGAGGGTCGGCGTCGGGGCACGACTCGTACCCGATCCTCTCCCGGATCCGGATGGAAAGGTTGGGCACCTTGCGGCGCAACAAGATGAGGATCACCGGCGCGGTGGTGGTGAGCGCGGCGCTCGCGCTCAGCGCCGTGGCCTGTGGTGGCGACGACGATGGCGGTAGCGGCGGCGGCGGCGACGAGATCACGATCGGGTTCATGGGAGACCTGACCGGGGAGAACTCGGGTCTGGTGATCCCGCCGAAGCAGGGGGCGGAGCTGGCGTTCGAGCAGTACAACGCCACGAACCCCAAGGTCAAGATCAAGATGAAGACCTATGACAGCCAGGGCAAGGCGGAGCAGGCGACGCCGCTGGCGCAGGGCGCGGTGAAGAGCGACAAGATCGCGGGGTTGATCGGGCCGGCCTTCTCCGGCGAGTCCGAGAGCGTGGGGCCGATCCTGGAAGAGGCGAAGATCCCGAGCGTCTCGCCGTCGGCGACGAGCGTCACCCTCGCCGAGAAGACCTGGAAGTACTGGCACCGCGTCGTCGCCGACGACGCCGTGCAGAGCGAGGGCGCCGCGACCTTCCTGACGAACTCGGTGAAGGTGAAGAAGGTCTTCACGGTGTCCGACAACGAGGCGTACGGCAAGGGCCTCGCCGACGCCATCGCCAAGTCGACCGCCGCGAAGGGCGCGCAGACCCAGTCGGACACGGTGAACCCCAAGGCGGCGGACTACTCGTCCACCGTCAACAAGATCGTCGGGTACAAGCCGGACGCGGTCTACTTCGGCGGCTACTACGCGGTGGCGGGACGGCTTTTCAAGCAGCTCCGCGAAAAGGGCTACCAGGGCAAGATGATGTCGGGCGACGGCTCGCTCGCCACCGGTCTGATCGAGGGCGCGGGAGAGAAGAACGCGCAGAAGGCGCTGCTCAGCTGCGGATGCCTGATCGACGCCGAGGGCAAGACGAACGAGAAGGCCAAGAAGTTCGCGACCGACTACAAGACGAAGTTCAAGGCCGACGTCGCCATCTACTCGTCCGAGGGCTTTGACGCGGCGACCGCTTTCATCGAGGCCGTCAAGGCCGGCAAGACCAAGCCGGAGGACATCAACAGCTTCCTGAAGACCGTGAGCTTCCCGGGCGTCGGAAAGCCGATCAAGTTCGACGACAAGGGCGAGCTCGCGGCGCAGGACATCTTCATCTACGAGGTGCAGGGCAACAAGCTGCCGCTGCTCGGCAACAGCAACGAAGCGAAGGTCTCGTAGGCGTCACCACGCCCGAAAAGAGACAGCCCCCCGTTTCCGGGGGCCCCTGATGGCGCGGGAGCGGGAGCGCTACAGCGCTCCCGCTCCTTTTGACGAAGGCGACCGAAGGTGCTCGACGACTTCATCAACGAATTCTGGCCGTCGACCATCGACGGGCTGGCGCTGGGCGCGATCTACGCGCTGCTGGCGCTCGGCTACACGATGGTCTACGGCGTTCTCCGGCTCATCAATTTCGCGCATGCCGACATCTTCATGGTCGGTACGTTCGCCGCGCTGTGGACCGCGCGGACGCTCGGCGTCTCCGACGTGGGCGGCTTCACGCTGATCGGCGTCGTGGTACTGATGGCCGTCGTCGCCGGCGCGGTGACGGGCGGCGGCGCGATGCTGCTGGAGGTGACCGCCTACCGTCCGCTCCGGAAGAAGGGGGCCTCGCGGCTCGCGGCGCTGATCTCCGCGATCGGCGCGTCGATCTTCATCCAGCAGCTGATGGGCACGGTGGTGATCCACCGGGTCTTCGGCACCTCGAAGGAGGGCGGGAAGCTCGACGTCAACGAGCATTTCAAGTCGCTGACGAACCTGGTGGACGTGGGTCCGATCGTGATCCGCAACGATCAGATGATCATCTTCGTCGGCGCGGTGCTGATGATGGTCGCGCTGGACCAGTTCGTGAACCGGACGAAGCTCGGCCGCGGCATCCGCTCCACCGCGCAGGATCCGCAGACCGCGGTCCTGATGGGGGTCAACATCGACCGGGTGGTGACGATGACGTTCCTCGTCGGCGGCATCATGGCGGGCGTCGCCGCGGCGCTGTACTTCCTGCGGCTGGAGACCACGAACTACTTCGTCGGGTTCCTGCTCGGCATCAAGGCGTTCACCGCGGCGGTGCTCGGCGGCATCGGCAACATCCGCGGCGCGCTCGCTGGCGGCTTCCTGCTGGGGCTGCTGGAGGTGTACGGGGGGAGCTTCTTCGGCGCGAAGTGGAGCGACGTCGTCGCCTTCGTCTTGCTGATTCTTGTCCTGATGTTCCGTCCCACCGGCATTCTCGGTGAGTCCCTCCAGCAGGCGCGCGCATGAACCTCTCGAAGAACGGAAAGGGCGGCCCGTCCCGCCTCGGCGACCTCCGCGACCTGGTCTCCCTCGATCCGCTCCGCAATGCCTGGGCGGGCGCTCCGGGCCTGGTCCGCTGGCTGGTGTACGGCCTGCTGATCATCGGCGCGCTGGCGCTGCCGAGCCAGTCGATCGGCTCGTTCATGGCGCCGAGCGGCACCGACTGGCCGTCGATGCTGAGCACCCAGATCGCGATCTACGTGCTGCTGGCGATCGGCCTGAACGTGGTGGTCGGCATGGCCGGCCTGCTCGACCTCGGGTACGTGGCGTTCTACGCGGTCGGCGCGTACACCATGGCCATCCTGGCGACCAAGTACGACTGGACGTTCTGGGAGTCGCTGGGGATCGCGATCCTTTTCTCGGCCCTGGCCGGCCTGCTCCTGGGCGCGCCGACGCTGCGGCTGCGCGGCGACTATCTGGCGATCGTCACGCTCGGCTTCGGCGAGATCGTCAAGATCACGGCGAACAACAGCGACTACGTGAACGGCCCCCGCGGCGTGCAGGGCATCCCGCACCCGCCGACCCTGTCGGAATTCGAGATCATGGGTGTGCAGCCGCTGAAGTACGGGCTGCTGGACTCGCGTCCGTACTACTACCTGCTGCTGCTGTTCATCGTCGTCGCGATCGTCTTCGTGAAGCGGCTGGAGCGGTCGCGGGTGGGCCGCGCGTGGGCGTCGATCCGCGAGGACGAGGACGCGGCCGAGCTGATGGGCGTGCCGACGTTCAAGTTCAAGCTGGCGGCGTTCGCGATCGGCGCCGCGATCGGCGGCAGCGGCGGCGTCGTGTACGCCTCGCAGCAGACGTCGATCACCCCGCTGAACTTCGAGTTCCTCGTGTCGGCGCTGATCCTGGCCGGTGTGGTGCTGGGCGGTTCGGGCAACCTTCCCGGCGTGATCCTGGGAGCCGCGTTGCTGGCCTGGCTGCCCGAGCGGTTCCGGGAGCTGAAGGACTACCGGATGCTGATCTTCGGCGCGGCGCTGGTGGCCATGATGATCTTCCGTCCGGAGGGGCTGTGGCCGTCGCGCCAGCGGAAGGCCGAGCTGGCGGAGGGCACCGGCGGCATGGGCAGTATGGGAGCCGAGGTGGCCACGCCGGACAAGCCCGGCTCCGGGCCGGTGGAGATCCTGGAGGAGGGCAAGTGAGCGGGACGAAGGACGCCGCGCCCGTCCTTGAGCTGCGGGACGTCGTCATGCGGTTCGGCGGCGTGGTCGCGCTCAACAAGGTGGACATCACGATCCGCGAGGGCGAGATCTTCGCGCTGATCGGCCCGAACGGCGCCGGGAAGACGACGGTGTTCAACGTCACCACCGGCGTGTACCGGCCGTCCGAGGGGCGGGTGGTGTTCCGCGGGAAGCGCATCGACGGCAAGAAGCGGTACGTCGTCACGAAGCTGGGCGTGGCGCGGACGTTCCAGAACGTCCGGCTGTTCCACAACATGACGGCGATCGAGAACGTCCTCGTCGGCGCCGACGCGCACCATCGGACCGGGTTCGCCGGCGCCGCGCTCGGGCTGCCCTGGCATCGCCGGGAGGAGCGCCGGGGCCGGGTGCGGGCCCGCGAGCTGCTGGAGCTGGTCGGCATCCCGCACCGCGGCGAGGAGGCGGCGAAGAACCTGCCGTACGGCGACCAGCGGCGCCTGGAGATCGCGCGGGCGCTGGCGACCGGGCCGAAGCTGCTGCTGCTCGACGAGCCCGCGGCCGGCATGAACCCGGCGGAGAAGGAGGCGCTGCAGGACCTGGTCCGCAGGATCCGCGACACCGGCGTGACGGTGCTGCTCATCGAGCACGACATGAGCCTGGTGATGGGGATCAGCGACCGGATCGCGGTGCTGGACTTCGGGCAGAAGATCGCCGACGGCCTCCCGGCCGACGTGCAGAACGACCCGCGGGTCATCGAGGCGTATCTGGGGGCTCCGGCCGATGCTTCTTGAGATCGACGACATCCACGTCCACTACGGGAAGATCGCGGCGTTGAAGGGCATCTCGGTGTCCGTCGGCGAGGGCGAGATCGTGACGCTGATCGGCGCGAACGGCGCCGGGAAGACGACGACGCTGAAGGCGGTCTCGGGTCTGCGGAGCCTGTCGGCCGGCGCGGTCCGCTTCGACGGCCGCGACATCAGCCGGATGCCCGGGCACAAGCGGGTGCTGGTCGGCATCGGGCAGGCGCCGGAGGGGCGCGGCATCTTCCCCGGCATGACGGTGGAGGAGAACCTCCTGATGGGCGCCTACGCCCGCAAGGACGACGCGTCCAAGGAACTGGCGGAGGTGCACGAGCTGTTCCCGCGGCTGGCCGAGCGCCGGACGCAGGCGGGCGGCACGTTGTCCGGGGGCGAGCAGCAGATGCTCGCGATCGGGCGGGCGCTGATGGCCAAGCCGAAGGTGCTGCTGCTGGACGAGCCGTCCATGGGCCTCGCGCCGATGCTGGTGCAGCAGATCTTCTCGATCATCGTGGAGATCAACCGGCGGGGCACCACGGTGCTGCTGGTGGAGCAGAACGCCCAGCAGGCGCTGCAGATCGCGCACCGCGCGTACGTGCTGGAGACGGGCCGGGTCGTGAAGTCGGCGCCGGCGGGCGAGCTGCTCGACGATCCGCAGGTCCGCGCGGCGTATCTGGGCGGTGCGTCGGGCGACGACCTGACCGCGGCGTCGGGTGTCCAGTCCGCGGAGGCCGTCTCGCCGGCGGAGCCTGGCACGTCGGCCGCGCCTGGCACGTCCGCGGAGCCCGGCGACGGCCCCGAAGAGGGGACGGCCCGGTAGCGGCTCTCAGATCGCGGTTCGCGCCCGTCCGGTCCCGGTTCGCCGGGGTGGGGGCGGGCGCGGCGCGTCGGGGCGTCCTGACGCGCCTGGAGGACGCCTGAGGGGACCTGGACGCGGCCCGAGCCAGGCGTCAGGGGCCCCGGAGGTCAGGGGAGCTTGATCTCGGCGGGTGCGGGGTCGCTGACGGCGCCGACCATCGGGGAGCCGTAGAGCCGGACGGCCCTGGTCTTCGCGCCGCGCGGCACGTCGAACCAGAGATCGAACTCGACGCGCATGGACGCGCCGACGGAAAGCCGCTCCGGCTGCCGCTTGATCATGGTGGCGTTGACGTCGGGGGAGTGGGTCCTGCCGTCGGTGGTGACGAGGCGCTGCCGCCAGGTGTCGAAGACCTGGATGTCGCGGCCGCCGTTGACGGCCAGGACCCGGACGCGGGTGAACGTGCCCTGGGAGTCCATCGCGGCATGGGTGCCCATGACCTCGGTCATGCCCTCGCGGAAGCCGATGACGGTGAACAGCATGTCGGCGCTGCGTCCGCTCTTGCCCTCGGGGACGGACTCGCCCTCGCGGGCCTTCTCCGCCGGGATGTGGTAGTCGGGTCTGGCCTCGGACTTACCGGCCCCGGCCTGTTCGGAACCGGAGCAGCCCGGGAGCGCGGCGGCGGCGAGCGCGATCGAGGCGCCCGCGAGGAGGGCTCGTGGACGAATGCGCATGCCCGGAACGTACGGCCGATCACGGGCCCGCGTGAACGGCCCGGCGCGTATCGCAACGCAACCGCAACCAGTGATGGGCGTACACCGGTGTCGCCGCGCCGATCGCCCGGGCCCGGGCATGCATTGACCCGGGATCACCTTTGGGGCCGTACGAACCTTCCCCGGGCGCGTACGTTGTCTACTCGGTGATCCCGGGCCGTTCCGATCCACGCTACAGACCCCGGGCCGCGCATCGCAAAGGAAGTGCGACCCGACGCGGAAACGAGATCACGCCTCCGGTGCGTCCCGGAGCATGCAGGTGAGGCGGGCGGTGCAGACCCGCCGGCCGTCCTCGTCGGCGATCACGATCTCGTAGGTGGCGAGCGTCCGGCCGCCGTGCGTGCGGGTCGCCACGCCGGTCACGTGCCCGTCGGTCGCCGACCGGTGGTGGGTGGCGTTGATCTCGATGCCGACGGCGATGCGGCCCGCCCCCGCGTGCAGCGCCGCGCCGATGGAGCCGAGCGACTCGGCCAGGACGCAGGACGCGCCGCCGTGCAGCAGCCCGTACGGCTGCGTGTTGCCCTTGACGGGCATCCGCCCCACGACACGCTCCGCCGACGCCTCCAGGAACTCGACGCCCATCGCCTTCGCCAGATCGCCGTGCGCACCGGACGCATCGTGCGCACCGTGCGCACCGGCGGCGCCGGACGCGCCCCCCAAGGGGCTCTCCGCGCCGACATCCCGCGGGCTCACGCCCCCCGTACCAGCCACCAGACCCTGCCTTTCCTGGGGGCGACCCTCAGCCCCCGGGGGAGGAGCCCCGAAGATCCTCGCTCGGGTCTCCGGGCCTCCGCGAAACTGTCGTTGACGCAGACTAGAGTCCTGGTGTGGCGACGAAAGCAGCGACCCCTGACAAGCGTGACCGGCTTCTCCTGCTCGACGGGCATTCCCTGGCCTACCGGGCGTTCTTCGCGTTGCCGGTGGAGAACTTCTCCACGACCGACGGGCAGCCGACCAACGCCGTGTACGGCTTCACCTCGATGCTCATCAACGTCCTGCGCGACGAGCAGCCGAGCCACATCGCCGTGGCGTTCGACCGGTCCGAGCCGACGTTCCGGCACGAGCAGTACGTCGAGTACAAGGCCGGCCGGCAGAAGACCCCGGACGAGTTCCGCAGCCAGGTCAGCCTGATCTTCGAGGTGCTGGACGCGCTGCGCATCCCGCGCATGTCCGTCGCCGGGTTCGAGGCGGACGACATCATCGCCACCCTGTCCGTCCAGGCCGTGAACGCCGGCATGGAGACCCTCATCGTCACCGGCGACCGGGACGCGTTCCAGCTCGTCAACGACGACGTCACGATCCTGTACCCGGTCCGCGGCGTCTCCGAGCTCTCCCGGATGGACCCGGCCGCCGTCGAGACCCGCTACGGCGTCCCGCCCGTCCGGTACCGGGAACTGGCCGCGCTGGTCGGGGAGAGCAGCGACAACCTGCCCGGCGTCCCAGGCGTCGGCCCGAAGACCGCCGCGAAGTGGCTCGCCAAGTACGGCGACCTCGACACCCTCGTCGACCGCGTCGACGAGATCAAGGGCAAGGCCGGCGACAGCCTGCGCGAGCACCTGGCCGGGGTCCTGCGCAACCACCAGATCAACAAGCTCGACACCGAGGTCGGCCTTGAGCTAACGCCGCCGCAGCTGACCATGGGCCAGTGGGACCGCGAGGAGATCCACACCCTGTTCGACTCGCTGCAGTTCCGCGTCCTGCGCGAGCGCCTGTACTCCACGATCTCCGCCGCCGAGCCGGAGGCCGACGAGGGCTTCGACGTCCAGGTGGACGCGCTGGAGCCCGGCGCGCTCGCCGCCTGGCTGGACGCCAACTCCGGCGACCGCCTCGGCATCGCCGTCGCCGGCGCCTGGGGCCGCGGCACTGGCGAGATCACCGCGCTGGCGCTGGCGTCCAAGAAGGGCCCGGCCGTCCACCTCGACCCGGCCGAGCTGATCGAGGACGACGAGCGCGCCCTCGCCGCCTACCTCGCCGACGCCAAGCGCCCCAAGGCGATCCACGAGGCCAAGGGCCCGATGCTCGCGCTCGCCGCGCGCGGCATCACGCTCGACGGCGTCACCAGCGACACCGCGCTCGCCGCGTACCTCGCGCTCCCCGGCCAGCGGACGTTCGACCTCGCCGACCTCGCCCTGCGTTACCTGCACCGCGAGCTGCGCAGCGAGACCGAGGACACCGGGCAGCTCACCCTCGACGGCTCCGGCGAGGAGGAGGCCGCCGAGGCGCTCGCCGTCCGCGCGCGCGCCGTCACCGAACTGGCCGACGTCCTCGACAAGGACCTCGACAAGCGCGGCGCCACCCGCCTCCTGCACGAGGTGGAGCTGCCGCTCGTCGGCGTCCTCGCGGACATGGAACGCGCCGGGATCGCCGTCGACACCGACCACCTCGCCGGGCTGTCCGCGTCCCTCGGCGGCCAGGTCAAGGAGCAGGAGCAGGCCGCCCACGGCGCCGTCGGCCACGAGTTCAACCTCGGGTCGCCGAAGCAGGTGCAGCAGGTCCTGTTCGACGAGCTGAACCTGCCCAAGACCAAGCGCACCAAGACGGGCTACACCACCGACTCCGAGGCCCTCACCAACCTCCAGGAGAAGGAGCCGCACCCCGTCCTAGACCACATCCTCCGCTGGCGCGAGGTCGCCAAGCTCAAGAGCATCGTCGACTCCCTCATCCCGATGGCCGACGACGCCGGGCGCATCCACACCACGTTCAACCAGATGATCGCCGCCACCGGACGGCTGTCGTCGACCGACCCGAACCTGCAGAACATCCCCATCCGCACCGCCGAGGGCCGCCAGATCCGCGAGGCGTTCGTCGTCTCAGGCGACTACGAGTCCCTCCTCACCGCCGACTACTCGCAGATCGAGCTGCGCATCATGGCGCACCTCTCCGAGGACGCGGCCCTCCTCGAAGCGTTCGGCTCCGGCGCCGACTTCCACACGATCACCGCGTCCCGCGTGTTCGGCCTGCCGCCCGAGCAGATCGACTCCGAGCTGCGCGCCCGCATCAAGGCCATGAACTACGGCCTCGCCTACGGCCTGTCCGCCTACGGCCTGTCCCAGCAGCTCCGGATCTCCCCGGACGAGGCCCGCGGCCTCATGGAGGAGTACTTCGAGCAGTTCGGCGGCGTCCGCGACTACCTCCGCGACATCGTCGCCAAGGCCCGGCAGGACGGCTACACCGAGACCATCCTCGGCCGCCGCCGCTACCTGCCCGACCTCAACTCCGACAACCGGCAGCGCCGCGAGATGGCCGAGCGCATGGCCCTCAACGCCCCCATCCAGGGCTCCGCCGCCGACATCATCAAGGTCGCCAGCCTCAACGTCGACCGCGCCCTCCGCGCCGCCGGCCTCACGTCCCGGATGCTCCTCCAGGTCCACGACGAACTGGTCTTCGAGGTGGCCCCCGGCGAGCTCGACGAGCTCAAGACCCTGGTCAGCGCCGAGATGGCCGGCGCCTACGACCTCCGCGCCCCCCTCAGCGTCTCCATGGGCACCGGCCAAACCTGGCAGGACGCGGCGCATTAATTGTATTTCTCTCCTCCTTCGGGCCCTGGGGGCCCTCCATCGTCGAGAAATACGGTGCGATCGCTGCATCGCTCCGGCTCGCCTGGCGGCTCGCTGCGCGATCAGGTTTCTTGCTTCGCTCGAAAACCTGCCTTCGGTCGCGATCGCGGCGGTTTCGGTTGTCGCGGGGTTGCGGTGACGGCTGAGGTCCGCGCACAAGGCCGCGGAGGCCTGCGCACACGGCCGCGGAGGCCTGCGCACACGGCCGCGGAGGCCTGCGCACACGGCCGCGGAGGCCTGTGCGGAAGGCCGCGGAGGTCTGTGCGGAAGGCCGCGGAGGTCTGTGCTCAAGGTTGCTGAGGTCTGCGCAGAGGGTGGCTGATGTCTGTGCTCAAGGTGGCTGGGGGGTTGTGTAGAAGGTGGCTGGGGGTTGTGCGGAAGGTGGCTGGGGGCTGCGTGTAGTGGTGGCTGGGGGTTGTGTGGTGATTGGCGGGGGCTTGGATGCTCTTTGTGACACGACGATCCTGTCGGGCGGCGTCTCTTTTCCTGGGTAAAAGCGGCTTGGCGGGATCCGGGGCGGGGGCGGGGGCTGCGTGGGGATCTTGGGGGTATGCGAGCGGGTGTCCGTAGATGTCCCGGGGGGCCTACTCTGTCCAACGGGTCCTGTTCCGGTCGACCGGCGGGGGGTAGCGTGCCTCTGCTTCACAAGATCGCTGGAGTTGTGATCGTCTGCGCGGTGATCCTGGGGCTGACGCTCCCGGGTGACCGGCGGGGGCGGGAGAAGGAGAACGTGGCCGAGCGGGTCGCGGGCTCGGCCGGGACGGCCGACGCCGCCAGCGCCCGCAAACCGGGTGCCAGTCCGGTGCCGGGCGGATCCGGGTCGCCGTCGGCGTCCGCGACCCCGACCGGGCCGATTCCGGCGGCCGCGCCCGGGGCGGCGGCCGTCAAGGCGAACGAGCTGGGCCAGGTCCCGGTGCTGATGTACCACCGGATCGTGAAGAAGCCCGAGATGTCGCTGGACCGTTCGGCGAAGGAGCTGTACGACGAGCTGACCCGGCTCGCCAAGGGCGGGTACTGCCCGGTCACGGCGGGCGAGTTCGCCGGCGGACGGTTCAACGTCCCGGCGGGCAAGCACCCGGTGGTGCTGACGTTCGACGACAGCACGCCCGGTCATTTCACGCTCGACGCGTACGGCAGGCCGCAACCGGACACCGCGGTCGCGATCATCCAGCAGGTCGCCCGGGAGAATCCCGGGTTCCGGCCGACGGCGACGTTCTTCCTGAACAAGGAGCTGTTCGGGATGGAGGACGGCCCGGCCGCGGCGGGGCTGAAGTGGCTGCTGCAGAACGGGTTCGAGCTCGGCAACCACACGATGACGCACCCCAACCTGGCGGGTATGTCCGAGAAGAAGGTGCACGACGAGATCGGCGGGATGGAGGACCGGATCGTCCAGATGACCGGGGCCCACACGGCGACGCTCGCGTATCCGTTCGGGTCGGTGCCGCGCAAGGAGAAGTGGGCGCGCGAGGACGGCGGGCGCTACTCCTTCCAGGGGATCTTCCTCGCCGGGTGGCGGCCGTCGACGTCGCCGTTCGACGAGGAGTTCGACCGGTGGAACATCGACCGCGTGCGCTCCGAAGGCAAGATCAAAGAGAACGACTGCACCAGGTACTGCTCCACCGCGTGGCTCGAATATCTGGACAAAAACCCTGATGAGCGGTACATATCTGACGGAGACCCGAACACCGTGACGTTTCCGAAGCCGGCCGAGGACCGGCTGGCCAAGGAGTACCGGGCGCGGGCGCGAACCTACTGAACGACGCGCGCCCGACCGGATTGACCACGCGAGATTGGTCCCATATCCTGATCGCTGCGCTGTGGGCCTGCGCGCGCTTCGGACGGAGCAGGCTCGCGCTCGGTCAGGTCGGCGACAACGGTTCGGTTCTATGACGCGGCAGCGACCACGTCCCATTCCGGTCTTCGGCAGGGCGGATAACGGCCCTCCGCGCATAACCCATACGACTTCCATGTCCGTACCGGAGCCAGCCGACACATGACGAGCAGCACCGAGGCCACCTCGACCACCCCGCAGGTAGCGGTCAACGACATCGGGTCAGAGGAAGCCTTCCTCGCCGCGATCGATGAGACCATCAAGTACTTCAACGACGGCGACATTGTCGAAGGCACTGTCGTCAAGGTCGATCGTGACGAGGTCCTCCTCGACATCGGCTACAAGACCGAGGGCGTCATCCCCTCGCGCGAGCTGTCCATCAAGCACGACGTCGACCCGAACGACGTCGTGTCCGTCGGCGATCACGTCGAAGCCCTCGTCCTCCAGAAGGAGGACAAGGAGGGCCGGCTGATCCTGTCCAAGAAGCGCGCCCAGTACGAGCGCGCCTGGGGCACGATCGAGAAGATCAAGGACGAGGACGGCATCGTCACCGGGACCGTCATCGAGGTCGTCAAGGGCGGGCTCATCCTCGACATCGGGCTGCGCGGCTTCCTGCCCGCCTCGCTGGTCGAGATGCGCCGGGTGCGCGACCTGCAGCCGTACGTCGGCCGCGAGCTCGAAGCCAAGATCATCGAGCTGGACAAGAACCGCAACAACGTGGTCCTGTCCCGCCGCGCCTGGCTGGAGCAGACGCAGAGCGAGGTCCGCCAGACCTTCCTCAACACCCTGCAGAAGGGCCAGGTCCGCAAGGGCGTCGTGTCGTCCATCGTCAACTTCGGCGCGTTCGTCGACCTCGGCGGCGTGGACGGCCTCGTGCACGTCTCCGAGCTGTCCTGGAAGCACATCGACCACCCCTCCGAGGTGGTCGAGGTCGGCCAGGAGGTCACGGTCGAGGTCCTGGACGTCGACATGGAGCGCGAGCGGGTCTCGCTGTCGCTCAAGGCGACGCAGGAAGACCCGTGGCAGCAGTTCGCCCGCACTCACCAGATCGGGCAGGTCGTGCCCGGACGCGTCACCAAGCTGGTGCCGTTCGGCGCGTTCGTCCGCGTCGAGGAGGGCATCGAGGGCCTGGTGCACATCTCCGAGCTGGCCGAGCGGCACGTGGAGATCCCCGAGCAGGTCGTCCAGGTCGGCGACGAGATCTTCGTGAAGATCATCGACATCGACCTCGACCGGCGCCGGATCAGCCTGTCGCTCAAGCAGGCCAACGAGGGCGCGGCCGGAGTCGAGGAAGAGGACTTCGACCCGACGCTGTACGGCATGCCCGCCGAGTACGACGACCAGGGGAACTACAAGTACCCCGAGGGCTTCGACGCCGAGACCGGCGAGTGGCTGGACGGCTTCGACGAGCAGCGCGAGACCTGGGAGCGGCAGTACGCCGAGGCCCGGTCCCGCTTCGACGCGCACCGCCGGCAGATCGAGGAGGCCCGCAAGGCCGAGGCCGAGGCCGGCGCCGAGCCCGCGGGCTCCGGCGGCGGAGGCGGCGGTGCCGCCGCCGGCGGCGGCGGCGAGACGTCCTACTCCGGCGGCGGGGAGAGCGAGTCCGGCGGTGGCGCGCTCGCCACCGACGAGGCCCTCGCCGCGCTGCGGGAGAAGCTGTCCGGCGGCCAGTGACCGACCCGGCGGTTCTTGCCGGATGTCTGGGGCTCGCGCCCCGGACGGGGTACTGAACCGCCCCTAGGTGCGCTTCGTCGCGACGGGGCCGTGACACGGTGACGTCCGTGACCACGGCCCCGTGCGGCGGCCGGTGACATACCGACCACGGCCGGAGAACGATCCTGCGGGATCGGGCTCCGGCCGTGCTCCGCTGCGCCGGGTTCGGTAGCCTCGCCCTCGTTCTGCGGGTCCGCCCGTCCCGTGCGGTCCGCTCGTCCCCCGGGAGCACACGTTCAATTGGCCAGTACAGACGTAGGCACGCGAACCGACGGCTCCGCAGGGCCGTCGATCGTCCCGCAGGGTCCCGCGCGGCTCGCGCTGATCGCGGTGACCGTCGCGGTGCTCGCGCAGACGCTGCGGTTCTCGCTGCCCCAGCTCGACCGGTTCGCCGACGAGGCCGGGACCGGGGTCGCCGCCGGCGGCGTCCTCGCCGTGTACCTCGCCGGGTTCGCCGCGCCGCTGATCCGCCGCGCCGCAGGCCCGCGCGGCCTGCTGATCGCCGGTGTCGGCGGGCTCCTCGCCGTCCGGCTGCTCGCGCAGGCCGTCGACCCGCGCACCTGGCTGGCGTTCGCCGGCACCGCGATCGGCATGATCGCCGTCGCGGCGCTGTACGAGGGCGCCCGCGGCCTGTCCGGCGTCGGGTTCGCCACCGCCACCGTCGCCGGGCTGTCGATCGACACGGCCGTGCGGATGTGCTTCGCCACCTGGGACCCGGTGTGGCGGTCCGGCGTCGGGCCGTGGCTGGCGTGCCTGGCGTTCGTCGGCCTCGGCGTGGCCGCGCTGTACCGGGAGCTGTCGTCCGGGCCGGTCGCCGCGCCCGGGATCTCCTGGCGGGACGCGCTCGGCGCCGCCGCGTTCGGACCGTTCCTGGCGCTGCAGGTCCTCGTGCTGTCCAGCCCCGCGTTCGTGGCGTCGTCGGGCTGGCGGTCGCTGACCGCCGCGCACGTCGTGATCGTCGCCGGACAGGGGCTCGCGCTGGCGTTCCTCGCGTCCGGGCTCGCCGTGCGGGCCGTGCCGGGCGGGGTGTGCGTGCTCGGCGGCACCGTCCTCGGGGTCGGCGCGGGCGCCGTCGCCGGGACGTACGCCGTCTCCGGCATCGAGGTCGTGCCGATCGTGATCCTCGGGCAGGTGCTGTCGGCGTGGCTGCTGGCGGTGGCGTGCCGGGCGCCGCTGCGCCGTGCCGGGACCGGCGGGCCGGTGTGGCGGATCGACGCGGGCGCCGCGCTCGGCGGGCTGCTCATCGTCGTCGTCCTCGTCCCGTACCAGGTCAGCGCCGTGTCGCCGCTGCCGTTCCCGAACAACCTGCTGCCCGGCCTCGCCGGGATCCTGCTCGGCGCGCTCGCCGCGATCGCCGCCGCGCGCGGCGGTCCGCTGCCCGCCCGCGCCCCGCTGCGCGCCCTCACCGCCGGCGGCGCCGCGCTCGGCCTGCTCGCCGGGACGGCGGTGTTCACCGTCGCCGCGCCGGACGGGACGGCGCAGGCCGCACCCGTCCCCGGGACGGTGCGGGTGCTCAGCTACAACATCCACGACGCGGTCGACCAGTCGGGGCGGCTCGACCCGGAGGGCGTCGCGCGCGTGATCGAGGGGCAGCGCGCCCAGGTCGTCCTGCTGCAGGAGGCCGGGCGCGGGTCGCTGCTGTCCGGCACCGCCGACGTCGGCGTGTGGCTGTCGCGGCGCCTCGGCATGAGGCTGATCTGGGGGCCCGCCGCCGACGGGCAGTTCGGCAACGCGATCCTCACCTCGCTGCCGGTGCGCAGCTCCGGGACGGGCCGCATGCCGCGCGGCGACTGGTCGCAGATCCGCGGCTACGTGTGGGCGCGGCTCGGCGTCGGCGGCACCACGATGGACGTGTGGTCGACGCACCTGGAGGGCGGCGACGGCAAGGCCGGCGAGCGGTCCCGGTCGATCGCGGCGCTGCTGCGGGCCTGGGGCGGCGCGCCCCGCACGCTGATCGGCGGCGACTTCAACGCCGAGCCCGGCAGTCCGGAACTGGCCGCGATGACGGAGGGCACCGACCTGCGCAGCGCCGCGATCGGCGACGACGCGTCCCCGACCAGGGCGGACGGCGCCCGTGTCGACTGGATCTTCGGGTCGGACGGCGTGCTCGTCACCGAGTACGACGTGCCGGTCTCCCGGGCCTCGGATCACTATCCCGTCGCGGTGACCGTCCGGATCGGCCGCTGAGCGTACCCGGCGCGCGTTCCGCCGCTAGGGTCAAGCCCATGACGGCCATGAGCGAACCCGCGGTCGTGATCGAACGGGCCGTCCCGCAGGACGCCGGGCAGGTGCTGACGGTTCAGCGCGCCGCCTACGTCACGGAGGCGCAGCTGTACGGCGACCCGTTCATCCCGCCGCTCGTCGAGTCGGTCGAGCAGCTGCAGAAGGTCCTCGCAGGTGACGCGGTGGTGCTGAAGGCCGTGCTGGACGGGCGTCTCGTCGGCGCCGTCCGCGCCCAGTTCAGCGACCACACGTGCCTGATCGGGCGGCTCGTCGTCGTCCCCGACCTGCAGGGCCGCGGCATCGGCGGACGGCTCCTCGCCGCGCTGGAGGACGAGGTGACCGGCCGCGCCGACGCGTGCGTGCTGTTCACCGGGCACCTCAGCGAGACGAACCTGCGCCTGTACCGGCGGCTCGGCTACACCGAGACGCACCGGGAACGCGTCGCCGCGCACCTCACGCTCGTCCACATGCGCAAGCCCCTCGTCCCCGCCGGGAAGGTCGACGGCTAGGGTGAGTTTGTGCTGAAAGTGGGGCTCACCGGCGGGATCGGATCGGGGAAGAGCGAGGTGTCTTCCCGGCTGCGCGAGCGCGGCGCCGTCGTCGTCGACGCCGACAAGATCGCCCGCGAGGTGGTGGAGCCGGGGACTCTGGGCCTCGCCGCCGTCGTCGCGGAGTTCGGCGAGGAGGTGCTGCTCCCGTCCGGCGGCCTCGACCGCGAGAAGGTCGGCCGCATCGTGTTCGGTGACGCCGACCGGCTCGCGGCGCTGAACGCGATCGTCCATCCGCTGGTGGGGGAGCGGACGAAGGAGCTGATGGAGGCCGCGCCCGCGGGGGCCGTCGTCGTCTACGACGTCCCCTTGCTGGTGGAGAACGGGCTGGCCGGGATGTACGACGAGGTCGTGGTCGTGGACGCCCCCGAAGAGGTCCAGCTCGACCGGCTGGTCGCCCGGCGCGGCATGACGGAGGAGGACGCCCGCGCCCGCATGGCCAGCCAGGCGTCCCGTGAGGACCGCCTCGCCGTCGCCACCCGCGTCATCGACAATTCCGGCACCCTCGACGACCTGAAATCCCAGGTCGACGCCCTCTGGGAATCCCTCGTCCGCCGCGCCTGACGCGGTATTGCGAATGGCGTTGGGGCGGGCTCAGAAGGGGGCGTCCAGGGGGAGTTGGTGGACTTCGCGTAGGTAGGCGTCCAGTTCACCGGGCTCGAAGCGGCACATGCCCACGGCGTACCAGAATTCCGCGGTGGCGTTGCCTTCCCATTTGTAGCGGCCGTCGGGGGCCAGGGCGGCCCATCCTTCGGCCAGGCCGAGGAGGGTGGCGCGGTGGGCGGGGGCGCTGGGGTCGGTCACGTCCCAGAGGATGATGGCACCGTCGTCGCCGGCGGAGGCCAGGTGGGCTCCGTCCGGGCTGAACGCGACCGACCAGACGCGGCGGGTGTGGCCGGTGAGGGTGTGGACGGGCTCGCCGGTGGACGGGTCCCAGAGGCGGACGACCATGTCGTCGCCGGCGCTGGCGAGCAGGGTGCCGGACGGGTGGAACGCCGTCGTCCACAGGCGGCCGGTGTGGCCGGTGAGGGTGTGCAGGGAGTGTCCGCTGGACGGGTCCCAGAGGCGGACCGTGCCGTCGTTGCTGGCGCTTGCGAGGGTCTCACCGGACGGTGAGAAGGTCACGCGGTAGACGCGGTCGGTGTGGCCGCGTAGGACGGCGGTGAGTTCGCCGGTGCGCGGATGCCAGAGGCGGACGAGGCCGTCGTCGCAGCCTGTGGCGACCAGGGCGCCGCCCGGCTGGAAGTCGATGGAGCGGACGCGGCCCCGGTGGTCGGCGAGGTTGACGGTCTCGCGGCCGGTGGTCCAGTACCAGAGGCGGACGGTGTCGTCGTCGTTCGCGGTGGCGAGGACGTCGCCGGCGGGCGAGAACGCCTGTGCCCACACGTGGTCGGTCTCCACGTTCAGCTCGCGTTCGAAGGTGCCGGTCCCGGCCTGCCACAGGTGGACGCCGCCGTCGTTGGTGGCGGTGGCGAGCTGGGAGTCGCGGGTGTTGAACGCGGCGGAGGTGAGGTTGTCGGCGACGCCGCGCAGTTCGCGGATCATCCGCCCGGTGCGGGGGTCCCAGAGCCGGACGAGGCCGTCGTTGCCGCTGCTGGCGAGCATGCCGCCGTCCGGGCTGAACGCGACGCCGGTGACGCGGCGGCCGTGCCCGCGTAGGACGACGCGGCACTGGCCGGTCTCGGCGTCCCAGAGGCGGGCCGTCCCGTCGTTGCTGCTGGTGGCGAGCTGGGCGCCGTCCGGGCGGAACGCGAACGGCCACACGGCGCCGCGGTGCCCGGCCAGTTCGAGGCGCTGGCGGCCGGTCAGCGGGTCCCACAGGCGGACGGCGCCGGCGTTGTCGGCGGTGGCGAGCCGTCCGCCGTCCGGGCTGAACGCCGCCTGGTAGATGGCGCCGCGGTGGCCTTGCAGGGTGGTGCGCTGGCGTCCGTCCTCCCAGATGCGGACGGACGCGTTGGTGTCGCCGGTGACGAGGATGTCGCCGTCCGGGTGGAAGGCGATGGCGTAGACGCGGCCGGTGTGGCCGAGGAGTTCCTGCCTGATCTCGCCGGTGCGGATGTCCCAGAGCCGGACGGCTCCCTCCTGGTCTCCGGCGGCGAGGAGGGAGCCGTCCGGGTGGAACACGGCCCGGTACACGGCGCCGCGGTGGCCGGTCAGTTCGCGTTGCAGGGCGCCTGTGGCGATGTCCCAGACGCGTAGCGTGCCGCCCATGTCGCCGGTGACCATGAGGGAGCCCGCCGGGTCGAACACTGCCGTGTAGACGGGTGCGGTGTGCCCGGGCAGCTCGTGCAGGAGGGCGCCGGACGCGCTGTCCCAGATGCGGATGGTCCCGTCGGCGGCGCCCGCTGCGACGAGGTCGGCGCCCGACGGGGAGCGTCCGCCGACGACGACCGGCCACACGCCTTCAGGGTGGACCGTGAGGGTGTGGGTGGTGTGGCCGGTGGCGAGGTCCCAGATGCGGACGGTGCCGTCCGCGGACCCGCTCGCCAGAAGGTTGCCCGGGGAGTCGAACGCCACCGCGTAGGCGCGGTCGGTGTGGCCTTGGAGCGTGCGCAGGGGAGTGCCAGTGACGGCGTCGCACACGAGGACGCCGCCGTCCTCGCTGCCCACCGCCAGTACGGAGCCGCCTGGACTGTAGGCGAGCGGGTGGGGGAGGCGGCTGGTCTGGAAGTGGAAGCCGTACGGGACGCCGACCGCGGGCGGGGCGACCTGCAGGTCGATGGGGCGGCCGGGGGCGATCGCCGCCTCGCGCAACTCGGGCGCGTTGGCGATCCGGTCGGGGAGCGCGGCGTCGACGAGGGCGGCGCGCGTCCAGCGGCTGCCGTCGACGGAGACGTCCCGCAGGTCGGCGCGGGCAAGGCGGGCGCGGGACAGGTCCGCGCCGCGCAGGTCGGCGCCGGTCAGCTTGGCCTCGTCTAGGCGCGCCCCGGCCAGGGACGCGTCCCGCAGGACGGCGCGCGACAGGTTCGCGCCGACGAGCTGCGCGTCGGTGAGGTCGGCACCGGTGAGGTCCACTTCCTGTAGGTCGCGGTAGGACAGGTCCTCGCCCTGCAGGCGCGCGCCGCGCAGATCGGTGCGCGCCGGTGTGCGCAGCCGGGTCGTGATGCGGATCGCGTTGGCGCGGGCCAGGTCGTCGGCCTCAGGGTCGGCGAGCACCCCGGCCGCCCACTCCTGGCACGCGCGGGTGTCGGCGAGGTCGCAGAGGAAGTCGACGGTCAGCTGGGTCAGCGCGCGGCGGCCCAGCGCGGACGGCGCCGCGCCCTTGGCGAACTCGTCCGCGATGTGCCGCGCGACCAGCCACTCCATGACCGACGTGTGGATGAACCCGAAAAGGCCCTCGTCCGTGCGGATCAGCAGGCTTCCGGCGCCGACCGCGTGCGTCACCTGGTGCGGCGACATGCGCCCTCCGGCGAGGCCGGTGAGCGCGTCCCCGACGTCGGTGAGCTCGGCGAGGCGCAGGAACTGCTCGTTGCCCTCCCACAGGCGCAGCGCCAGCGTCCCCACGGCGCGCCACATGTCGTCGGCCTTCAGCCCGGACGGGCCGCCCACGCCGCCGACCCGGTCGGCCTCGTACGCCAGCCACGACGACAGGATCTCGTGGTACAGGTCGGCCGGGCTGACGGCCCGGCGCGCCTGCGCGACCGCGCGGAGCCGCTCCTCGGGCAGGTCGGCGATGAACGACAGCATCCGCGGGTTGGACGTCAGCGCCAGCAGTTCCTCGATGCCGGACAGCAGCGTCAGCCGCGCCTCGGCGACGTCCTCGTCCCCGTAGCGGTTCACCAGGTACGAGCGGACCTGCGGGGGCGCGAACTCCTCCAGCCCGAGGACGCGGCGGTGCGGCAGGACGCCGACCTTCTCGCCCAGCGCCGTCAGCACCTGCGCCTGCGACTTGAAGTGCTGCGTGCGGCTCGCCACCACGATCTTGGCCTTGTCCTGGGCGGCCTGCAGCAGCGTGTCGAGGTGGTCGGCGGCCTTGTCGTAGGTCATCCGCGTGACCAGCTCGTCGAAGCCGTCGAAGAGCAGGACGATGCGCCCCTGGCGGAGCATGTAGTGGAACGCCTTGAGGTCGATCAGCTCTTCACCGTGGTTGGCCAGGTGCGCGGCGACGAGACCGTCCACCGAGTGCGCCTTGTCCAGCGCCCGCAGCTCGATCAGGATCGGGATGACGTGCGGGAGCTCCTCGGGGATGCGGCGGGCCAGCTCCCGCAAGGCGAACGTCTTGCCGCGGCCGAAGTCGCCGAGCAGCAGCAGGAACCGGCCGTGGTCGGCGGCCAGCAGGCGCAGCATCTCGCCGACGACGTCCTCGCGGACGTCCGTGGCCGAACCGCTTGCCTCACCGGAGCCGGTTTCGCCGCGGAGGCGGTCGAGTTCCCGGTAGCGCTGCGGGACGTACAGGGGCGGTGGATACAGGCCGCCCGCGGAGAGCCGTCCCGTCTGGGCGGTCACGTACTCCGACAGGTCGACGAGGCCCTGGAACTCGGTGAGGCTGCGGACCCGGATGCCGCGCCGCAGAGCGTCGTCGCGCAGGGAGCGCGCCGGTGCGGGCCCCAGGTACACCAGCTCGGACCCGTGGTCGGTCCCGTCGGCGTGCACGTGGCGGACGAACGCGTCCACGTCCGCCTCGGTCACCTGACCCACGTGTGGGCGCCGATGCGGTACTGCCGGACGAACCCGTCCTCCAGGTGGGTCAGCAGGAGGTGCGGCGGGTCGGCGTGGCCGTCCTCGCCCGGCGGCGGGACGATGCGCCGGATGGTCGCGCGCTCGAACCGCGTCTCGCACGCCTCCGTCAGCCGGTCGAGGAGCCGCGCCGTGGGGTCGGGCACTGGGTCGACGACGCCGTCCGTCCTGGGGCCGAGCTCTGGGGCGGGCGGGGCCGGCGGGGTCTCCGCCACCGGCGGCGGGAACGTTCCCTGGACGCTCGACCACGGCACTTCCAGCCGCTCCGGGCCGCGCCGTTCGGCGTCCTCGGGGATCCACCGGTCCAGGCCGTCGCGCCGCATGACGACGATCTGGTGCCGTCCCGGCCCGAGCGCTGGGACGGAAGGCACGCCGTTGCCGAGCAGGGGAATGGCGCCGAATTCCGACTCCGCCCCCTGGAAGAACAGGTTGATGTGGCCGCCGAGCAGCATCTCGACGGTTTCGGGGTCGCGGAGCGCCCCCGGCTCACCGGAGATGGGGGTGTGTTCGATCGCCCCTAGGCGGAGCCATCCTTCGCCTTCGAACTCGCGGAGGCGCTCGTTGAACCAGGCGGCCTGCGCCCGTCCGACGTGTCCGTACCGGTCGGCCTCGCGGTGGGTCTGCGGCAGCGTCGAATTGAGACCGGCGACGACGACCCGCAGATCGGGGACGGGGAACAGCGTCCACGGCTGCGCGCTGTCGAAGATGAGCGCGTCGATGCCCTGGTAGAACTCCTTGAACAGCCCCGCGTAGTGCCGCCATTTCGGCCAGTACGGCGGCTGCGGCTCGATGTCGTCGGCCTCGCAGCTGGAGAAGTACGCCTGGCACGCGGCGCGGGTCACGTCGTGGGTGCCGGGGACGACCACGACCCGCTGCGCCTCCAGGCCCAGCAACGCGCGCAGGCTCGTCAGGAACGACAGCGCCTCGGCGAACTCCTTGCGGCTGCCCGAATGGGTGATGTTGCCGGTGACGACGAGAAGTTCGGGCTGCGGCACACCGGAGTCGGCCAGCCGCGTGACGTCGCTCCAGATGCGGTCCTGCAATTCGGTGGCCGTGGTGGGTTCGCCGGGCTCGGCGAGCGTCCGGCCGAACCGGGGTCCCGAGACGTGCAGGACGGTGAGGTGCTCGCGTGGCTCGTCACCGCCGCCGTCCGCCGCGGGGAACGCCGGCGCGGCCGCGGGCGCCCGCCTGGCGGGCCGCTCCCCGGCCGGATCCGGCCGGGCCTCCCCCTCGCCGGGACCGTCGGCGTCCCCTCCCGGATGGCCTCCGGGGCCGTCAGCCGCCTCCAGACGGCCTGGAAGCGGCGGCCGGGACTCGGGGAGGGCCGGGCCCGGGCCTGGGAAGCCTGGGCCGTTCTGGGGCCGCGCGTGGCCGGCGAGCGCCTCCTCGATGCGCCGCATCAGCAGCCCGCGCGCCTCGTCGGGGTCGTCGATCCCGACCAGGTCGACGTAGGTGATCGTGGACAGCAGCCCGTCGATCGGGCAGTCCTCGATGCGGACGGTGACCAGCTTGCGGGCCGGGTCGTCCGGGTCGGCCCGCAGCGCCGCCATCCACTCCAGCCGCCCGTACCTGGACCGCAGGTAGTTGCTCGACAGCACCGCGACCACGGCCTTGGCCTCCGACAGGCCCCGGTCCATGAAGTCGATGAAGTTGGTGCCGGGCACGAAGTCCCACGCCTGCATCATCGTCCGGTGCCCGGCGGCCTCCAGCTGCCAGGCGATCCAGGACGCCCACCGCTCGTCCGCGGGCGAGTAGCTGATGAAGAAGTCGGTCGGACGCTCCTGCCTGGGGTGGCCGCCGGGGGGTGTCATGCGGCCAGTATCGCGCGGCGGGACGGGGAATTCAGCGCGCCGTGCCGCCTTGCGGATCATGGAGTCCGGCGCGCCGCACGGGCTATGGGATCATGGCGCGGTGTCAGGCCGGATCGAGACCGCGCGTCGCGCGGCACGCTCCCTGGGAGTTCTCGACTGGATCCGCATCGGCGTCCTCGTCCTGGGTGTCGTGTTCGTCGCCACCGGTCTGCTGCCTGCCGATACGGCGCGTTCCAGTGTCGAACGGGTCGCGCCCCTGCTGCTCTTCTTGTTCAGCGTCATCGTCCTGGCGGAGCTCACCAAGGAGGCCGGGGTCTTCGACGCGATCGCGCAGCGGCTGGCACGGGCCGGGCGCGGGAACTATGGCGCGCTGTTCGTGCTGTGCGTGGCGTTCGCGTCGCTGACCACCATCTTCCTGAACCTCGACACGACCGCCGTGCTGCTGACACCGGTCATGCTGGCGCTGGCGGCGCGCGCGCACATCGCGACGCTCCCGCTGGCCATGACCACCGTGTGGCTCGCCAACACCGCCAGCCTGCTGCTGCCGGTGTCGAACCTCACGAATCTGCTGGCCGCCGACCGGGTCGCGTTGGAGACCCGCGAATTCGCCGCGCGCATGTGGGCGCCGCAGCTCGCGGTCCTGGCCGTGACCATGGCGCTGCTGTGGGCGTTCTACTGGCGGCGACGGATGCGGGGCGCGGACACCTACGACCCGCCTGAGCCCGCGCCTGTCCAGGACCGCGTGCTGTTCTCCGCCACCGGGCTCGCCTGCCTGATCTTCATCGGCGCGATCCTCGCCGGCGTGCACACCGGCGTCCAGCTCGGCATCGCCGCGACCATCCCCGCCGTCGTCGCCGTGGGAGCCTTCGCCGTCCGCGACAGGGCGGCGCTGCGCCCCGCGCTGATTCCGTGGCAGCTGATGGTGTTCGTCACGGGCCTGTTCTTGGTCGTGCCGACGCTCGAACGGTTCGGGCTGGACGACGCCATGCGCGCCCTCGTGGGCGGGGACGACGGCGCCGGGGGCGCGTTCCGGGCCGCGTTCGCGGGAGCCGGGCTGTCGAACGTCCTGAACAACCTGCCCGCGTATGTGGCGGGGGAGTCCGCCGTGCCCGCCTCGAACCGGGACCAGCTTCTGTCACTGCTCATAGGGACGAACGTGGGGCCCGTCATCACGCCGTGGGGGTCGCTGGCCACGCTGCTGTGGTTCGAATGGTGCCGCCGCTGGGACGTCCGTGTCCCCATGCGCAAATTCGTGCTCACGGGGACGGCCTTGGCCGTCGCGGGCTGCGTGGCCACCGTCCCGGCCCTGCTGCTGACCGGGTGAGCGTTCCGCTAGGCGACGTGGCCGTTCTGGTCGCCCAGCCGTGCCGTGATCTTCGTCGTGGTGGCCAGCAGGCGGTCGAGCAGTTCCGGGCGCGCCGCCACGAACCCCAGCTCGGACGCCGGACGGTCGATCTCCAGCTCGTAGGGGCGCCCGTCCAGGCGGCGCAGCTCGGCGCCCGCCTCGGCCGCCAGCAGCGCCCCGGCCGGCAGGTCCACGATCTCGGGCAGATAGCCGACGATCCCGTCGATGTCGCCGCGGGCCAGCATCGTCCACGCGACCAGTGGCGCCCAAAGCTGGAGCATCCGCGCGCACTGGTCCTCCAGAGCCGAGCGCATGGCGAACGCCACGGGATCGCTCGACTTGACCTGATGGCCTTGCGTCCATGCCAGGACGGGATTCTTCTCCCGTCCAGGCCGTGGACGGTCTGCGAGCGTCAGCGGCGCACCGTCCGGCCCAACGGCGCCCCACCCGCGCACGGCGGACCACGTCTGTCCCGCCACCGGGTCGTGGACGACGCCCAGAACGGGTTCGGCGCGTGCGCACAACGCCAAGCCCACCGCGTACACCGGCATCCCGATCGCCACGTTGTTGGTGCCGTCCAGGGGGTCGACGAGCCAGACCATCTCCTCGCCTGGCGCGCCCTCCAGGACCCCGGACTCCTCGGCGACGATGCGATGCCCCGGATAGGCGTCCCGCAGCAGGCCGACGATCAGATCCTCGGCCGCCGTGTCGAGATCGGTCACCACGTCCCCGCCCGTGCCTTTCACACGGGTGCCCAAGGGCCCGCCCACGCCCGCGCTGAGCAGGTCGCCCGCCGCTTCGGCGGCGTCCACCGCCAGGCGGCGGGCCGCCGCGAGATCGACCGGGAGGGCCGGTGACGGGGTCATGGATCTCATCGGGTCTCTCCAGCCGGGTCCGGCACGCGGCCGAGGGACGCGGCCCGCGCATAGGTCGGATGAGCGGCGGTGACCCTGCGGGCGGAACGCCGAAGGGCACGCACCGTGTCGGCATGGTCGGAACGCGAACGATGCACCCGGTGACTGGGAGTGTCCAGAGGGCCGAGCGACAGGTCGCCACCGCCGGGCGTCTGGCGGCCCAGGGCGACCGTGGCCGCTTCCTCACCGTCCTCGATGAGCGTGGTGTGGAACACACCGGCCGGCAGGGTGTACGACTCGCCTGTCCGGTGCGCGCTGGAACGGCCGGGGGAGTACCGGACGGCGCGTCCGGTGGCCCTCAGCTCGTCCACGTCGCCCTGGCTGACGACCTCGAAGACCTGCTGCGTCGCCTCCGCCGACTCTGCAGTCGCCTCCGCCGACTCTGCGTCGGCGCCCGTCCGGATGTCCATCCGCACGTTCCGCACCGTCCCGTACAGGACGAAGCTGAGCAGGTCCCAGCTGTGGCAGTGCACCAGCGACGTGGTGGACGGCGCCGCGCGCACCTCGGGCGTCCAGATGTGCAGGCACACGCCGAAGTCGCCGGTGCGCTCCACCGGAAGGCACACGAACCCCAGCGGATGGCGCAGGGCGGGAACGGCGGAACGGCCCGCCGCGACGTCGTCCAGGACGCGCCCGGCCCAGGCCGGCAGTGTCCGCGCCGCCGTACCGGCGTGGATCTCCTGGCGGATCTCCTCGTACCTCACTCCGTCACCAGTTCACGGTCACTCGTGCTCAACGGTTACTCGTAGGGGTCTCTGGCCCGCAGCGCCTTACGGATGATCTCGATGACGTCGCGGTCGGTGTAGCCCTGCGCGAGGTCGATCCCGATCACCTCGAAGAGCTTGCGGACCTCCTCGACGGTCGGCTCGTCGTCCAGCGGCGCCAGCCGCGCCTGCTCGACGGGGACCCGGCGGGCCTGGTCCAGGCTGGTCTGCAGCTCCGCGCTGACCCAGCTGTAGTAGAACTTGTTGCTGTCGACGACGAGCGCCTCCCCGCGCGGGTCGTCGCGCGTGACCACGACCTTCGACGACGCCAGGTCGTAGCGCAGCGTCGTCATCGTCCGCGACAGGCCGATGTCGATGTCGAGCATCGCGAACCGCTGCTTGTGCCAGCACGCCGCCAGGAGCGTGGCGTACGCCTCCTTGCGGGTGCGTTCCAGCGTCCAGGGCTCGCCCGTCGCGTCCGGGCCGTCCGACACCGAGCGGCGGTGACGCGCGTACGCCTCGCAGACCTCCACGTTCGTGGGGTCGAGGATCTCCAGGCGGAACAGCAGGGTACGGCGGTCTCTGCGCGCCGCCGCCACGCACTCGGGGAGCGTCCGCGCGCGGATGTAGGTGCCCGTCCCGCCCTTGAAGAACCACCGGTCGGTCTCGCGCCGCGCCTCCTCCAGCACCTGCGCCACCTGCGCGCCGCTGATGACACGGACGACCGTGGTCTCGTCCAGGGCGCGCTTGGTGTCGGACAGGACGTTCTCGAACCTCTCGATGTGGGTCAGCCTGCCGCTCAGGTCGTCCAGCGTGGACGACGACGCCCGCAGCGTGTCGCGCACCTCCGCCTCGACGGGGATGCGGCGCCCGCGGTCCCGCAGCACCGACGTCGCCAGGAGGCCGATCACCGCGAGGATCGCGCTGTTGGTGATCTCCGCCTCGTTGTCGAACTGCACGCCGAGGCCGATGACCGCGACGACGACGGCGAGCACCAGCGCGATCACGGCGTCGGCGTTCTTCCCGAACCAGTTGGTAAGGCGGGTCATGTTCTGCGGTTACCCCGTCCTGGGTCGGCGCCGGAGGCGCTTCGGGGCGCGGTTCGGGGGCGCGGGGGTCGTCCCCACTCGAACAGCACGGTCGGTGCCGTCATCGTAACCACAGCACCCGGAGCGCGGGAAAGCCCCATGGGCAGGGGGATTCGCGTGCCTTGCGGCGATCCGGCCCGGCATCCGCCCGCCGGTGTCCTGACCTGGGCGGCTTCGCCGTCCTGACCAGGTCGGCCTTGGCTACCCGCGGGTCGCTATAGGCTCGTCGCATGCACGTGCGGGGCTGGTGGTCGTCCGCGTGGCCTGCCCGGCGGTCACGCGCTCTCGACATCGCCATGGCCGTGACGTTGGCCGCCGGCGACGGCTGTTTCCTCTGGTTCGTCGAGCAGGACTTCTGGCTCCCGCCGCCCGTCGTGTCGGTGTGCAGCGTCATCGTCGGCCTGGCCACGGTCGTGCGACGCGTGTACCCGGTCGGCCTCATGCTCTTCCTGCTCGCCTTCGGCACGGTCACCGGAGCGGGCGCGTTCGCCGCGCTCGTCATCCTGTACTCGCTCGCCGCGTACACCACGTCCCGCAGGACGGTCCTGACACTCGCGCTGATCGGATACGCCAGCTCGCTCGCGTTCCCCGGGCCGACGTCGTCGGATGAGTCCTTCCTCGCACAGGCCATATTCGGTGTCGCGTTCGTCGCCGTGCCCGTCCTGCTCGGCCTTTACATGGGCGCGCGGAAGCAGCTCGTGGTCTCGCTCCAGGAGCGGGCCTCGCGCCTCGAACGGGAACAGCACCTTCTGGCGGAGCGCGCGCGGGGAGAGGAACGCACGCGTATCGCCCGGGAGATGCACGACGTGGTCGCCAACCGGATCAGCGTCATGGTCGTGCACGCCGGGGCCTTGCGGGCGATCGCCGTCCGCGACCCGAGCCGGGCCGCCGAGACCGCCGGCGTCATCGGGGACATGGGACGCCAGGCCCTGGAGGAACTCCGCCACGTCATCGGCGTCCTGCGGCAGGGCGAGGAGGCGCTGCCCCAGGAGGCGGTGACCCTGGCGCACGTCCGCGAGCTGGTCGGGCAGTCAGGCGCGGCGGGCCTGCGCGTGGACTTGGCGATCCGCGGGGACGAGCGCCCCATGCCCGCCGCCGTCGGACGGACGGTCTACCGCCTCGTCCAGGAGGCGCTCACCAACGTCCACAAGCACGCCGGCGCCGCCGACACCCGCGTCGGGCTCGACCTGCTCCCCGAGGCCATCGAGGTGGAGATCGCCAACGACCCGCCCACCGCCCGCCCCGAGCACCGCCTGCCGAGCGGCGGGAACGGCCTGGTCGGGCTCCGCGAGCGCGTCACGGCCCTCGGCGGCAGCTTCGAGGCCGGGCCCCGCAGGGGCGGCTACGCCGTCCGCGCCCGGATCCCGCTCCCGGCCTCCTGACGGCGCCGCCCGGGCCCGGAATTCTGGGCTTGACCAGCGCGGATACGGAATGTCGGTGGCCTTGCGTACTGTTGGGGAAGCACGGGACGACGCTGGACTGAGGGGGAGGGCGACGATGCGGCCGATCACGGATCTGCGGCGGCGCGTGGCGCCGTTCGAGGTCGTCACCGAGATGACGCCGTCGGGCGACCAGCCGCAGGCGATCGCCGAGCTCGCCGCCCGCGTCGACGCCGGCGTGAAGGACGCGGTGCTGCTCGGCGCCACCGGCACCGGCAAGACCGCCACGATCGCGTGGCTGGTCGAGAAGGTGCAGCGGCCCCTCCTGGTCATGCAGCCGAACAAGACGCTCGCCGCCCAGTTCGCCAACGAGCTGCGCGAGATGATGCCGCGCAACGCCGTCGAGTACTTCGTCTCCTACTACGACTACTACCAGCCCGAGGCTTACATCCCGCAGACCGACACCTACATCGAGAAGGACTCCTCGATCAACGACGAGGTCGACCGGCTGCGGCACTCGGCCACCAACTCGCTGCTCACCCGCCGCGACACCGTCGTCGTCGCGTCCGTGTCCTGCATCTACGGCCTCGGCACGCCGCAGGAGTACGTCGACCGCATGGTCCGCCTCCGCGTCGGCCAGGAGATCGAGCGGGACGACCTGCTCCGCCAGCTCGTCGGCATGCAGTACACCCGCAACGACCTCGCGTTCACCCGCGGCACGTTCCGCGTCCGCGGCGACACCATCGAGATCATCCCGCAGTACGAGGAGCTCGCCGTCCGCATCGAGATGTTCGGCGACGAGATCGAGAAGCTCGCCACCCTGCACCCGCTCACCGGCGAGCTGATCACCGAGGACGAGGAGCTGTACGTCTTCCCCGCGTCCCACTACGTCGCCGGGCCCGAGCGGATGGAGCGGGCCATCCGCGACATCGAGGCCGAGCTGGAGGACACCCTCGCCACGATGGAGCGGCAGGGCAAGATGCTGGAGGCGCAGCGGCTGCGCATGCGCACCACCTACGACGTCGAGATGATGCGGCAGGTCGGCACCTGCTCCGGCATCGAGAACTACTCCCGCCACATCGACGGGCGCGGCCCGGGGACCGCCCCCAACACCCTCCTCGACTACTTCCCGGAAGACTTCCTCCTCGTCATCGACGAGTCCCACCAGACCGTCCCGCAGATCGGCGCGATGTACGAGGGCGACGCGTCCCGCAAGCGGATGCTGGTCGAGCACGGCTTCCGGCTGCCGTCCGCCATGGACAACCGGCCCCTCAAGTGGGAGGAGTTCCTCGACCGCATCGGCCAGACCGTGTACCTGTCGGCGACGCCGGGCTCGTACGAGATGAACCGCGTCAAGGGCGACGTCGTCGAGCAGGTCATCCGCCCCACCGGCCTCATCGACCCCGAGGTCGTCGTCAAGCCGACCAAGGGCCAGATCGACGACCTCATCCACGAGATCCGGGAGCGCACCGAGCGGGACGAGCGCGTCCTCGTCACCACCCTCACCAAGAAGATGGCCGAGGACCTCACCGACTACCTCCTCGAACTCGGCATCCAGGTCCGCTACCTGCACAGCGAGGTCGACACGCTGCGCCGCATCGAGCTGCTCCGCGAGCTGCGCGCCGGCGAGTACGACGTCCTGGTCGGCATCAACCTGCTCCGCGAGGGCCTCGACCTGCCGGAGGTGTCCCTCGTCGCGATCCTGGACGCCGACAAGGAAGGCTTCCTGCGCTCCGAGACGTCCCTCATCCAGACGATCGGCCGCGCGGCCCGCAACGTGTCCGGCCAGGTCCACATGTACGCCGACACGGTCACGCCGTCCATGGAACGCGCGATCGACGAGACCAGCCGGCGGCGCGCCAAGCAGCAGGCCTACAACGCCGAGCGCGGCATCGAGCCGCAGGCCCTCCGCAAGCGCATCGCCGACATCCTCGACTCCCTCGCCCGCGAGGACGCCGACACCGAGACCCTGATCGGCGGCACCGGCCGCCAGCAGAGCCGCGGCAAGGCCCCCGTCCCGGGTCTCGCGTCCCGCACCAGGGAGGTCGGCAGGCACGCCGCCGACCTCGTCGGCGACCGCCCCCGCGAGGAGCTGGAGGGACTGATCGAGCAGATGACCGCCCAGATGCACCAGGCCGCCGCCGACCTGCAGTTCGAGCTCGCCGCCCGCCTCCGCGACGAGATCAAGGAGCTGAAGCGCGAACTCCGCGAGATGAAGGAGGCCGGCGTCAAGTGAGCCCCCGCGCGGGAGCCTCCGGAACGCCGCCGGGGGCGGGGCGGTCTCAGGTGAGGTCGAGCACGACCCGGTCCTCCACCGGCCGGTAGCCCAGCCGCAGGTAGACGCCGTTGCTGGTCGGGTTGGCGAGATCGGTGAACAGCACGACGTCGGCGGCGCCCGCGTCCAGCGCCGCCCGCGTCACCGCGGCGGTGACCGCGGCCGCGTAGCCGCGGCGGCGGTGCTCGGGCGGCGTGTACACGGGCGCCACCCGGGTCATCCCGGCGACCATGGGCGTCCGCCCCGCCACCGCCACCGGACGTCCGGCGACCTCCCACAGGGTGACGCGGCCGTCCCCGAGCTTGCCTTCGACCGCCGTCCGGTTCACGTCGCCGTCCCCGAAGGACTCCCGGTCGAACGCGGCGAACCAGTCCAGCACCAGGGCGCGGTCGGCGCCGCCTGCGACGCGCGCGGCGCCCTCCGGCGGCGGGTCGGGAACGTCCAGGCGACCCAGCCGGTACAGCCGCTGCCGCTCCATCACCCGTCCCGCGCCGTTCGCACCCCTCTCAGCGGCCGCGACCGTCCGCCCCACCGCCCCGCCCGCACTGGTTGCACCGCCTGTGCCGTCCCCACTCCGCCCAGCGGCCGCGACCGTCCGCCCCACCGCACCGCCCGCGCTGGTTACACCGACCGAACCGTCCGCACCGACCGAACCGTCCGCACCGACCGAACCGTCCGCACCGACCGAACCGTCCGCGCTGTCCGCACCGCCGTCTGCGCCGCTGGTTGCGCTGTCTGCGGTGGTTGTGCCGGGCGCGGTGGTTGTGCTGGTCGTGTCGGACGTGGGTGCGGTCGGTGGGTGTGTGTTGCCGGACGGGACCGTCCCGTTCGTCCAGGTCTCCGCGAACGCTCTGGCGGTCGTCGGTTCCCCGGCGACGCGTGGGACCGGTTCGCCGTGCGCGGCGAGGGCGTGGGCCAGGTCGCGCGCCGCCCGTTCCGGCATCGCGCTCAGGAGCGGCGGGTACGAGCCCGTCCAGAGGAAGGTGCCGTCGATCCGTCCGGCGTCCGTCCACCAGCCGAAGAGAGTGGTCCCGTAGAGGCGGGCGCCTTGTCGGCGCAGGTCCTCGGTCACGGTGAGCGCGACGGTGTTCACGACGGGATCCTCGCGCAGGAATCCGTCCGCCCGCGCCAGGAACTCTTCGAGGTCGTCAGTGAGTGTCCATCCCATGTTCCAGGATGACCTTGGCCGCGGGCCGTCCGCACCTGGATTTCCGGGTGGTCAGGTCTGGGGGACCGGGGTCCGCGTCCGGCGGAGGTAGTAGGCGACGGTCGCGACCGCCAGGAGCGGCCCCCAGAGCAGCAGCGGCCCGTAGGACGCGACGAACAGCCCGAGCCTCCACCCTTCGAGGTAGACGGTGCTGCCGTCCGGTGCGGTGAACTCGTCGAAGGTCAGTGCCCCTGTCAGTGTTCCCAAAGTGAGGACGGTCGCGCCCACGCTGGCGGGGATCACGGCGGCCAGGGTCGGCACCCTGCGCCCGCGCAGCAGCGGCACCCAGCGGGGGAACACCTCGCCCCACCGGCTGACCAGCCCGACAGCCAGGAACGCCAGCGCCTCGCTGAGGACGCTCAGCAGGATCGTGTAGGACCACATCGGCATCCAGCCGGGCAGGTCCCCGCGCATGTCGTCGATGTCGCCCGTGAACGGGCCGATCGGCGCGCCGAAGCCCAGTGCGATCCGCCAGACGCAGGACGGCAGCACGGCCAGGCTCGCCGCATAGGCCGCGATCACCGCCCACCGGGGGACGCCCTCGGCCGTTCGCCCGTGCATCCGGTGGACGGCCGACGCCACATTCTTCGACACCGCGGAGCCCTTCATCCTCGTGTGAACCGTTCACTGCAAGTGAAGGGCCCGCACCCGGCGCCCGGACTCCCTCCCGGGCGTGATCCCGCTCCCCTGCGCGGGTGAGCGGGCGGTCGTCCGGCGGGAGGTCAGCGGTGTGCGGGCGTCGTCCGGGGGGAGGTCAGCGGTGTGCGGGCGCGTGCTCGCGCGGCCGTGCGGTGGCGATGCCGCGGTAGTACGAGCAGGTCTTCATGAGGTCCGCGTGGGCGCCGGAGGCGACGATCTCGCCCCGGTCCAGGACGATGACGCGGGCGGCGGCGCGGACGGTGGCGAACCGGTGCGCGATGACCAGGAGCGCGCACCGCCGGGCGACCTCGTCCAGGGTCCGGTGCAGGGCGAGTTCGCTCTCCAGGTCGAGGTGGGACGTGGGCTCGTCCAGCAGCAGCAGCCGCGGCCGGGGGAGGAGCGCGCGGGCGATCGCCATGCGCTGCCGTTCGCCGCCCGACAGCTCGCGGCCGTGCTCGCCGACGGGGGTGTCCAGGCCGTGGGGGAGCCGCGCGACGAGGCCCGTCAGGTTGGTCATGGCGATCACCTCGCGGATCTCGTCGTCCGCGGCGTGCGGGGCGGCGTAGGCGAGGTTGTCGCGGAGGGTGCCGTCCAGGATCGGGCACTCCTGCTCGACCAGGCCGATCCCGGCGCGGTGGCGCGACCTGCTCGCGGCGCCCGCCGCCAGGCCGTCGAGCAGCACCTCGCCGCGGTCGGGATCGTAGAAGCGCTCGGCCAGCGCGAAGATCGTCGACTTGCCCGCGCCGGACGGGCCGATCAGCGCGACCTGGCCCCGCCGCGGCACCTCGAACGAGACGCCCCGCAGGACCGGCCGCGACCGCCGGTAGCCGAACCAGACGTCGCGGAACTCCAGCGCGAGGGCGCATCCGTCCGCCGGCGACGCGTCCGCGGACTGCGCCGGGTCCTCGCCGGTCTCCTGCGGCAGGGCGAGGGCCTCGGTGATGCGGTGCGCGGCGCCCGTGCCCTGCTGGACGACGCTGAGCGACTCGAACAGCGCGCCCAGCGGCCCGGTCAGATAGAGCATGTAGAGCAGGAACGCGACGAGGTCGGCGACGGTGCCCGCCCCGCCCGCGACGCGCGCCCCGCCGACCAGCAGCACCAGCAGGAACGAGCCCGTCACCGCCAGCTCGGTCGCGGGCGCGACCAGCGCGTCGAACCGGGCCGTCCGGACGCCGGCGGCGTGCGCGGCCCGGGCCCGGCCGCCGATGCGCTCGCCCTCCCGGGCCTCGGCGCGCGCGGCCTTGACCGTCCGGATCGCGCTGAGCGCCCGCTCCAGGTCGGCGGCCATCTCGCCGGTCGCCCGCCGGCCGCGCAGCGACGCGGCCCGCATCCCGCGCAGCGCCGCCGCGAGCGCGGCGCCCGCGGTCAGGACGATGGCGGCGACGCAGGCGAAGAGCGTCCAGTCGAGCCAGAGCATCAGCGCGATCGTGGCGGCCAGGCCGACCGTGCCCGTCACGGCGTCGGTGAGGCCGCCGGCGACGATCTGCCGGAGCGCGAACGTGTCCGCGTCCGTCCGGGAGATCAGGTCGCCGACCCGGTGCCGGTCGTAGGCGGGCATGCGGAGCCGCAGCAGCCGGTCGATCAGGTCGAGCCGGACGCCGAGCACGATCCCTTCGCCGGTGCGCGCCAGCTGGAACCGGACCAGCGCCTGGACCAGCGCCTGCGCGGCGAACAGCGCGACCAGCGCGGCCGCGCCGCGCCACACCGCGCGGCCCGCTCCCGCGGCCTCGATCACCTCCCGCGCGACCAGCGGCTGGGCCAGCCCGAGCGCCGACGCGCCGAGGGTCAGGGCCACGGTCGCGGCGATCGGGCCGCGGTGCCCCGCGGCGAGGCGCAGCACGTCCCGCAGCCCTCCGGGCGCGTCAGCGGTCACGGCGCTTCGCGCTCCGCGGCGGGACGGTGATCAGCGGCGCGAGGTAGCCGTCCGGGACGCTCTCGTCGACGAGCCGGTCGTCCGCCTCCACCCACGCGTGCGCGCCGAACGGGGGCAGCGTCCGCACGCCGACGCACCAGGTCGGCCACGCGCCCCCCAGCCGGCACAGCAGGACCGTCGCGAGGGACCTGGGCAGGCAGCCGCGGGGCCCGAGGCAGGTGAGGCTGACGGAGGTGACCGCGCCGCGCGCCGCCCGCGCCTGGTCGTAGGTGGCGGGACGGGCGCCCACGCGCAGGACGGTGAAGACCGCCCGGATGTAGCCGGGCGGGAGGAGGGCGAGGAGCCGGGCCAGCGACACGGCGACCCTGGCCGCCGCGCGCCGCGACGGCGGGGTCCCGGACGGGCGGTGGAGCGCGCTCGGAACGGTCACGCCGTCACCAGCCGGGCGGTGCGGAGGTCTTCCACCAGCGCGGTCACGTCCCGCAGGGCCTGCGCCGGGTCGACGTCGAACTCCTCGGCGAGGGCGGCGGCGGCCTGCGTCGCGCTGTCGCCCGCCGACAGCCGCCGGACGACCGCCGCCGCGGTCGGGTTGAGCTGCCAGTAGTCTCCGCTGCGCTCGTCGAGCAGCACCGTCCCGTACGCGGTGTCCGCCGTGGACACGCCGGGGCGCAGTCGCAACGTCATCCGGTCTCCTCTTCGGTGGGTCGGGCCGGGCGTCCGGGCGCGGGCGCGCCGGCGGCGGCGGCCGCGGGCCGGTCCAGGGTGCGGAGCCAGACCTCGCAGCCGATGGTCGAGTACAAGATTGCCTCGCGCAGCGAGGGGGTCGCGGGACGGGCCGACAGCGCCCGCAGCCGCGCGTCGTCGACCAGCCCGAGCCGGGCCAGCCGGGAGCCGTCCCAGAGCGTCATCAGGTCGCCGTGGTGGGCGCGCAGGCCGTCGGCGGCGTCCATCGACGCCTCCGCCTTGTTCGACCGCGCCAGGCACGCGGCGGGGACGACGCCGCGCATCGCCGCGACCAGCAGCGGCTTGTACCGCCACGGGGTGACCCTCTCCTCCGGGCGGACGGCGAGGCACGCCTCGATGACCCGGTCGTCCAGGAAGGGCGACGACATCGGCAGCCCGGCGCGGGCGCTCATGTGCTCCCACTGCCGGATGATGCGGGCGCACACCCGGACGGCCTGCAGGTCGGCGTGCTGCCCCCGGTCAGGCGCGATCGGCTCGGCGGTCCGGGCGGCGTCCCGGATCAGCTCCGCGGCGGCGTGCTCCGCGTCGGGCGTCATCCAGTCGAACAGGCGGGGCGCGCCGTCCCAGCCGAGCGCGCCGAGGACGGGCGGCTGCGGCGGACGGCGCAGGTCGGCGGCCGTGTCCGCGAGCCACCGCCGGTACGGGCGGCCGTCGGCCAGGGCCCGCGCCATCGGGCCGAGCGGCCAGTCGAACAGCGCCCGGAACCCGCGGAGCCGCCGCAGCGCGGGCAGCGGCCGCCTGCGCAGCAGCCGGTGGTAGTGCGCCTCCGAGCACCAGGCGACCTGGTCGCCGCCGATGCCGGTCAGGTGCAGGCGGCTGCCCTTGGCGATCAGCCGGGGGACGTGGCTGAGCACCCGCGCCCGGTCCATCATCCCGATGGACGGCTCGTCCATCGGGTCGTCGATCTCCAGGAGGCCCTCGTAGACCAGGGGCGATTCGTCCGCGGGCCACACCGCGTGCTCGACGTCCGGCAGGTGTGCGGCGGCCCGGCGCGCCCACATGAGGTCCTCGTCGGCGGGGTCCCGTCCCGGCCACGTGCTCGCGATGATCTCGGCCTCGCCCCTGGCGGCGAGGAAGCAGACCGACGTCGAGTCGAGGCCGCCGGACAGGTCGCAGCTCACGATGCCGCCGCCCGCGGTGCGCGCCCCGACCGCCCGGCCGAGCGCGGTCCGGAGGTCGGCGGCCCCGGTGGCCAGGGAGTGCTCCGGTTCGGGCGGCGACCACCAGCGGCGCGTCCTGGCGCGGCCCTCGGCGTCCAGGACGAGGTGGGAGCCCGGCTCCACGCCGTGCACGTCCCGCCACATCGGCGCGTGCAGGAGCGGATGGGGGACGGGCCACAGCAGCCGCACCGCGAGCCGGCGTTCGTCCAGGTCTGCGCCGGTCAGCGCGGCGAGGACGTCGGCGCGGTCGGACGCGACCGAGGCGCCGTGCGCCCGCGCGTGGAACACGAGCCGCAGCCCGGCCGCGTCGCCTTGGACGCGGGTCCGGCCGCCGAGGGAGGCCACCAGGTGGAAGCAGCCGGGCAGCGTGCGGGCGAGCCGGTCGAGCGAGGCCAGGCCGGTGAGCCGTGCCGCCTCCCGCTCGATCCGTCCGGTGTCGCGGGAGTGGGCGCCGATGAGCGCTAGCCGGGCGTCGCCGGCCTCGGCGACGGTGATCTCGGCGTCCGTCCAGTTCCCGATCAGCCAGGGCCGTCCGGAGGGGTGCCGCAGGGTCTTGGTGTGCGGGAGGCCCGCGGCCACGGCGAGGGCCGCCTCGTGGTCCGGCAGGACCGCGAAGTACGCCTCGCCGTGGCCCGGCATGCCGCCGTGCTCAGACATGGGCATGGTGTGGGCGCGTCATCGTCAGTTCTTGCTGAAGATCACGCGGTCGTTGCCGTTGCGGAGGAGTAGTCCGGTCGCCTTGCGGAACGAGCCGGCCGCCACGAGGACGGGCGTTTCGTACTTCTTCATCGTCTCTCCTTTTCGCTCGTCGTGACTTTCCTTTGGGGGCGCTCCCGATTTCGCCTTCGCGAATGGCGAAACGTGCCGCAGCATGGCACGGGGATCGGGTGTTTGGCCACCCATTCGACTCGATGACCTTGGGCGACACCGCTCACCCGGCGCTGGCCGAACCTGGCCGGACAAAATAGAAGTATTCGGATAAATCTGGCGCATTCTCCGGGTATGCGCACGTCCGATAGGGCGATGGCGGCTAGCCTCGCGGACATTCTTCAATGGCCGTCCGGTGCACCACGGTTCCACCGCGCGCCAGGGTCGTGGCATGGGAATTCCTATTCCCCGTCCCGGCGAAAAGGAGGCCAAGCGGGCGGCCTCCCGACAATGCCGGTCGAGAGGGCGGCGCTCCGCCGCGCGATATCACGGATCAGACGGAGGCGCGGACCATTTCCAACTCCCTCGCATCGGCCCGGGACGCGGCGAGCGGGAAACACTGTGCCGATGGACGCAGGAACTCAATGCCGGAGTCTCCTTCGAGGGTAGGGACGGCCGCCCGTGGACGACCTACGATCATGGGATGGAGTACGAGGTTCGGGCGGCGCGGCCGGAGGATCTGGCGGGCCTGCCGCCGATCGAGAGTTCCGGGGACGCGATGTTCGCGGAGATCGGCATCGTGTTCCCGCCCGGGCCGACCGTGGTGGAGCAGATGATCGAGAAGGGCGCGGAGATCCTCGTGGCCGGTCCTCCGCCGAATGGTGCTCCGCCGGCCGGTGCCTCGCCTGGTGGTGATCTGCCCGGCGGTGCTTTGCCGGACGGTGCTCTGCCGGGTGGTGCTTCGCCGGTCGGCTTCGCGGCGCTGGAGGAGGTCGACGGGGCCGTCCATCTGGAGCAGATCTCGGTGCGCGGTGACCTGGTCGGACGCGGCATCGGCGCCCGGCTCCTGGACGCGGTCATGGCGCGGGCGGCCGCGGAGGGGGCGCCCGGGGTGAGCCTGCTGACGTTCCGGGACGTCCCGTGGAACGAACCCTGGTACGCCCGGCACGGGTTCGCGGAACTGCCCGAGGAGCGGTGGGGCCCGGAGATCCGCTCGTACTGGGACGCCGAGATCAAGGCCGGGCTGCACGAGCTCGGCCCGCGGCTCGTGATGTGGGCGGCGGCGGCCCGCCGCCCAAGCTAAAAATCTACAACGTAAAGGCGGGAACCCGGACGGCGGCACGGACGTCTCGCTCATGGACGCATCAAGGAGGACGATGTTCAACCCGGTGGCGTGGGCGCGGGGCCGCCTCGGCGAACGGGGCCTCGCGATCGTCGTGCTCGTGAGCCTGCTGGCGCTGGCCGTCGTCCCGCTGGTGGCGTTTCCGGCGGTGCGGTGCGAGGTGTTCGGCAGCGGCTGCAACGAGCCGGACCCGGAGGTGCGCGCCGATCCGGTCGTGGCGACGAAGGCGCCCACGCCGGTCGAGGCGGCGACGCGAGGGTCGTATGTGGCGCTGGGCGATTCGTACTCGGCGGGGCTCGGCGCGGAGGCGTCCGTCGCCGACAAGAACCCGCTCGACCGGTGCCACCGGACGTCCAAGGCGTACTACCACGAGGTCTCGCGGGCGTACCGGTTCGCGAAGGGCAGCGGATTCTGGGCCTGCTCCGGCGCCACCATCTCCGACTTCCTGAACGGACGCGGCGGCGAGCCGTCGCAGCTCGGCCGCATCGGCGCAGACACCAGCCTGGTCACGCTGAGCGTCGGCGGCAACGACGTCGGGTTCTCCAAGGTCCTCGCCGGCTGCGTCGTCAAGCTGCCGTGGAGCAAGAGCTGCACCCGGCAGGGCGAGGACGTCGCCGGGCGGATGGCCGAGCTCCGGCGGAGCCTCCCCGACCTGCTGGACAAGATCAACGCCAGGGCGCCGCGGGCGCGGGTGATCCTGATGGGGTACCCGAAGGCGTTCTCCGAGGTCAGCGGCGTGGACGGGGACAACATCACCGTGTCCGACCAGCAGTGGCTGAACGCGCGGGCCTACGACCTGGGCCGCGTGATCAGCCAGTCGGCCGCGGAGGCCGACGCGCGGATCGCGGCCCGGCACGGCCAGGGCAGCGTCGAGTTCGTCGACGCCTACAGCGCGTTCGCGGGCCACGAGGTGGGCAGCCAGAACGCCTACATGAACGGCCTGCTGCTGAACCTGTCGGCGTTCGCGGCGGAGCCGCGCAGCTACCACCCGACCATCGCGGGGCACCACGCCCTGGCCGGACTGTTCGTCCAGCAGATCAAGAAGGGCCCCGGCCGCCCGCTCTCCTAAGCCCGCGGGACGGCGCGTTCCACGGCGAGGGCCACGAGGTCCTGGACGTCCTCGTCGGTGAACACTCCCGGCAGCGTGAGGTGCTCCACGATGAGCCAGTTGAGGGCGAGGTAGAGCAGGCGCACCGTCGTGGCGTCGCCCGGCAGCCCGGACTCCAGGTGGTAGGCGATGTTGGCCTCGACGTCCGCGCGCACCCGCTCGGTCAGGACGTCCCGCAGTTCGGGACGCCGCGTCGCCTCAAGCCGCAGTTCGAGCAGCGCCAGGTAGCCGGTGCGGAAGTCGGAGATCCGGCCGACGACCTCGCGCAGCAGTTCGGTGACCTTGGCGGTGTCGCGCGGCCCTTCGAACCGGCCGGCCAGGAGGGTCGCGTCGGGTTGCAGGCGCTCGTAGATCCGTCCGCCCACCTGCGTGAACAGGTCGTCCCGGTTGGCGAAGTAGTTGGACGCGGTGCCGACCGGCACGGCAGCCTCGGCGTCCACCGCCCGGAACGTCAGCCCGCGCGCGCCCTCCCTGGCCAGCACCTCGATCGCGGCGTCGACGAGCGCCGCCCTCCGTTCGACGTTCCGCCGCATGTTGACACCACTCCATCCGTAGTACTACATTCAAATCACTCCATGCAGAGTACTACGGACGGAGTGTCGATATGCGAAAGCTCGTCTACTACGTCGCCGTCAGCATCGACGGCTACATCGCCGGTCCCGGCGGCGAGGTCGACTTCTACCCGCTCGGCGACGACATGGCGGCCTGGATCAACGAGCGTTACCCGGAGACGCTTCCCACGCACGTCCGCGCGCACGTCGGCCTGGAGGACGCACCGAACAAGCGGTTCGACACGCTCGTGATGGGCCTCGGCACGTACCAGCCCGCGCTCGACATCAACGTGACCAGCCCGTACGCGCACCTTCGCCAGTACGTCGCGTCCACGACGCTGGACGAGATCGCCGACCCGTCCGTGGAGCTGGTCAGGGATCCGGGCGGGATCGTCCGCGAGCTCAAGGCCGAGGACGGCGACCTGGACATCTGGCTCTGCGGCGGAGGCAGGCTCGCCGCCGCGCTGCTCCCCGAGATCGACGAGCTGATCATCAAGAGCTATCCGGTCGTGGCCGGATCGGGCGTTCCCGCCCTCTCCGGCGGGTTCCGCCCGACCCTCTTCGCCCCGACCGAGCGGAGGTCGTTCGACAACGGCGCCCAGGTCACCTGGTTCACCCGCGCTTCGTAGGCCGAACGGCCTCGCGGGCCGAGCCACTCCGCAGGCCGAGCCACTCCGCAGGCCGAGCCACTCCGCAGGCCGTTCGACTCCGCAGGCCGAGCGGGTTCGTAGGCTGGATGGCGGTACTTCCGCCGATTGGGGGCCCTCATGGCCGTCACCATGGCGCTCGCCGGAGACACCATGCTCGGCCGCGGCGTGGCGGACGAGATCGACGCGTCCGGTCCGCACGGCCTGTTCTCCGGCGGCGTCCGCGAGGCGTTCGCGGAGGCGGACCTCGCGGTCGTGAACCTGGAATGCTGCGTGTCCGACCGTGGCCGGGAGTGGGACGCGCCCGGCAAGCCCTTCCACTTCCGCGCGCCCCCGGCCGCCGTCGAGGCCCTCACCGACCTCGGCGTCGACTGCGTGACCCTCGCCAACAACCACGCGCTCGACTACGGACCGGACGCCCTCCAGGACTCGCTCGACATCCTGGGACGAGCGGGCATCGGCGCGGTCGGCGCGGGCGCCGACGTCGAGGACGCGCGGCGGAGCGTCGTCCTGGAGGCCGGCGGCGTCCGCGTCGCGGTGGTGGGCGTCACCGATCATCCGTCCGACTTCGCCGCGGGGCCGGGCCGTCCGGGCGTCGACCACGCCGACCTGGAGGAAGGCGTGCCCGACCACCTGCTGCGGCGGATCGCGCGGCTCCGCGCCGGCAACGACGTGATCCTGGTCCTGCCGCACTGGGGGCCGAACATGACGCGGGAGCCGCCGCGCTACGTCCGCCGCGCGGCCGGCAGGCTGCTGGACGCCGGCGCGACGCTCATCGCGGGAAGCTCGGCGCACGTCTTCCACGGGGTGGCCTGGCCCGTCCTGTTCGACATGGGCGACTTCATCGACGACTACGCGGTCGACGAGCTGCGCCGCAACGACCTCGGCCTGCTGTTCCTGGTCACCCTGGATCGCGCGGGCCCGTCCCGGATCGAGGCGGTGCCGCTGCGCCTCGACTTCTGCCGCACCCGCCTGGCCGAGGGCGCCGACCGCCACTGGATCACCGAACGCTTCACGCGCGCCTGCGCCGCGTTCGGCACAGCCGTCGAGACCCGGGACGACCGCCTGGTCATCGACGCGCCGCCCCTATAGCGGATCGCCGAGCGGGCCGTACTCGTCCACGAGGGCGTCGGCCCAGTGGGCGGCGAAGTCGGGCTGCGTGCCGTCCACGTCGGTGAACCCGTACTCCTTGTAGAGGTCCCAGGTGGCGAGGGCACGCCCGGTCCTGGCCATGACGCCGGGGTCGGCGGCCAGGGCGGCGACGGCGCGTCCGACGTAGGCGGGGGTCTCGGAGTAGGCGAAGTGCGGGTCCTGGGCGATGGCGTCGCGCCAGGTGGCCTCGGTGACGCCGAAGTGGTCCAGGACGGCCTCCGACCGCAGGAAGCCGGGCGTGATCGCCACGGCCGCGACCCCGTGCGGCCTCAACTCGGCGGCCAGCGCGAACGCCATCCGGATCACCGCCGACTTCGCGAGGTCGTAGAAGAACGAGCCGCGGTAGCGGGCGGTGTTGCCGTCCGTCACCTCCACCACGAGGCCGCGGCGGCGGGCGACCAGCAGCGGGATCGCGAACCGGCTGGTGATCACATGCGTCTCCACGGCCTGCCGCAGCAGCCGCAGCCCGGCGTCGAGGTCCTGCTCCCACAGCGGATGCTCCCAGTCGGTCAGCGGGTCGCCGCCCCACACGGAGTTGACGAGCACGTCGAGCCGCCCGTCGCGCTCCGCCGCGATCCGGTCGACCAGCGCGCGGACCTCGTCCGGACGGCTGTGATCGACGCGGACGGCGATGCCCTCCCCGCCCGCCGCGGTGACCTGCTCCGCGGTCTCCTCGATGGTCTCCGGCCGCCCGAGGTCCGAGCCCTCGGAACCACTGCTGCGACCCGTCACGTACACGGTCGCGCCCGCGGCCCCCAGCTGGACGGCGATACCCCGTCCACCCCCTCGGGTGCCGCCCGCGACCAGGGCCACGGCGCCGCTCAGCGGACGTTCCTGCATGGTCATGTCTCCTTCCGAACGTGTGGTGCGAGGACGGTGTCGATCTCTCGTTGGAGCCGCTCCTGCAGCGTGCCCCGCCGGTCGAGCGCCCAGGTCAGGCCCACCCCGGCGACGACGGCCTGCACCGTCTCCGCCACCGCCGCGACGTCCGTCCCTTCGCGCAGTTCGCCCGCGGTCACCGCCGCTTCGAGCAGCGACTGGATCGCCCGCCCCTGAGCCCGGTGGACGGCGAGCGCGTGCTCGTGAAGTTCCGGATCGGTGAGGTCCATGCACAGGAACGCCAGGTGGTTGGCGTACGTCTGCGGGGTGGCGACGTCCGACATCGAGTCCACGACCAGCGCCGCCAGCGCGGCCAGGGCCGAATCGTGGCTCCCGCACGCCCGCTCCAGCAGCACGTCCGCGTCCTGGACGGACTGCGCGGCCAGCGCGACGAGCAGCCCGCGCTTGGACCCGAACCGCTGGACGAGCGTCCCCGGCACCAGCCCCACCTCGCCGGCCACCGCCGCGAGCGTGAGCTTCGCCGGGCCGACACGTCCGATCACCTCGACCGCCGCCCGCAGGATCACGGCATCGTCGACCCCTCGCGGCCGCCCCGCCATCGCGCCGCCTCCTTAATAAATGAACAGACATTTATTAAACCATCCCGGGAGGTCTCGCGCAAAGCCATGATCGACTTTTCCGGCGAGGCGAGTAATGATCATCTTTAGTGCGTTCTCGAACGCGATCGTCCCGGCTTCAACGGAGAGGTCCCCGTATGACGTATCTGAGGTCCGCGCGCCGGCGTCCGCTGGTGGTCGCCGCGGTCGGCGCGGCGACTCTCGGGCTGCTCGCACCGGCCGCGTCCGCCGCGCCCGCCGACGTCCGCTACGCGCCCGGTGCGCCCGGATTGGGCGATCCCTACTTCCCTGACCTCGGCAACGGCGGGTACGACGTCGGCCACTACCACCTGAAGACCGCCTACGACCCGGACACCGACCACCTCACCGGCACCACCACCATCAAGGCCACCGCCACCCAGAACCTGTCCCGGTTCAACCTCGACCTGTACAAGCTGAACGTGCGGTCGGTCCGCGTGAACGGCCGGGAGGCCGCGTTCGACCGCACCGGCAGGCACGAGCTGGAGATCACGCCGCGCAAGGGCCTGCGGGAACGGAGCATGTTCACGGTGGTCGTCCGCTACGACGGCGTCCCCGAGACGCTGAGCGGCCCGATCGTGTTCGACCTGCCCTACGGGTTCCTGCACACCAGGGACGGCGCCACGATCGTCTCCGAGCCCAACGCGGCCAACACCTGGTTCCCGTCCAACGACCACCCGCGCGACAAGGCGCTCTTCACGATCGAGACGACCGTCCCGCGGGGCCTCAAGGTGATCGGCAACGGCCGTCTGGTCGAGCACCGGAGCGTCCGCGGCGAGGACACCTTCGTGTGGCGCGAGGACCGCCCGATGGCGACGTACCTGGCGACCGGGCAGATCGGACGCTTCGACGTCTCCACGGCCACCACCGGCAAGGGCGTACCGCAGCTCGACGCCGTCGACTCGGACCTGGCCTCCGACCCGAACGTGAGGGCCACCCCCGGCTGGACCACGCGGGCGACCGACGAGCTGGCCGGCTACTTCGGGCCCTATCCGTTCACCACCACCGGCTCCATCGTCGAGCACAACAACGTCCCGCCGCTCAACCTTGAGAACGCGCTGGAGACCCAGACCCGCCCCACCTACGAGTCGCCGCCCATCGAGAAGGGCGTGGTGCACGAGATCAGCCACCAGTGGTTCGGCAACAGCGTGTCCGTCGGCCGCTGGAAGGACGTCTGGCTGAACGAGGGCTACGCCCTCTGGACGGAGAAGTTCTGGGCCGAGCGGCACGGCGGGCCGTCCGCGCTGGAGTCGTTCAAGCAGATCTACGCCGACCCGCCGCAGATGCCGGAGCCGCGCCCCAGGTTCTGGGACGTCGTGATCGCCGACCCGACCCGCGACCAGATGTTCCACCGCGCGATCTACTTCCGCGGCGGCATGGCCCTGGAGGCCCTTCGGCACAAGATCGGCAAGGAGCGCTTCCTGGAACTGACCCGCACCTGGCTCGCCGACAACAGGTACGGCAACGCCACCACCGAGGACTACGAGGCCCTCGCCGAGCGGATCTCCGGCCAGGACCTCGACGCCTTCTTCAAGACCTGGCTCCACACCCCGGGCAAGCCCCCCACCTGGTGGTGACCGTCGGCCCGTCCAGCCGTGCCCACGTGTAGCCGTGCCGCAGGCACAGGAACCTAGCGGGGGCAGGCGGGCAGGCCGGGGACGGCGACGCCGCCGTTGAGGCGGCCGCAGATGGGGGTGGAGACCGGTTCGCCGTCCTCCATCGTGACCTTGATCATGGTGAGGCCGCGGTTGCCCGGCCCGTTTACCGTGTGGTCGTCGCGGCTGAAGTCGATGGCGCCGGTGGCTCCGACGCCTTCGCGGAGGTTCAGGCCGCGCAGTTCCAGCAGGACGGCGCCGGACGTGACGGTGCGGCTGCCGGGGACGAGTCCGGACGCGTCCCGGGTGATCCCGAGGGCGCCGTAGGCGCGGTCGGCGGCCTCGCCGACGGCGACCGCGGCGTCGTAGGCGAGGGCCATCTGGCCGTCCACGAGGAGCGGGTCGTCCGGCCGGACGCGGGGCACGCCGATCCCCAGGCGGTTGCGGGCGAGCTGGAAGAACTCGTTGGTCTGGTCGCGGTGGCCGGCGATCAGGAACGGGAGGTGGACGAACGCGGTGTGGTAGACGACGGTCCGGTCGGGGAGCGGGACGTCGTGCAGGCCGGCGCCGAAGCGGATCTTGGTGATGTCGTCGCCGGCGAGGAGGACGAGGCGGCGCCCGGTGCAGCCGCCCTCGGTGAGGCCGTCGCGCAGCCCGCGCAGGTCTTCGGCGCGTCCGGCGAAGTAGACCAGGGTGTAGGACGCGGCCTCGCAGGCGGCGCGCACCTTCCGGGCGATCTCGTCGGTGCCGGTGTACTCGACGCGGTCGGTTGCGCGGGGCTTCAGGACGCGGGTGACGTCGTCGGCGATCTCGCGGCTGTAGAGGTCCCTGGACGGCCCGCGCGTGCGGTGGACGATCATCGCGCGGTCGACCGGCCGGCCCTTCAGCTCGGCGCGGACGGCGGCGCGGGCGGCGGCGGCCTCGTCGTGGTCGGTCGAGGCGAGGCCGTAGTAGTGCGCGAGCCGGGGCAGGACGTCGGACGAGTTGACCGTGTTGACGATGGGCAGGCCGGCGTCGTTGAGCCGGGTGATCGCCGCCTTGGAGTACTCGGTGTTGCGGCCGAAGCCGACGACGCCGACGAGGGTGGGGTCGCGGTGGGCGAGGTCCAGGATGCGGTCGGCGGTGTCGTTGGAGAACACCATGTTCTGCCCCGTGTTCGCCGGCAGCAGGCGGAGCTTGAGTGACTTGCTGTGGCCGGGCGCGTTGTTGCGCTGCTGGGCGAGGTAGGCGCCGGCGAGCTCGTGGATGCTGCTGACGGTCAGGGCGTTCTGGCCGGGGCTCGCGGTGAACGTGCCCACGTACACGATCGTGACGTAGGGATCGCCCGAGCCGAGGACGGCGGCGTTCTCGTCCGCGATGCGGCGCTGGAGGTCGGCGAGGGTGAGCCGCGCTCCGGTGTTGTGCTCGGACGGCCGGTGCTGGTCGCCGTCCAGGCCCATGCTGTCGCGGCCCACCTCGAAGCGGACGCCGTGCGTGGACACCCCGACGCATTCCCGGCTGCCGTCGTCGTTGGTCTGCTGGTGCGTGTCGGCGTTCCACGACAGCGGGAAGCCGACGCTGCAATAGGTCGAGTTCAGCTGCTGGTGGACGACGGCGAGCGTGACCGCGGACAGGGCGAGGACGGCGCCGAGGGCGGTCCACGACCAGAGCCACGTCCAGTACGGGCGGTGGAGGGCGGCGGCGGCCGGCGCGTCGGCGCGGTCGGCGGCCGGGTCGCCGGCGACGGGGATCCGCAGCAGCCACGGCAGCGGGACGGACTCGCTGGGCCCCTGGTCGGTGCCGAGGGACGAGCGCCACTGCTCGTACCGTTCCTCGGGGGAGTCGCCGGGGTCGGCCGGGCCGAGCTCGTCGCGGGTGGCGGCGTCGATGGACGCGATGACGAGCAGCGGGTGGAACTCGCTGCGCCGGGCGCGGATGTCGCTCATCGCCGACAGCAGCGCCAGGCCGCCGTTGTCGCGTCCCGCGCGGGACAGGAACACGACGGGCGGGGTGGTGCGCTTGAAGCCGCGTCCGCTGGGGGTGGCCTTGCGGTACTGGTCGCGGATGTCCTCCAGCAGCGCGAACGTCTTGATCTGGAGCAGGAACCGGGCCGCGTCGGGCTTGGTGAGCCGCTCGAACACGCGGTAGAGGCGGCCCTCGAACCCGAGGTCGTCGTCGCCGTCGTCCCCGTCGCCGAGGACGGCGAAGAACGACGTCCGGGCGAACCAGCGGTACCGGCTGCCGCGGCCCACCTTCGACAGGACGGGCAGCCAGAACCGGTTGAGGGCGAGCGACAGCAGGAACACCGAGACGAGGCACGCGCCCGCGATGATCAGGTAGCGCGGCCTGGTCTGCTGGGCGAGGCCGCCGACGATCACGATGAACAGCGTGGACAGCCAGGCGGACGTGAACAGCGCGCCGGTGAGCCGGGGGACCGGGCGGGCGCCCTTCTTCCAGCGTGCGACGGCCGCGAGGGCCGAACCCTGGTAGGGCGGCCGGCCGGGGGCGCCGTCGGTGTCGGCCGCGGCGGCCTGGATCGTCTCGATGAGCTCGGAGCGGGGGAACCGGCGGCGGCCGTACTGGGACTTGGTCTGGCTCCAGGTCAGCGGCTGGGAGACGGTGCGGACGAGGTCGAGCGCGGCGGACTCCCCGTCCGTGCCGGTGAGCTCGGGGGAGATCACCGAGAGGCCCTTCTCGTTCGCCGCGCGCCTGAGCTCGTCGAGATGCCGGTCCGCGTCGTCCCCGTCGCCGGCCGGTTCGAGGACGGTCACGGGGAACGAGCGGGTGTCCAGGCGCAGGGGGAGGCGCCCGGTCAGCCGGTCGAACAGTGCGAAGAGACCGCGTCCGGACTCGGCGGGTCGAGGATTTCCCACGGCTTGCCTTCCCTAGCGCGCGGGGTGCGGATCTTGGGTCCGCTGGGGAGCGTAGGGGCGCGGGCAATGGGACGCCATCGTGTGACGACCGAATCACCCTTTGGCGTCAGGTCCGATTTCGGGTGTTCAGTCCGTGGTGGTGGGGGTGGTGCGGGGGTCGGCGGCGCGGCGAGGTCGGAACAGGATGTAGGGCTCTCCCTCACCGGGGTGGACGAAGAGGGCGCGCAGCGGGAGGCCCTCGCGCAGGTCGGGACGGTCGACGCCGTCCAGGCGGGCGTGCAGCCACGGGCCCTCGGACAGCTCGACCAGCGCGAGGCAGGCGGGGGGCTCGCCGGGGCGGTGGACGATCGTCCAGGTCACGAGGGTCGCGTCGCCGGTGGCCTCGGCCCAGCCCGGGTCCTCGTCGCCGCAGCCGGGGCAGGCGGCCGCGTCCGGGGCGAGCCAGCGGTCGCAGGCCGCGCAGTGCCTGATGACGAGCCGGTCGGCGGCGGCGCCGTCGAAGAACGGGTCGGTGCGGCCGTCGCGCCGCAGGACGCCGATCTCCATGGCTAGGCCCCCTTCGCGTGCGGGCTGACGATCAGCGTGGAGTGGTGGTCGAGGATGCCGCCGTTGCCGCTGACCAGGATCACGTCGGTAGACGGGGCCTGCCGTTCGCCGCCGTCCCCGCGCGCCTGGATCACGGCCTCCGACAGCGGCGTCATGCCCCACATGTAGTAGGCGGACAGCTGGCCGCCGCCGGTGTTGGTCGGCAGCGACCCGCCGGGGCCGAGCGCGCCGGACGCGGCGAACGCGCCGCCCTCGCCCTTGGCGCAGAACCCGTAGTCCTCCAGCGACACCAGGACCGTGTAGGTGTAGCAGTCGTACAGCTCGCACACGTCGACGTCCGCGACCGTGATCCCCGCCATCCGCATCGCCGCAGCGCCGGACGCGGCCGCGCCGGTCGTCAGGCCGAAGTCGCTGCCGCGCTCCCGGCGCTGCCCGGGATGCCCCTGCCCCCAGCCCCACAGGTGGACGGGCGGGCGCGCCAGATCGCGCGCCCGCTCGGCGCTCGTGACGACGACGGCGACGGCGCCGTTGGAGACGAGGCAGCAGTCCAGGAGGTGCAGCGGCTCGGAGACCCAGCGGGATCTCTGGTGGTCGTCGAGGGTGATCGGCTTCCGCAGCTGGGCGAGCGGGTTGCGGGCCGCCCAGTCGCGGGTGGACACGGCGATCGCGCCGAGCTGCTCGCTCGTGGTGCCGTAGCGGGCCATGTGCCGCTGGGCGGCCAAGGCGTAGGACGAGTTGACGCTGCGCAGGCCGAGCGCGGCCGCCATCCCGCCGAAGCCGTACCATTCGCGGGCCTCGCGGTCGTACGCCGAACCGGACGGCTGCTTCGGCCTGAGCGGCGCGTCGGCGAAGACGCAGGCCACGACCGTGGCCGAGCCGGCGCGGACCGACATCGCCGCGTACGCCACCATCGCCCCCGCGGTCGCGCCGAACGAGTTGATCTGCGAGAGCAGGCGCAGATCGCGGAGGCCGAGGGCGTCGGCCAGCTCGATGCCGGGGGAGCCGCCCACGCCGTGGCTGACGAGCAGGCCGTCCAGGTCGCCGGGTACGAGGCCCGCGTCCGCGGCGGCGAGCCGCACCGCGTCGGCGGCGAGCCGCCGGGGGCTCCGCCCGTACACCCTGCCGAGCTCGGTCATGCCGAGCCCCGCGATCGCAGCGTCCATCACGCCCACGGTACCGAACCGCGTTCGGCCAGGGCGAGGTCAGGGGGCGCCGCGGGCGCGGAACGTGGTGCGGTACGCCAGCGGCGACGCGCCGACGCGGCGGGCGAAATGGGCGCGCAGCGTCACCGGCGAACCGAACCCGGCCTCCGCCGCGACGCGCTCGACCGGCAGCTCCGTGCTCTCCAGGAGCTGCTGCGCGCGGTGGACGCGGGCGCGCGACAGCCACTGAAGCGGCGTCGTGCCCGCCTGCTCGCGGAACCGCCGCGTCAGGGTCCGGACGCTGACGGACGCCTGCCGGGCGATGTCGTCCAGCGTCAGCGGGCGGTGCAGGTTGGCCTCCAGCCAGGCCAGCGTCGGCTGGAGGGCCGTCTCGCCGTCCGGTGGGTCCTCGTGCCGGATGTACTGGGCCTGGCCGCCGTCCCGCTGCGGCGGCATGACGATCCGGCGCGCCGTCCGGGCCGCCGTCGCCGAGCCGTGGTCGCGGCGGACGAGGTGCAGGCACAGGTCGATCCCCGCGGCGACACCGGCGGACGTGAGCACCTGCCCGCCGTCCACGTAGAGCACCGACGGGTCGACCTCGACGTCCGGGTGCCGCCGCGCGAGGGCCGCCGCGTACCGCCAGTGCGTCGTGGCGCGCCGCCCGTCGAGCAGGCCCGCGGCGGCGAGGACGAACGCGCCCACGCAGATCGACGCGATCCGGGCGCCGCGGGACGACGCGTCGCGCAACGCGTCCAGCACCCCGGCGGGCGGATCGGCGCGCACGTCCTCGTGACCGGGGACGACGATCGTGTCGGCGGCGGTCAGGGCGTCGAGCCCGAACGGGCTGTCGACCCGCATCCGGCCGAGGGACGCCGACGTCCGCGCGCCGCCCGGCCCCGTGCACACCCGCACCTCGTACAGCGGGACGTCGCCGGACGTGGTCGTCACCCCGAACACCTGGCCCGGGACGGCCAGATCGAACGGCACCACATCGTCCAGGGCGAGCACCGCGACCACATGCATGGCCAGAACGTAGCGCACATCGGCGTTCTGGACACTTCCGCCGGGCCGGACGGCGTCAGACGATCAAGGTGTCCGTTCCGACCGTCCGCCGGGGAGCCGCCATGACCGACCACTTCGCCGAGTTCTCGATGCCCGACACCGACCTGACCCGCAAGGCGTACGACCTGGCGTTCTCCTTGGGGCCGCCGGCGCTCGCCCGGCACACCGTCCGCACCTACCTGTTCGGACGCGCCATCGGTGAGGCGAAGGGCGTGCGTCCCGGCGCCGACTACGACGACGAGACGCTGTTCCTGGCGAGCGTCCTGCACGACGTGGGCCTCACCGAGCGCGGCGACCTGGACGGCCGCTTCGAGGTGGACGGCGCCGACGTCGCCGCCGGGTTCCTGCGCGAGCAGGGCGTGGACGACGAGCGCGTCCGCGTCGTCTGGGAGGCGATCGCGCTGCACACCAGCGTGGGCATCGTGCACCGGATGCGGCCCGAGATCGCGCTCACCCACGCCGGGACCGGGGCCGACATCGTCGCGCTCGGCGCCGGGGCGCTGCCCCGCGGTTTCGCCGACCGCGTCTTCGCCGCCTTCCCCCGGGAGGACGTGGGCCGCGCCCTCAGCGAGATCATCGTCGACCAGATCGCCCGGAACCCGGCCAAGGCCCCGATGGGCTCGTTCCCCGCCGAACTCGCCCGCCAGCACGGAGTCGGCGACCCCGTCCCCGAATGGGCGGAACTGGTCGCCGCCGCCTGGCCCGGCTCCCACTGAAACACGACCAGCCCGCTGAAACGCGACGCCACCGAGACGCGAGCGGCCCGCCGAAGCGGCGGCCGCTCGCCGAAACGTGAGCCGCCCGCGTCCCCGGGGCGACGGGGACGCGGGCGACGGGCCCGAACGGACCGGTCAGGACGTCCTGTTCAGGACGCCCTGTTCAGGACGCGAGGACGGCCTGCAGGAAGTCCCGGGTGCGCTGCTCGGACGGCTCGCCGAAGATCTGGTCCGGCGGACCCTCCTCGACGATCTGGCCTCCGTCGAACATGAGGACCCGGTCGGAGATGTCCTTGGCGAAGGTCATCTCGTGGGTGACGCACAGCAGGGTCAGGTCGCTCTGCCTGGCGATGTCGCGCAGCAGGTCCTGGACGCCGACGACGAGCTCCGGGTCCAGGGCGGAGGTGACCTCGTCCAGCAGCAGCACCCTCGGCTGCATGGCGAGCGCCCGCGCGATCGCCACCCGCTGCTGCTGGCCGCCCGACAGCTGCGACGGATGAGAGTTGATCTTGTCGGCGAGACCGACCAGTTCCAGCAGGTCGCGGGCGCGCTCGACCGCCTGGTCCTTGGGCAGCCCCAGCACGCGCACCGGCCCCTCGGTGAGGTTGCGCAGCACGTTCATGTTGGGGAACAGGTTGAACTGCTGGAACACCATGCCGACCTGCTTGCGCATCTCATGCAGGTGCTTCTGGTTGGCCGGGACGCGCTTTCCGCCGCGCTCCATGTGCCACAGCGTCTCGTCGCCGATCCAGATGAGGCCCTCGTCGAGCTTCTCCAGCGTCATCAGCAGCCGCAGGATGGTGGTCTTGCCCGACCCGCTCGGCCCGATGAGCGTCACGCGCTCGCCCGGCGCCACGGTGAAGTCGAGCTCGCGGAGCACCACGTTGTGGCCGAACCGCTTGATCACCTTCTCGAAGCGGATGCCCGGCGCATCGCCGCGCGGCAGCGGCGCGGCGCCCGCGCCCTTCCCCACGTCGCTCTTGGTCGCGCCGTCCTTCGCCGTCGCGCCGCCCTTCTCCGTGGCCACACCCTTCTCGGTCGATGCTCCCTCGGCGTCGTCGGGCGTCGGGGATTCCGGTTCGGTGTCAGTTGGTGGCATAACGCCTCTCCAAGCGGCGGACGAGTATCGAGGATATGACGCTCACCACGACGAACAACAGGCCGACCATCGTGATCGGCTCCAGGAACTGCAGGGTCTGCGACCCCACCTTGTTGGCGGAGAAGAGCAGTTCCGCGACGTTGATCGCCATCAGGTACGGCGAGTCCTTGAACATCGCGATCAGGTAGTTGCCGAGCGTCGGGATCACCCGGCGGATCGCCTGCGGCAGGACCACGTCCAGCCATACCCGGGACCGCGGCAGGTTCAGCGCGGTGCACGCCTCCCACTGCCCCTTCGGGACGTCGGCGACGCCGGCCCGGTACACCTCGGCCGTGTAGGTCGAGTAGTGGATCCCGAGCGTGATGATCCCGGCCGTGAGCGACCCGATCGTGACGCCCCAGGCGGGCAGGACGAAGAACACGAAGTACAGCTGGGGGATCAGCGGCGTGCACCGGATGAACTCGGTGATCCACCGGACCGTCTGGTTGAGGATCATGCTCGGCGAGCGGCGCAGCAGCGTCCACACCAGCCCCAGGGCCAGTGCGATCACGTAGCCGAGCAGCGTGGCGATGACCGTGTAGCGGAGCCCGTCGAGCAGGTCGGGGAGGATGTCCCCGGAGTAGGACCAGTCCCAGTCGACGTTCATCAGCCGCCCACCCCCGCTCCGGGCGCGCCCGCGGCGATCGTCCCGAGGGACGGTTCACGGGCCGGCCGGCGGCCGAGCATTCGATCCACGCGGCGCTCGGCGTACCGGACGAAGAGCTGCAGGATCTGCGCGATGACGAAGTACAGCACGAGCACCATCGTGAACGCCGCGACGGTCTCGCCGGTGCTGCCCTGGATGTTCTTCGACACGCGGGTCAGATCGACGAGGCCGACGAGGGACACGATGGCCGTGCCCTTCATCAGCTCGATGATCAGGTTGCCGAACGGCGGCAGCATCAGTGCGACGCCCTGCGGCAGGAGGACGCGGCGCATGCGCTGGTAGGCGTTGAAGTTCAGCGCCACCGTCGCCTCGTACTGCGCCTTGGGCACGGCGTTGATCGAGCCGCGCACCACCTCGGCCCCGTAGGCGCCGACGTTCAGGCCCAGCGCGAGGACCGCCGCGAACAGGGTGGTGAACCGGAGGCCGAGCAGCGGCAGCGCGTAGAAGAACCAGAACAGCAGCACCAGCGTCGCGTTGCCGCGGAAGAACTCCACGTACACCCGGTTCAGCACCCGCACCCAGGAGTGGCGGGACGTGCCCGCCAAGCCGAAGACCAGGGCGAGCAGCAGCGCCAGCGCGCCGCCGAGCAGGGTGAGCTTGATGGTGACCCACGCGCCGTCCAGCCACTGGTTGTAGCTGTCGAGGACGTCAGCCACGGGTCAGCCCTGGCAGAACTTGGCGGCGGTGTCGTCCGCGGCGGGCATCTCCGCCTGGGTGAACCCGAACGGCTGCAGCACCGGCAGCAGCTTGTTCTGCTGCTTGAGCTTGTCGAGCTCGGTGTTCCAGGCCTTCAGCAGGTCGGAGTCGGCCTTGCGGAACGCGAACGCGCCCGCGCCGAGCTGCTCCTTGCCGTCGATGACCGGGGTGAACGCCTCGGTCACCTCGAAGCCCTCGCCCTTGTGCTTGGCCAGCAGGTCGGCCAGCGAGATGCGGGTCAGCCAGATGCAGTCGATCCGCCCGGCCTTGAGCCCCTCGAACGCGCTCGGCTGGTCGGCGAACGTCTTGATGTTGCCCTTCTTGACGCCGGTCTTCTCGGCGTACCCGGCCTCGACCGCACCTGTCATGACGCCGACCTTGACGCCCTTGGCGGCCGGGTCCTTGTCGGTCTTGAGGCCCTTCGGGTTGCCCTCGGGCACCATGAAGGCGCTCTTGGCGACGTACTCGGGGTTCGCGAACGCCGCCGAGGCGCAGCGTTCCGGAGTGATGAACATCCCCGCGGCGATCGCGTCGAACCGCTTGGCGTTGAGGCCGCCGATGAGGCCGCCGAAGTCGACCTGGACGCCCTTGACGTCGTCGATCCCGAGCTGCTTGAAGATGACCCGCGCCAGCTCCGGCGCCTCGCCGGTCAGCTTGCCCGACTTGTCGGTGTAGCCGTAGGGCGCCTCGTTGGCGAATCCGACGGTGATCGATCCCGCGTCCTTCGCCTTTTGCAGCGTTCCGCCGCCCGCTTTCTCTTCTTCCGGATCCGTCGTGGAGCAGCCCGCCGCGGCCAGCGGCACCGCGGCGGACAGCAGCACGGCGGTGCGCAGGAAGTCGCGTCTCGAGGAAGTCATCATCGAACTCCTGGATGGTGTGACCCCGCGCCCGCGGGGGACCGGACGGCCCCCCGCGGGCGCGGGGCTGACGTGTCGGGTTTATCGAATTGTTGTGTTCAATCAGCCGCCCACGGGAGTGAAGTCGCGGGCGCCGATGAACTCCGGACGCGGGGCGGGGGCCGAGAACGGCTCGACGCAAGTGTTCTCGACGCTGTTGAACACGATGAACACGTTAGACCGCGGGAACGGGGTGATGTTCCCATTCGAGCCGTGCATGCAGTTGCAGTCGAACATGGTGGCAGAGCCCGCGGGCCCTGTGAACAGCTCGATCCCGTGTTTGTCGGCAAGGATCGACAGGCTCGCCGAGTCCGGCGTCCCGATCTCCTGACCGCGCAGGGACTCCTTGTAGTGGTCGTCCGGGGTCTCCCCGACACACGCCACGAAGGTCTTGTGCGAGCCAGGCATGATCATTAGCCCGCCATTGTGCACGAAGTTCTCGGTGAGCGCGATGGATATGCTCACCGCGCGCATCCGGGGCATGCCGTCCTCCGCGTGCCAGGTCTCGAAATCCGAGTGCCAGTAGAAGTCCTTGCCAGTGAATCCTGGCTTGTAGTTGACCCGGCTCTGGTGCACGTAAACCTCCGAGCCGAGAATCTGCCTGGCCCGGCCGACCACGCGGGGGTCGCGGACGAGCCCCGCGAACACCTCGCTGATCTTGTGGATCTCGAAGATGGAGCGGACCTCGTCCGAGCCGCGCTCGGTGACCGTCCGCTCGTCGGCGAGCACCTGCGGGTCGGCGGACAGCCGGCGCAGCTCGGCGCGGTAGTCCTCGACCTCCTCGGGGGCGAGCAACTGGTCGACGGACAGGAAGCCGTTCGCCTCGTACGCGTCGAGGGTCGCGCCGTCGATCGGCCCGCCGCCGGCGTCGCCGTACACGACCTGGTCCTGCCGGTACAGCAGCGCCGCCTCGGCGCACTTGCGGGTGGGGTACGCGTCGTCGATCGTCGGATGGGACTCGATGATGCTCATGCGTCCTCCTCGGTCAGCAGCGGATACACCCCGTTCTCGTCATGGACCTCCCGCCCGGTGACGGGCGGGTTGAACACGCAGACGGTCCGCACGTCCGTGTGAGCGCGCAGAGTGTGATGCTCGTGGCCGTCGAGCAGGTACATCACGCCCGGCTCGATCTTGTGCTTCTCGCCGGTCTCGTCGTTGGTCAGCTCCCCCTGGCCCTCGACGCAGTAGACGGCCTCGATGTGGTTCGCGTACCACATCCTGGTCTCGGTGCCCGCGTACAGGATCGTCTCGTGCATCGAGAAGCCGACGCCCTCCTTGGCGAGCACGAACCGGCGGCTGCACCATGTCGGCGCCTGCACATCGCGCTCGGTGCCGATGATCTCTCCAAGGGAACGAACGATCATGAATCTCCTCTTTCCAGGTGTGTGCCCGGCGCCGGGCCCCCGCGCGGGGGGCGGGGCGGCCGGGCGGCGTGGTCGGGCGGCGTCGGGGGCCGGGGTCAGACGGCGACCTTCTGGCGGACGGCCTCCAGCGAGTCCGCGATGATCTCCAGGCCCCGGTCCAGCTCGGCCTCGGTCGTGGTGAGCGGCGGCAGCAGCTTGGCCACCTCGCCCTCGGGGCCTGAGGTCTCCATCAGCAGCCCGCGCCTGAACGCCTCGGCGCACACCTTCGGCGCCAGCTCGGCGTCGTTCATCACCAGGCCCCAGGCGAGGCCCCGGCCGCGGACGACGTCGATGGCGCCCGCGTGCGCCAGCGCCATCGACTCCAGCGCCGCCTGGACCTGCTGGCCCTTCGCGAGGGTCTGCTTCTCCATGTCGTCGCCGGTCCAGTAGTCCTCCAGCGCGGCGACGGCGGTGACGAACGCGGGGTTGAAGCCGCGGAAGGTGCCGTTGTGCTCGCCCGGGTCCCACACGTCCAGCTCGCGCTTCATCAGCGTGATCGCGAGCGGCAGCCCGTACCCGCTGAGGGACTTGGACAGGCAGACGATGTCCGGGACGATCCCGGCCTCCTCGAAGCTGAAGAACGGCCCGGTGCGGCCGCAGCCCATCTGCACGTCGTCGACGATGAGCAGGATGTCGTGGCGGCGGCACAGGTCCTGCAGGCCGCGCAGCCAATCGGCGGTGGCGACGTTGATGCCGCCCTCGCCCTGCACGGTCTCCACGATCACGGCGGCGGGCTTGTCCAGGCCGCTGCCGCTGTCGTCGAGCATCGTCTCGAAGAGTAGGAAGTCGGGCGTCCTGCCGTCGAGGTAGTTGTCGTACGGCATCGCGACGCCGTGGCCGAGCGGCACGCCGGCGCCGGTGCGCTTCATCGAATTGCCGGTGACGGCGAGCGCGCCGAGCGTCATGCCGTGAAAGGCATTGGTGAAGCTGACGACGGTCTCGCGGCCGGTGTACTTGCGCGCGAGTTTCAGCGCCGCCTCGACCGAGTTGTTGCCCGCCGGGCCGGGGAACTGCACCTTGTAGTCGAGCCCCCGGGGCCGGAGGACGTACTCGTTGAATCGTTCCAGGAAGTCTCGTTTGGCCGAGGTGTACATGTCGAGACTGTGCACCACCGCATCACCGGCGAGATAGTCCAGGAGCCTTCGTTTCAGCTGCGGGTTGTTGTGCCCGTAGTTGAGCGTTCCCGCGCCGGCGAAGAAATCCAGGTAGGTCTTCCCGTTCTCGTCGGTCATGTGACTGCCGCGCGCGGTGGTGAACACCGTGGGCCAGCCTCGGCAGTAGCCGCGGACTTCCGATTCCAAGCGGTCGAAGACGTCCATTTTCTGCCTCCAGGCAGGTCGGTGGGGGAGCGGACGGGAGAAGTGCGTGGGTCAGTTCGCGTCGGCGATCGGGCCGATCCTGAAGAGCACCTCGGGCTCGTGTCCCCCCTCGGGGAAGTGCTCCGCGCCGAACAGCGGGCTGCGGGCGACCTCGCACCCGCGGCCCCGGGCGAACGCTTCGAACATCGCGGTGGAAGCGGTGTTGTCCGGTGTGACCGTCGCCTCAAGGAACCGGTGGCCGCGCGGGGCCAGCCGGTCGGCGAGACGGTTCAGCATGCGGCGGGCCAGGCCTCGGCCGCGGTGGTCGGGGCCGACGGCGACCTGCCACACGAAGAACGTGTCGGGCCGGGACGGACGGACGTATCCGGTGATGAATCCGCAGAGGACGTCTGCGTCGCGCGCCACGACCGAAGTGTCGGCGAAATCGCGGCACCAAAGGGTGTAGCTGTAAGGCGAGTTGACGTCCAGGACCCGGGAGTCGCGGGCGAGCCGCCAAAGCTCCGGGCCGTCGGCGAGGCTCGGCTCCTGGAGTTGCACGTCCACGTTCGTCTCGCTAGAGCCGGGGCGTCGGGTCGGTGTTTCCAGGGGTTGCGCTGCCATGTCCAGGCAACTTAGCGAATCTCGGCCCGTGATCGCAGAGTAATGTTATCTGCGGGATGTTTAGCCCACTACCGCACTGGGTAGGGTTAATGGCTTTGCCGAATTCGGTGCAATTCCGATGGGGCCCGCGCGGGCGAATGTCCGCTTTTCCCGGTGATACGCAGGAGGTACTGCCGACTTCGGCGGCGCGGCCGTCCGGACGCTTCCTGAACGCCACCTTAATGTTCCGTCGTCGGCCGGTGCGGCGTTTTATGTATCGGTTGTGTGAGGTAAGTCACTCAGATTTCATGTCAACGCGTCGGGTGCGGCGGGCGTCACGTCGCATCGGGCGAGGTCGTCCGGTCGCGGGCATGCTGGGACGGGTGTGGGCCAAGGCGTTGGCGCGGATCCTGTGAGGCCGGGGAAGCTGACCATCAAGGGGCATGTTTACCGGCCGAACGGTAAGAGGTGGGTAGCTCAATAGTAAGAAATACGGCATTTCGGTGCGGATAAAGCCACCGGGGCGAGGCGGCGGCCGCCCGCCCCGGCCCGCGTTTCCGGCCGTGCCGCCGGAGGAGTTCCGACATGTCCGGTTCGTGGCCGCTCTGGGCGGCGGGCCGCCCGGCCCTTCCGGTCAGGGCTTCCCCGCGAAACGGTCGGTCGCCTCGATCAGGCGATCCAGGATGCCGGGCTCGAAGTAGGCGTGCCCGGCGTCGTCCACGATGTGGAAGTCCGCCTCCGGCCAGGCGCGGTGCAGGTCCCACGCCGTCGCGACCGGCGTGCACACGTCGTAGCGGCCCTGCACGATCACGGCCGGGATGTGGCGGATCTTCTCCACGTCCCTGATCAGCTGCTCGTCCTCGAAGAAACCCTCGTTGACGAAGTAGTGGTTCTCGATGCGGGCGAACGCCACCGCGTAGTCCGGCTCGCCGAACCCGCCGGCCACCTCCGGGTCGGGACGCAGCGTGATCGTCGACCCCTCCCAGGTCGCCCACGCCTGCGCCGCCGCGACCCGCACGTCCCGGTCCCGGGAGTGCAGCCGCTCCCCGAACGCCGAGATGAGGTCCTCCCGCTCGTCCTCCGGGATCGGCTCGACGTACTTCTCCCACAGGTCGGGGAAGAGCAGCGACGCGCCCTCCTGGTAGAACCAGTACAGCTCGAACGGACGCAGCATGAAGATGCCGCGCAGCACCAGCTCGGTCACCCGCTCCGGATGCGTCTGCGCGTACGCCAGCGACAGCGCGCTGCCCCAGCTCCCGCCGAACACCAGCCACCGCTCGACGCCGAGATGCCCGCGGAGCCGCTCCATGTCGTCGACCAGGTGCCAGGTGGTGTTCGCCTCAAGCGACACCTCCGGGTCCTTCGCGTGCGGCAGGCTCCGGCCGCAGTTGCGCTGGTCGAACAGGACGATCCGGTACGCCTCAGGGTCGAACAGCCGGCGCTGCGCGGGGGCGCATCCGCCGCCGGGGCCGCCGTGCACCATCACCGCGGGCTTGCCGTCCGGATTGCCGCAGACCTCCCAGTAGATCTGATTGCCGTCGCCGACGTCGAGCAGCCCGGTCTCGTACGGCTCGATCGGCGGATACAGGGTGCGAGTTTCCATGGAGCGCGATTGTCCCACCCGGCCCCCCGGATGTGACCCATGGCACCGCCGGACGGGCCGTCCGGGCCCCGACCAGGCCTCCTGCGTGCGCGAACACCGCGCGGCGGCCCAGAAAGTAAACCCCAAACTGGGCAAACGTTCCGCTGGTCGGGGCTAGAGTGCCTTCAGTGAGCGAAGCGATGAAGGCTCAGGGCCGGTAGCGGAGCGAACGAGATGTGCACACCCACCCCCGCGAACGCGGCCGCGCGCCGCCGGGCGAGGAGACACGTGAGCGAGATGACGAGCCGTCGGGCGAAGTACACGGGCACGACGATGTGCGGGGCCATGCCGTCCATGTGGCTCCGAGCCGCGAGGCGGGGAGAGCAGTGAGCGAGCTGAACGGATCGGGCGGCCCCCGCGGCGTCCCGGACGCGGCGACCCCCTGGCCCGCCATGGGACGCGACCCGGGCCGCGCGCCCGAGGCCCCGGTGCCGGCCGCCCAGCAGCCGATCCAGATGGCCAAGCCCCCGCAGCCCGGCCCGCAGGGCCGGCAGCCCGGCCGGGGGCACGAGGGCGGCCGTCCCGACGTCGAGCAGCCCGAGGCGCAGCCGTGGGACATCGTCGAGCGGCTCCGCCAGATGGCCGACCTCATCGGCGACGCCCTCGCCGCCGGCGAGCGCAAGGTCAACGAGGCGCAGAGCGAGATCGCCGCGCAGGTCGCGGCCGTGACGGCGGAGAAGGAGTCCGCGCAGCGCGACGCGGCCGCCGCCTGGGGTGAGGTGCAGCGCGCGCGTGGCCAGGCCGAGCAGGCCGAGCGCCGCGCCGTCGAGGCGCAGAACGAGACGGCCGCGCAGGTGGCGGCCGTGACGGCGGAGAAGGAGTCCGCGCAGCGCGACGCCGCGGCCGCCTGGGGTGAGGTGCAGCGGGCCCGCGGCCAGGCGGAGCAGGCCGAGCGCCGCGCCGTCGAGGCGGAGCGGCAGTTCGCCGACGCCGACCGCCGCGCCGCCGAGGTCCAGAACGAGGCCGTCACGCAGATCGCCGCGCTGCAGACCGAGAAGGAGAACGCGCAGCGCGACGCGGCCGCCGCGTGGAACCAGGCCCAGCAGGGCCGCGCCCAGGCCGACCAGGCGCGCGCGCAGGCCGACCAGGCCCGCGCGCAGCTGGAGCAGGTGCAGGCCCAGGTCGAGCAGGCCGAGCGCCGCGTCGCCGAGGCCGAGGCGACCGTCCGGCAGGCCATCCAGCAGCGCGACGCGATGAGCGAGGCCCGCGACGACGCCCTCCGCGCCGTCGAGGACGCCGTCACCGGCCGCCGCTCCGCCGAGACCGAACGCGACCGCGTCGCCGAGCAGGCCTCGGAGCTGTCCCGCGGCCTTGAGGCCGCGCACGCCGAGCTGTCCGCGCTGCGCGCCAAGGTCACCGACGCCGAGATGACCGCGCAGAACCTCCAGCACGCGGTCGTCGCCGCCGGCAAGGAGGCCGACGAGTCCCGCCGCCGCGCCGAGGTCTCCGAGCGCCGCGCCCAGGAGAACGAGCGCCGCTCCCAGGACGCCGACCGCCGCTCCCAGGACGCCGACCGCCGCGCCCAAGAGGCGGCAGGACGGGCCGAAGCCGCCGAAGCCGAGCGCCAGCAGGCCCTCGACACTGCCGCGCAATCCCTGGAGGCCGCGAAGAAGGCCGAACGGGAACGCGACGGCAACGCCAAGGCGCGGGAGGCCGCCGACCGGGCGCGCGAGGCCGCCGTCCAGGCCCAGGCGCGCGCCGAGTCCGAGCTGACCCTGGCCCGCGGCCGCGCCGACCAGGCGGGCAGGGAACGGGACAAGACCGTCGCGGCGATGCGCCAGCTGGCCGCCGAGCGCGACGCCGTCGCCGAGAAGCTCGCCGAGCGCGACCAGTGGGTCGACCAGCTCGCCCAGGCCGTCACCGAGCAGCGCGCGCAGATCGCCGAGCTGTCCCAGGAGCGCGACGCCGCCCGCAACGCCGCCGACCAGGCCCGCTCCCTGATCGACGAGCTGACCCGCCAGCTCCGCACGATCATGCCGGCGGGGTCCAACGCGTTGCCCTCCTCCTTCGGGCCCTAGAGGCCCGGGCTCGGGGGCGTTTTCCTGGGCAAACGTGGTTCAGTCGTCGGCGGCTGTTATTCTGGTGGCCCGTGGACAGGCAGCTTCGTCCGCCTCGCAACGACCACGGGAGCAGCTTCTTGCCTTCGGCACCCACTGGTAGATCACGTCCTACCAAGCATCTGTTCGTCACCGGCGGCGTCGCCTCCAGCCTCGGCAAGGGGCTGACGGCGTCCAGCCTGGGACGGCTTCTCACCCTCCGCGGCCTGCGGGTCACCATGCAGAAGCTCGACCCGTACCTGAACGTCGACCCCGGGACGATGAACCCGTTCCAGCACGGCGAGGTCTTCGTCACCGACGACGGCGCCGAGACCGATCTCGACATCGGGCACTACGAGCGGTTCCTCGACACCGAGCTGCACGGGTCGGCGAACGTCACGACCGGCCAGGTGTACTCCAACGTGATCGCCAAGGAGCGGCGCGGGGAGTACCTCGGCGACACCGTCCAGGTCATCCCGCACATCACCAACGAGATCAAGGACCGGATCCGCGCGATGGCGGTCGGCGGGGGGCCCGGGGGGCCGTCCTCCCAGCAGGGGACGGCCGACGACGCCGAGGTCGACGTCGTCATCACCGAGGTCGGCGGGACGGTCGGCGACATCGAGTCCCTGCCGTTCCTGGAGTCGGTGCGGCAGATCCGGCACGAGATCGGGCGGGAGAACTGCTTCTTCCTGCACGTGTCGCTGCTGCCGTACATCGGGCCGTCCGGGGAGCTGAAGACCAAGCCGACGCAGCACTCGGTGGCCGCGCTGCGCTCCATCGGCATCCAGCCCGACGCGATCGTGTGCCGGTCCGACCGGCCGATCACCGACGGGCTCAAGCACAAGATCAGCCTGATGTGCGACGTGGACCGCGAGGCCGTGGTCTCGGCGGTCGACGCCGCGAGCATCTACGACATCCCGAAGGTGCTGCACTCCGAGGGCCTGGACGCCTACGTGGTGCGCCGCCTCGACCTGCCGTTCCGCGACGTCGACTGGGGCGCGTGGGACGAGCTGCTGCGCCGCGTCCACAAGCCCGCGCGGGAGGTCACGATCGCGCTGGTCGGCAAGTACATCGACCTGCCCGACGCGTATCTGTCGGTCACCGAGGCGCTGCGGCACGGCGGGTTCGGCAACGACGCCAAGGTCCGCATCCGCTGGGTGAAGAGCGACGACTGCGAGACGCCCGAGGGCGCCAAGCGGGAGCTGGACGGCGTCGACGGCGTCCTCGTCCCCGGCGGGTTCGGCGTCCGCGGCATCGAGGGGAAGATCGGCGCGGTGCGGCACGCCCGCGAGAACCGGGTCCCGCTGCTCGGCATCTGCCTCGGCCTGCAGTGCATGGTCATCGAGGCGGCGCGGACGCTCGGCGGGCTCGGCGACGCGGGCAGCGCCGAGTTCGACGCGACCACCGCCGACCCCGTCGTCGCGACGATGGCCGAGCAGGTCGACGTCGTCGCCGGGGAGCGGGACATGGGCGGCACGATGCGGCTCGGCCTGTACCCGGCCGACCTCGCGGACGGGTCCGTCGTGCGGGATCTGTACGGGGAGGCGAAGGTGTCCGAGCGGCACCGGCACCGGTACGAGGTGAACAACGCCTACCGCGACCGGCTGGAGAAGGCCGGGCTGCGGTTCTCCGGCCTGTCGCCGGACGGCCGCCTCGTCGAGTACGTCGAGCTGCCGCGCGACCAGCACCCGTTCTTCGTCGGGACGCAGGCGCACCCGGAGTTCAGGTCCCGTCCGACGCGCCCGCACCCGCTGTTCACCGGTCTCGTCTCCGCCGCGCTCGACTACGCCGAGGCCCGCGCGGGCACCGGCGCCGCACGGACCGGCGGCGCGGGCACCGGCGGCGCGGGCACCGGAGACGCGGGGAAGGTGACGGCGCCGTGACGCCCGACGACGTCCGCGACCGGCCCGAACGCTGGACGGTCGTGGAGGAGTCCACGGTCTTCCAGGGAAAGGTGTTCAGCGTCCGGCAGGACAGGGTCCAGATGCCGCGCGGCGACGGCACCGAGATCGTCGGCCGGGACGTGATCGCGCACATCGGGTCCGTCGGCGTCCTCGCCCTCGACGACCGCGACCGGGTGCTGCTGCTGCGGCAGTACCGGCATCCCGTGTCGCGGCTGCTGTGGGAGGCGCCCGCCGGGCTCCGGGACGTGGACGGCGAGCCGCTGCACAAGCTCGCCGAACGGGAGCTGCTGGAGGAGGCCGGATACCGCGCCGACCGCTGGGACACCCTTCTCGACGTGTTCACCTCGCCCGGCATGACGGACGAGCGCGTCCGGATCTTCCTGGCCCGCGGCCTCACCGAGGTGCCCGCCGACCAGATCGACTTCGAGCGCGTCCACGAGGAGGCCGACATGCCGGTCGTGTGGGTGCCGCTGGACGACGCCGTCCGCAAGGTGCTGGCAGGCGAGGTGCACAACGCGATCGCCTGCATGGGCGTCCTCGCGGTGCACGCGGCGCGCGCGTCCGGGTTCGCGGGCCTGCGCCCCGCCGACGCGCCGGAGGACTGAGGTCCCCTTTCGACGGCCGGAGGGGGCATGATGGGCGGGTCCCCGGAGCCCATGGCCGGAAGAGGTGCCGCACTGTCCCCGTCCCCGACCCCCCGGAGCGCGACGCGGCCCCCTGCGCCCGAAGCCGGTCCCGGCGGTCCCGGCGCCGCTTCCGGTTCCGCTCCCGGCCCGGCCTCCGCGCTCGGCTCCGCCGTGCGCACCTACCTGGGGCATCTGGCCGTCGAGCGGGGCCTGGCCGCCAACACGCTCAGCTCCTACCGCCGTGACCTGCGCCGCTACGTGCAGATCCAGGACGGACGGGGCCGCGCGGCCATCGGCGACATCACCGAGGACGACGTCCGCGCGTTCCTGGTGACGCTCCGGGAGGGCGACGGCGACCATCCGCCGCTGTCGGCCGGTTCGGCGGCGCGGGCGCTCGTCGCCGTCCGCGGGCTGCACCGGTTCGCGCTGCGCGAGGGCCTCGCCGCCCGCGACCCCGCCACCGAGGTCAAACCGCCGACTCCGCCGCGTCGGCTGCCCAAAGCCATCTCCCTGGGCGAGGTCGAACGCCTCCTCGCCGCGGCGTCCGTGCCCGGCGACCCCGGCACGGCCCGCGGCCTGCGCGACCGGGCGCTGCTCGAGCTGCTGTACGGCTCGGGCGCGCGGATCTCCGAGGCCGTCGGCCTGGACGTCGACGACCTCGACCTGCGGGACGGCTTCGCCCGCGTCGCCGGCAAGGGCGGGAAGGCCCGCGTCGTCCCGATCGGCGACTACGCCCGCGAGGCCGTGAACGCCTACCTGGTGCGGGCCCGTCCCGAACTGGCGGCGGCCGGACGGGGCGGCCCGGCGCTGTTCCTCAACGCGCGCGGCGGGCGGCTGTCGCGGCAGGGCGCGTGGATGGTGCTGCGCGCCGCCGCCGACCGGGCGCACCTGTCGGAGGTGTCCCCGCACACGCTGCGGCACTCGTTCGCCACCCACCTGCTGGACGGCGGAGCCGACGTCCGCGTCGTCCAGGAACTGCTGGGGCACGCCTCCGTGACGACGACGCAGGTCTACACGCTGGTGACCGTCCAGCTGCTGCGCGAGGTCTACGCCACCTCGCATCCGCGCGCCCGCAGCTGACCTCCGGCGTCCCGCACGCCCGACGGGCAGGCGCCGGGAGGCTGACGCTCCACGTTCCGCGGAGCCGACGAGCACGCGTCGGGAGGCTGACAACCAGCGCGCCCTGAGCTGACAAATCGCGACGATCGGCGCGCGTCGGCTTGAGACCGGGGAGGGACGGCCCTAGAGTCCCCGTTCTGGATGGCATTTCCGGGCCGCCGGGGAGGGATCTGGTGACCAGCACTAAAGGTGCGGAAGGAGTCCTTTCCTCCGCCACCATCGAGACCGATCCGAGCCGGGCCCTCGGGCCCACTCAAAGACCCGTGCCGGTGTTTCCCGAACCGGAGGCGCTGGACCAGCACGGGCCCGCACGGATCGTCGCCGTCTGCAACCAGAAGGGCGGCGTCGGCAAGACCACCACGACCATCAACCTGGGGGCCGCGCTCGCCGAGTTCGGCCGCCGCATCCTGCTCGTCGACTTCGACCCGCAGGGGGCGCTCTCCGTCGGCCTCGGCAAGGGCGACCCGCGCCAGCTCGACGTGACGGTCCACAACATGCTGCTCGAACGCGACACCGAGTGGGAGGACATCGTCATCGAGACCGGCGTCGACGGGATGGAGCTGCTGCCGAGCAACATCGACCTGTCCGGCGCCGAGGTCCAGCTCGTCCACGAGGTCGGCCGCGAGTACATCCTGCAGGGCGCGCTGAAGTCGGCCGTCGAGCACTACGACTACATCCTCATCGACTGCCAGCCGTCGCTCGGCCTGCTCACCATCAACGCGCTGGCCGCAAGCGAGGGCGTGCTGATCCCGCTGGAGTGCGAGTACTTCGCGATGCGCGGCGTGGCGCTGCTGATGGAGACCATCGAGAAGGTGCAGGGCCGGATCAACCCGGACCTCGTCATCGACGGCGTCCTCGGCACCATGTACGACTCGCGGACCCTGCACACCAGGGAGGTCCTCGGCCGCATCGTCGAGGCGTTCGGCGAGAAGGTCTTCCACACCGTCATCAACCGTACGGTCCGGTTCCCGGACGCGACCGTCGCCGGGGAGCCGATCACCTTCTTCGACCCGAACTCGATGGGCGCGAACGCCTACCGGGGCCTGGCGCGGGAGGTGCTCGTCAGGTGGGCGAACGTGGCCTGAGCCTGCGCCGCCGCCCGCACGGCCGCCCCTGACGAACGGACACATCGTGAGCCAGCCCCCGGGCTCCCCGCCAGAGCCGCAGCCGTCAGAACCGCAGCAGGAGCCGCCACCCTCGCAAGACGCGCAGGTTCAGGAAGCGCAGGTTCAGGAGGCGCCGCCGCAAGGAGCGCCGCCTCCGCAAGAGCCGCAGCCGCAGGAGGCGACGCCTTCGTATGCGCCGCCGCAAGGGGTGCCGTCCTCGTATGCGCCGCCGGCTCCGCAAGGGATGCCTCCGTATGGGGCGGTGCCGCCGTACCAGCCGGTGCCCGCGTCGCCGCCGGCGCGAGGGAGGGGACCGGTCCTCCTCGTCGTGCTGGCGGCCGCCGCCGTGGTCGCCGTCATGCTCGCCGTGGCGGCCGTCGCCATCCTGGTGCTGCCGGACGACGAGACGTCCGGGCCCGTCTCGTCCGGGCCCGTCGACCTGCGCCAGCCGCTGACGTTCCAGCTGGTCGCGCAGGAGTCGCGGCCGCCCTGCTCCGGCGGCGCCCTGCAGTCGCCCGACGGGTCCTCCTGCTACACCTTCGGGCCGGACGCGCTGACCGTGCGCCGCCTCGAAGAGGTCAGGGCCATGGCGCCCGACCCCGCGAAGGGCCGCACGGCCTGGAGCGTCGGGATCACGCTGACCTCCGGGGACGCCACCGGCTTCGCCACCCTGACCGGCAAGGCCGCGCAGGCGTTCCAGAACCAGCTCCCGGCCGGGTACATGGGCATGCTCGTCGGCGGCGCGCTGGTGTCGTCGCCCGCGCAGGTGGTCGCGCCCATCAGCGGCGGGAAAGTGGAGATCAATGGTCCCCAGCAGACGTTCACCCGGTCGTATGTGGAGGGCATCGTCAAGCGGCTGACCGGCGAGTAGCCGAACGCCCGCACGCCCCGGGCGCCGGGCCCTGACGCCGGACGCGCCGCGCCGTCACCGCTCGTGACCGGCCGTGGTGCGAGCACACGCCGCGCGTGGGACGATGTGGCCGGTGAGCACAGTGCAGGAGACGTCCTCCGCTACCGTGAGCGACGTGGACGAGACGTCGCCCGACCCCGAGCCAACCGGCCCCGCGCCCGCGCTCGGGCCGGGGCAGGAGCAGGGGGCCGAGGAGGAGCACGGCTTCCACGTCCACCTGGACAACTTCGACGGCCCGTTCGACCTCCTGCTCGGGCTGATCTCCAAGCACAAGCTCGACATCACCGAGGTGTCGCTGCACAAGGTCACCGACGACTTCATCGCGCACATCCACGCCCACGGCCAGGACTGGGACCTCGACCAGGCCAGCCACTTCCTGCTGGTCGCCGCGACCCTCCTCGACCTCAAGGCCGCGCGGCTGCTGCCGTCCGGCGAGGTCGACGACGAGGACGACCTGGCCCTGCTGGAGGCCCGTGACCTGCTGTTCGCGCGGCTCCTGCAGTACCGCGCCTACAAGGAGGTCGCGCGGGTGATCGCCGCGCGGATCGCCGACGCGGCCCGGCGCTTCCCGCGCATCGTGCCGATGGAGCCGCGGTTCGCGAACGTGCTGCCCGAGGTGCTGCTCGGCCTCGGACCCGACGAGTTCGCCCGGCTGGCCGCCAAGGCGCTCACGCCGAAGGAGCCGCCTTCGGTGTCCGTCGAGCACATCTACCAGCCCAAGGCCAGCGTCAAGGAGCAGGCCGCGATCGTCGTGGCACGGCTCCGCCGGCTCCGCCGGACGACGTTCCGCGTCCTCGCGTCCGACGCCGAGGGCACCTACGAGGTCGTCGCGCGGTTCCTGGCGCTGCTGGAGCTGTACCGCGACCAGAACGTCACGTTCGAGCAGGACGAGCCGCTCGCCGAGCTGCGCGTCGCGTGGATCGGCGCCGACGAGGGCGACGTGGAGGTCGGCGACGACTACGAGGGCGCCCCCTCGAAGGACGAGAACGCGAAGGACGCAAACGCGAAGGACCAGAAGGACGAGGGAGACGATGACTGAGGAATCCGGCGCGGACGCGCCGGAGCAGCCGGAGCAGCCGGAGCAATCAGAGCAGCCGGAGCAGCCTGAACTTCCGGACCTTCCGGGGTTGCGCGCCTCGATCGAGGCGATCCTGCTGGTGGTGGACGAGCCCGTCACCGAGCTGACCCTCGCGCAGCTGCTGGAGCGTCCCCGCGGCGAGGTCGCGGAGACGCTGCGCGGGCTGGCCGCGGAATACACCGAGCAGGGCCGCGGGTTCGATCTCAGGGAGGTCGCGGGCGGCTGGCGGTTCTACACCCGGGACGTGTGCGCCCCAGTCGTGGAGCGGTTCGTCACCGACGGGCAGCAGGCGCGCCTCACGCAGGCCGCGCTGGAGACGCTCGCCGTCGTCGCGTACCGGCAGCCGGTGAGCCGGGCCCGCGTGTCGGCGATCCGGGGCGTCAACAGCGACGGCGTCATGCGGACGCTGACGCTGCGCGGCCTGATCGAGGACGCCGGGCAGGACCCCGAGTCGCAGGCGCACCTGTACCGCACCACCGGGTACTTCCTGGAGCGGCTCGGGCTCCGCGACCTCGACGAGCTCCCGGAGCTCGCCCCCTACCTGCCCGACGACCTGCCTGACGACATCGTTGATAGTTGAGGACACGTGAGCGAGAACGAGGGCGTGCGGCTGCAGAAGGTCCTGGCCGAGGCCGGGATCGGCAGCCGCCGCCACTGCGAGGAACTGATCGGCGAGGGCCGCGTCACCGTCGACGGGAAGCGGGTCTTCCGGTTCGGCGAGCGCGTCGACCCGCGGCGCGCCGTCATCCATGTGGACGGCAAGCGCGTCGAGACCCGCGCCGAGATGCGCTACTACGCGATCAACAAGCCGCGCGGGGTGGTGTCCACGATGTCGGACGAGCGGGGCCGCAAGTCCCTCGCCGACTACGTGGAGGTGCCGGAGCGGCTGTTCCACGTCGGCCGCCTCGACACCGACACCGAGGGCCTGATCCTGCTGACGAACGACGGGGAGCTGTCGCACCGCCTCACGCACCCGTCCTTCGGCGTCGCGAAGACGTACCTGGCGGAGATCCACGGCCCGATCCCGCGGGACCTCGGGAAGCGGCTGCGGGCGGGCGTGACGCTGGACGACGGGCCCGCCAAGGCCGACAAGTTCAAGATCTTCGACCAGGTCGGGAGGCGCGTCCTGGTCGAGATCACCCTGCATGAGGGGCGCAAGCACATCGTGAGGCGGCTGCTGAAGGAGGTCGGGTTCCCCGTCCAGCAGCTGGCGCGCATAGAGTTCGGTCCGATCAAGCTGGGGCAGCTGAAGCCGGGCGGGATGCGGGCTCTGACCGTGCACGAGATCGGCGACTTGTACAAGGCCGTCGGGCTGTAGGCCCGGGGGCCATCCGAGGCCGAGGAGGGATCAGGCTGTGGCGGTACGCGCGGTCCGCGGGGCGACGCAGATCGACGCCGACGACCGGGAGCAGATGCTGGCGGCGACGGCGGAGCTCGTCGCCGCGGTGATGGCCCGCAACGAGCTGACCACCGACGACGTGATCAGCGTCATCTTCACGGTGACGCCCGACCTGACGGCGGAGTTCCCGGCGCTCGCCGCCCGCAAGCTCGGCTTCCACGAGGTGCCGCTGCTGTGCGCGACGGAGATCGGCGTGCCCGGTGCGCTGCCCCGGGTGATCCGGCTGATGGCGCACGTCGAGACGGACCGTCCCCGCGCGGACGTCCAGCACGTCTACCTCCGCGGCGCGACGGCCCTCCGCCTGGACATCGCGCAGTAGCGCCCGAGCGGAGCGAGGCATGTGCAGGGCGCAGTAGCGCCCGAGCGGAGCGAGGCGTTTGAAGGGCGCAGTAGGGTGTCGGGCGTGAGTGAGGACGTGGTGGCGCGGCGGATCGTCGTCGTCGGGACGGGCCTGATCGGGACGTCGATCGCCCTGGCCATGCGGGAGCACGGCGCCGAGGTGCTGCTGACCGACCGGGACGCGGCCGCGCTGCGGCTGGCGGTCGAGCTCGGCGCCGGCGCGGCGCTCCCGGACGGCGCGCGGGACGAGCCCGCCGACCTGGCGGTGCTCGCGGTGCCGCCGACGGCCGTGGCCGTGACGCTGCTGGACGCGCAGAAACGCGGCCTCGCCACCGCGTACACCGATGTGGCGAGCGTGAAGGCGCTGCCGCTGGCGCAGGCGGCGGAGCTGGGCTGCGACCTGACGACGTTCGTGGCGGGGCATCCGCTGGCGGGCAGCGAGCGGTCGGGGCCGAGCGCGGCGCGCGCCGATCTCTTCCTCGGCCGTCCGTGGGCGCTGTGCCGCGCCGCCGCAGGCGACGCGGGAGACGGTGGAGGTCGTCCGGGGGCTGGCGAAGGCGTGCGGCGCGATGCCCGTCGAGGTGGACGCCGCCGAGCACGACCGGGCGGTCGCGCTCGTCTCGCACGGCCCGCACGTGGTGTCGGCCGCGGTCGCCGCCCGGCTGACCGGCGCGGACGACGTCGCGCTCGGCCTGTCCGGGCAGGGCGTCCGGGACGTCACCCGGATCGCGGCGAGCGACCCGCGGCTGTGGATCGGGATCCTGTCGGCGAACTCGCAGCCCGTCGCCGACGTGCTGGAGGCCGTCGCGACCGACCTGGCGGTGGCGGCGTCGCTGCTGCGCGACGGCAGCGAGGAGGCCGCCGCGCACGTGGCCGACCTGCTGCTGCGCGGGAACGCGGGCCGGTCCCGCATCCCCGGCAAGCACGGCGGCGACCAGTCGGCGTACGCGATCGTCCAGGTGGTCATCCCGGACCGTCCGGGTGAGCTCGCGATGATCTTCCAGGCGGCGGGGATCGCGCAGGTCAACATCGAGGACGTGACGATCGAGCACTCGCCGGGACGTCCGCTGGGCGTGCTGGAGATCGCGGTGGTGCCGGAGGCCGCCGAGCGGCTGGCGGCGGAGCTGCGGGCGCGGGGCTGGTCCGTCCCGTCCCCGGCCGGGAGCGGCGGGAACTCCGGGGCCGGCGGGACGTGACGGTGCCGCGAGGCCGGTAGCCTGGTTCGCCGGGGCTCGCGCGGGGGGAGACAGCGCGCCCGACGGACTAGAGAGGGATCGATCGTGCCGCTCGTCATCGCCATGGACGGACCCTCCGGGTCGGGCAAGTCCAGCGCGTCCAAGGGCGTGGCCCGCGCGCTCGGGCTCCGCTACCTGGACACGGGCGCCATGTACCGCGCCATGACGTGGTGGATGCTGGAGAAGGGCGTGCCGGTCGAAGACGCGGGCGCCGTCGAGGCCCGCGCGGCGGAGCCGGTCATCGCGTCCGGCACCGACCCGGACGGGCCGACGATCACGGTGGACGGGACGGACGTGTCCGCCCCGATCCGCACCCGCGACGTGACGAACGCGGTCAGCGCGGTCAGCTCCGTCCCGGCGGTCCGCACCCGGATGGTGGAGCTGCAGCGCGAGATCATCGGGTCCGGCGGGATCGTGGTGGAGGGCCGCGACATCGGCACGGTCGTCGCGCCGGACGCGCCCGTCAAGGTGTACCTGACCGCCAGCGAGGAGACCCGGGCGGCGCGCCGCGCGAAGGACCTCGCGGCCGACCCGGGCGCGTCGGTGACGGTCACCAGGGCCGAGCAGGCGCGCCGCGACCGGCTCGACTCCACCCGGAAGGCGTCGCCGCTGGCCAGGGCGGGCGACGCGCACGAGATCGACTCGACGGAGCTGAGCCTCGCCGAGGTCATCGAGGCGGTCGTCCGCCTCGCCAAAGAGCATGAGTGAACGGGCGGCCGCACGGCCCCCGCGGGGAATTCACAGTGAGCGATAACGAGATCGAGACCGTGGACGTCGCCGAGGACGTCGCCGCCGACGAGGGCCCGGCGCCCGTCATGGCGGTGGTCGGGCGGCCGAACGTCGGCAAGTCGACCCTGGTCAACCGGATCCTCGGCCGCCGCGAGGCGGTCGTGGAGGACGTCCCGGGCGTGACCCGCGACCGGGTCGCCTACGACGCGTCGTGGAGCGGCCGCCGGTTCACCGTCGTCGACACCGGCGGGTGGCTGCCCGACTCGGCCGGGCTGGCCGCGGCGATCGCCGAGCAGGCCCGGCTGGCGGTCGACCTGGCCGACGTCGTGATGTTCGTCGTGGACGCCACCGTCGGCGCCACCGACGTGGACGAGGCCGTCGTGGAGATCCTGCGCCGCTCCGGCAAGCCGGTGGTGCTGGTCGCCAACAAGGTCGACAACGCGGCCGTGGAGGCGGACGCGGCGCTGCTGTGGTCGCTCGGCATCGGCGAGCCGCACCCGGTCAGCGCGCTGCACGGGCGCGGCAGCGGCGACCTGCTGGACGCGGTCCTCGCCGCGCTGCCGGCGGAGGCCCCGCCGGAGTCGTTCGACGAGGAGACGGGCGGGCCGCGCCGGATCGCGCTGCTGGGCCGTCCGAACGTCGGCAAGTCGAGCCTGCTGAACAAGGTGGCGGGGGAGAACCGCGCGGTCGTGGACGCGGTGGCGGGCACGACCCGCGACCCGGTCGACGAGCTGATCGACCTCGGCGGCCGGACGTGGCGGTTCATCGACACCGCAGGGATCAGGCGGCGGCACCGCGAGAACCAGGGCGCCGACTTCTACGCGACGCTGCGCACCCAGTCGGCGCTGGAGCGCGCCGAGGTCGCCGTCGTCCTCGTGGACGCCGACCAGCCGCTCGCCGAGCAGGACCTGCGGATCATCTCGATGGTGGTCGCGTCGGGCCGCGCGATGGTCATCGCCTACAACAAGTGGGATCTGCTGGACGAGGAGCGCCACCACTACCTGGAGCGCGAGATCGACCGGCAGTTGCACCACGCGCGCTGGGCGCCGCGGGTGAACGTGTCCGCCAGGACGGGGCGGCACATGGAGAAGCTGGTCCCGGCCATCGAGACGGCCCTGGACGGCTGGAGCACGCGCGTCCCGACGTCCAAGCTCAACCAGTTCTTCGCCGACCTGGTCAGCTCGCATCCGCATCCGGTGCGCGGCGGCAAGCAGCCGCGCGTGCTGTTCGCGACGCAGGCGAGCGTGCGGCCGCCGCGGTTCGTGCTGTTCACGTCCGGGTTCCTGGAGGAGGGGTACCGGCGGTTCATCGAGCGGCGCCTGCGCGAGGAGTTCGGCTTCGAGGGGACGCCCCTCGACATCGCCATGAAGATCCGCGAGAAGCGCGGCAAGGGCAAGAAGTAGCGGAGACATGCGGCACGCGGCCCGCCCGGGGATCTTTCCCGGCCGGGCCGCGGCGTGTCAGGATGCCTCTTACGGCCGGCGAGTAAGTCTTCCATTACTCGGCTGGCTCGGTGCCGAGGAGGCGACGTGAAGCTGGTGCTGCTCATCTCCTGTGCCGTCGGCTGCGTGGCGCTCAGCTTCGCCTGGCGGGAGCCGTGGATCGGCGGCGTCGGCCTGCTGGTCGCCTTCGCCGCCATGTTCACCGACCGCGACGACGTGCGGCTGGACGAGGAGCGGGGCAGCCACGAGACGACGAAGGCCGTCCGCGACATGCGCCGCCACGGCCGCCACCGCCCGTAGCGCGCGCTGTCCCCCTTCGGGAGAGTTAGCGGTCGTAGCGTGTCTCGCCCGCGATGTGGCGGTCGCCCGGCAGCGGCGGTGGCGCCTGCCCGGCGGGCGGGTTCTCCCGCGCGTATCGTCCGTACACCAGCGGCTGCGTCGACGTCGCGCCCGCCTGCCCGCCGTCGTCCGGCGACGCCGACTCCCGGACGCCGATCACGGCGAAGCGGCCGAGCGCGAGCCCGGCCAGGAACGCGACGACGACGCCGAGGCCGGTGAGCCCGGACAGGTGCTCGGCAAGCCGCTGTCCTTCGCCCGATCCGAGCGGGGCGCCGACGCCCTCCACGTCCCAGAGCGTGGCGACGGACGTGCCGACGGCGAACCAGGCGCCGCCGAGCGCGGCGATCCAGGCGCCGAACATGGCGAACGCGCGGTTGGCGGCGGCGAGCACGATCAGCCCGCCGAGCACGACGGCCGCCGCGGGCGCGATGATGAGCTGGAGCCGGTCGGTGTCGTACGTCCAGGCGTCGTCCGGAGCGAAGCCGAAGTTGAAGTACGGGCCGACGAAGGGGAGCAGACCGCCCCAGAGGCCGAGCAGCACGAGCAGCGTGCCGCTCAGGCCGCCCCGGGAGCGTGGAGCGCGCATGGTCCCAGTCATGATCATTCCTCCTGACCGGGCGTCCGATTCTGGCTTAAACCACCATTACCCGCGCAAGTCCAGTCCACACGGGCGGGGCGAGAGGAGCGAGCCGCATGGGAGCCGACCTTGTGGTCGTCTACGCGCACGAGGAACCGCCCGACCGGTGGGAGGCCGCGGTCTTCCTCGCCGGTCCCACGCCGCGGTCGCCGGAGACCGCGTCCTGGCGTCCCGCCGCCGTCGCCGCGCTGCGCGAGCGCTGGCTGGACGGCGCCGACCCCGGCCGGCTCGTCGTGTTCGTCCCCGAGCACCGGCACGGGATCCACGACGACTACGTCGGGCAGGTCGAGTGGGAGGAGCGCTGCCTGCACCTGTCCGACGAGGTGATCTTCTTCGTGCCGCGCGACCTGGACACCATGCCGGCGTTCACCACCAACGTCGAGTGGGGGATGTGGCACGACAGCGGACGGACCGTCTTCGGCGCCCCTCCGCAGGCGCCGAAGAACCGCTACCTGCTGCACTACGCCGCCAAGTCGGGCGTGCCGACGGCGACCGACCTCCCGGCGACGGTCGCGGCGGCGCTCGACCGGATCGGCCCGGGCGCGTCGCGGACGGGCGGGGAGCGGGAGATCCCGCTGCTGCTGTGGCGCGAGGAGTCGGTGCGGCGCTGGTACGCGGGGCAGTGCGCGGCGGGCAACGTCCTGCTGGGGGCGCGGGTGGTGTTCCGGTTCGGCGACCACTGGGCCCTGCACGTCCGGATGCACGTCGCGGCCGAGGATCGGGTGAAGGACAACGAGATCGTGGTGGGGCGTCCGGACGTCTCCGTCGTCGTCCTGTACCGGCTCGGGGAGACGCTCGACGAGACGGAGGTCGTGCTGGTCAGGGAGTTCCGGAGCCCGTGCGTGAACGGGTTCGTCCACGAACTGCCCGGCGGCTCCGGGGACGGCGGCCCGGCCGAGGTCGCGCTGGCGGAGGTCGAGGAGGAGACGGGCCTGGTCCTGGCGGCGGAGCGGCTGCGTGAGCACGGGACGCGGCAGGTGAACGCCACGATGTCCGGGCACCGGGCGCACCTGTTCTCCGCCGGGATCACCGGGGACGAGCTGGCGCGGCTCCCGTCGTCCGGGACGCACGGGCTGGCCGCCGACGGCGAGGTCACCTACGTCGAGGTCGCCGCGTTCGGCCGGATCAGGCGGGAGCGCCTCGTGGACTGGTCCTGCCTCGGGATGATCACGGAGGTGCTGCTGGAGGTCCGCTGAGCCGCAGTTGCGATGGACATCGTCTTCACCAGCTCGCATCGTCTGGTGGTATGCCGCTCTTTTCCTCGCATCTGCGGATCGTTAGGCTTGGCTCCGTGACGACGTTCCGGATCAGTGAGGCGGCGGCGCTGCTCGGGGTCAGCGCGGACACGGTCCGGCGCTGGGTGGACGGCGGCCGGCTCCCGGCGTCCCGGGACGAGCACGGGCACCGGCTCGTCCCGGGGGCCGAGCTCGCCTCGTTCGTGCGCGACCAGGCGCGCACCGGGCGCGCGCCGTCCGACCAGGGCGAACGCTTCTCGTCGGCGCGCAACCGGCTGCGGGGGATCGTGACCGACGTCGTCCGCGACGGGGTGATGGCGCAGGTGGAGATCCAGGCCGGGCCGTTCCGGGTCGTGTCGCTGATGAGCCGCGAGGCGGCGGACGACCTCGGGCTGCGCGCCGGCGTGGTCGCCGAGGCCGTGGTGAAGTCCACCAACGTCATCGTCGAGCTGCCGGACTGAGGGGGGCATCGTGCGCAAGCCGACCGCCGTGGCCGCCGCCGTCGTGCTGGCCGCCGCCTTGACGGGCTGCGGCGAGGTGGACGACGGCGCGTCCGGAGCAGGCGGCGGCAGTGGTGGCGGCGGTGGCCGCGGGACGCTGACGGTGTTCGCCGCCGCCTCGCTCACCGAGACGTTCACCTCGCTCGGCCGGACGTTCGAGGGTGCGCATCCCGGCGTCAAGGTCAGGTTCAACTTCGGCGGCAGCTCGACGCTCGCGCGGCAGATCACCGAGGGCGCCCCGGCGGACGTGTTCGCGTCCGCCAGCCCCGCCACGATGGAGACCGTCACGGACGCGGGCGACGCCGCCGGAAGACCGCAGGTGTTCACCAGGAACCGCCTGGTCATCGCCATTCCCAAGGACAATCCCGGCAAGGTGGCGAAGGTGGGCGACCTGTCCGCGCCCGGGCTCAAGGTCGTGCTGTGCGCGGTGCAGGTGCCCTGCGGCGCCGCCGCGGAGAAGGCGCTCGCCGCCGCGGGGGTCCAGGTCGAGCCGGTGTCGCGGGAGCAGGACGTCAAGGCCGTCCTCACCAAGGTCGGCCTCGGCGAGGCGGACGCCGGGCTCGTCTACCGCACCGACGTCAGGGCGGCGGGGGACCGGGTCACGGGCATCGAGTTCCCGGAGGCGGCGCAGGCGATCAACGACTATCCGATCGTGGAGGTCGCGGACGCGCCGCGGGCCGCGCTCGCGAAGGACTTCATCCGGCTCGTGCTCGGGCCGCAGGGCAGGACGGCACTGACCCGGGCCGGTTTCGAGGCGCCGTGAAGAACGCCGGCGCCGATGCCGGCGCCGACAGGCTGGTCGGGCGTCCGCCGTGGATCCTGGTGCTGCCCGCGCTGGCCGGGCTCGCCTTCCTGGTGCTGCCGCTCGCCGGGCTGCTCGTCCGCGCCCCGTGGTCGACGCTCGGCACCCGGCTCGCGCAGGACCAGGTGCTGGACGCGCTGCGCCTGTCGCTGGTCACCGCGACGCTCGCCACCGGCCTGTGCCTGCTGCTCGGCGTCCCGCTGGCCTGGACGCTGGCCCGGGTCCCGTTCCCCGGTGTCCGGATCGTCCGGGCCCTGGTGACCGTGCCGCTGGTGCTGCCTCCGGTGGTCGGTGGCGTCGCGCTGCTGCTCGTGCTCGGCCGCCGCGGGCTGGTCGGCGGATGGCTGGACGACACCTTCGGGATCACGTTCCCGTTCACCACGGCCGGGGTCGTGCTGGCGGAGACGTTCGTGGCGATGCCGTTCCTGGTGATCAGCGTGGAGGGCGCGCTGCGCGCCGCCGACCTGCGCTACGAGGAGGCCGCCGCCACCCTCGGCGCGGGCCGCTGGACGATCTTCCGCCGGGTCACGCTGCCGCTGGTCGCGCCCGGCGTCGCGGCCGGGGCCGTGCTGTGCTGGGCGCGGGCGCTCGGCGAGTTCGGCGCGACGATCACGTTCGCGGGCAACTTCCCGGGCCGGACGCAGACGATGCCGCTGGCCGTCTACCTGGCGCTGGAGACCGATCCGCAGGCCGCGATCGTGCTCAGCCTCGTCCTCCTCGCGGTGTCGGTCATCGTCCTGGCCGCGCTGAGAGACCGCTGGGTGAGCACCTCATCATGAGCGAGGCGGACCGGGGCGCGGGCCGTCCCCCGGGGACGGGGACGCGGGGGCTGGAGGCGCGGCTCGTGGTGCGGCGCGCCGCGTTCGACCTCGACCTCGCGCTCACCGCCGCGCCCGGCGAAGTGGTGGCGCTGCTCGGCCCGAACGGGGCGGGCAAGAGCACCGCGCTGCGCGCGCTGGCCGGGCTCGTCGCGATGGCGGGCGGCCACATCCGGGTGGACGGCGCCGACCTGCGCCCGCTGCCGCCCGACCGCCGCGGCATCGGCATGGTCTTCCAGGACTACCTGCTGTTCCCGCACCTCAGCGCCCTGGAGAACGTCGCGTTCGGGCTCCGCTGCCAGGGCGCGGGCCGCCGCGCGGCCCGGCGCCGCGCCGCCGAGTGGCTGGAGCGCGTCGGGCTGGCGGAGTTCGCGTCCGCCCGGCCGCGGGCGCTGTCGGGCGGGCAGGCGCAGCGCGTCGCCCTCGCCCGGGCGCTGGCCGTCGAACCCGGCCTGCTCCTGCTGGACGAGCCGCTCGCCGCCCTCGACGTCCACACGCGGATGGAGATCCGCGCCGCGCTCCGCCGTCATCTGGCCGGGTTCGCGGGCGCGGCCGTGCTCGTCACCCACGACCCCCTAGACGCGATGGTCCTGGCCGACCGGATCGTCGTCATCGAGGGCGGACGGCTCGTCCAGGAGGGGACGCCCGCCGACGTCGCCCGCCGCCCCCGCACCGACTACGTCGCGCGCCTGGTCGGCCTGAACCTGTACCGGGGCCGCGCCGAGGCCGGCACGGTCACCATCGAGGCTGACGCGGGTCCCGCCGCGGACAAGGTCGAGGGCGGCGCGGGGCCCGCTGGGGGAGGGGTCGAGGGCGGCGCGGGGGCTGCTGGAGGCGGTGGCTGGACGCTCGACACGGTCGACTCGCTCGAGGGTGACGTGTTCCTTGCCTTCGCGCCGTCCTCGGTGGCGCTGTACCGGACGCGTCCCGACGGCAGCCCCCGGAACCTGTGGCGGGCCCGCGTCGGCGCGATCGAGCGCCAGGGCGACCGCGTCCGGGTGCGGCTGGCCGGGCCGCCTTTCGACGCGGTCGCGGAGGTGACCCCGGCGGCGGTCGCGGAGCTTCAATTGTCCGAGGGCAGCATGATCTGGGCGGCCGTCAAGGCCACGGAAACCCACGTTTACCCAGCTTGAGAGCGTCCGTGCCAGGGGACCCAGGCGTGTCTCCGGCGTGTCTCCCGCCCACCCGCAGACCGGTGATATCTATCACAAAATCGGGCATCAACGCCCAAAAGCGGACGGGATTGGTCCAGACCAAATGGCAAAAACGACGGGTCTTGTTCATCATGCAAACATCCTGCGAACAGCTGAAGGAGTTGCCCGTGTCCAACCAGGTCCCCGGGGCCGACCAGGCCCCTACCGGCCACACCGAACTGACTGAGTGGGTACGCGGGATCGCCGAGCTGACCAAGCCCGACCGCGTCGAATGGTGCGACGGCTCGGACGCCGAATGGGAGCGGCTGACCGGGCTTCTCGTCGACCAGGGCACGCTCACGCGCCTCGACCCGGCGAAACGGCCCAACAGCTTCTACGCCGCGTCCGACCCGACCGACGTCGCCCGGGTCGAGGACCGCACGTTCATCTGCTCCGAGAAGCAGGAGGACGCCGGCCCCACCAACAACTGGATCGCCCCGGACGAGATGCGCGACACCCTCGGCGGCCTCTTCGACGGCTGCATGAAGGGCCGCACCATGTACGTGGTGCCGTTCTGCATGGGGCCGCTCGGCGGCAACATCTCGCAGCTCGGTGTGGAGATCACCGACTCCGCCTACGTCGCCGTGTCCATGCGGATCATGACGCGGATGGGCGCCGGCGCGCTGCGGCTCATCGAGGAGCGCGGGTCGTTCGTCAAGGCCGTCCACTCCGTCGGCGCCCCGCTGGAGCCCCGTCAAACGGACGCCAAATGGCCGTGCAATTCCACCAAATACATCACGCACTTCCCCGAGACGCGGGAGATCTGGTCGTACGGGTCCGGGTACGGCGGCAACGCGCTGCTCGGCAAGAAGTGCTACGCGCTGCGGATCGCGTCCACGATGGCGCGCGACGAGGGCTGGATGGCCGAGCACATGCTCATCCTCAAGCTCACGCCACCGGAGGGCGAGACCCGCTACGTCGCGGCCGCGTTCCCGTCGGCGTGCGGCAAGACCAACCTCGCCATGCTGGAGCCGACCATCCCTGGCTGGAAGGTCGAGACGATCGGCGACGACATCGCCTGGATGCGGTTCGGCGACGACTCCCGCCTCTACGCGATCAACCCGGAGGCAGGGTTCTTCGGCGTCGCGCCCGGCACCGGCGAGAGCACCAACGCCAACGCCGTGAAGACGCTCTGGGGCAACAGCATCTTCACGAACGTCGCGCTCACCGACGACGGCGACGTGTGGTGGGAGGGCCTCACCGACGAGCCGCCCGCGCACCTCACCGACTGGCGGGGCAACGACTGGACGCCCGACTCCGAGACCCCGGCCGCGCACCCGAACGCCCGGTTCACCACCCCGGCCGGGCAGTGCCCGATCATCGCCGACGAGTGGGAGGACCCGAAGGGCGTCCCGATCTCCGCGATCCTGTTCGGCGGGCGGCGGGCGTCCGCCGTCCCGCTCGTCACCGAGTCGTTCGACTGGCAGCAGGGCGTGTTCCTCGGCGCGAACGTCGCGTCCGAGAAGACCGCCGCCGCCGAGGGCAAGGTCGGCGAGCTCCGCCGCGACCCGTTCGCCATGCTGCCGTTCTGTGGCTACAACATGGGCGACTACTTCGGTCACTGGCTCGACATCGGCAAGGCCACGAACCCGGAGAAGCTGCCGCGGATCTACTACGTCAACTGGTTCCGCAAGAACGCCGACGGCAGGTTCATCTGGCCGGGCTTCGGGGAGAACAGCCGCGTCCTGAAGTGGATCGTCGAGCGGCTCAACGGGCAGGCCGACGCCGTCAAGACCCCGATCGGGCACCTGCCGACCCGCGAGGCGCTCGACACCGAAGGACTCGACCTCGACGACGCCGACCTCGACACGCTGCTGTCCGTCGACACCGAGGTGTGGAAGCAGGAGGCCGCCCTCGTCCCCGAGCACTTCGACAAGTTCGGCGACCACATGCCGAAGGCGCTGTGGGACGAGTACCACGACCTCGTCCGCCGCCTGGAGCACTAGACCGGCCCATCGGCCGCCGCAGACCGGCTCGCCGCCGCGCGCCCGCCCGCCGACGACCTCGGCGGGCGGGCGTTTGCCTCCGCCCCCTCCCCGGAAACCTCTACCGCGGTTGAGGTCGCATAGGATGCGGTCATGACGCGGCTTGAGCACCGGTTGCACGAACTGACCGTGGGGCAGCTCGCCGAGCGGAGCGGCGTGGCCGTCTCGGCGCTGCACTTCTACGAGTCCAAGGGCCTGATCAGCAGCCGCCGCACGGCGGGCAACCAGCGGCGCTTCAGCCGCGACACGCTCCGCCGCGTGTCGTTCATCAAGGTCTCGCAGCGGGTCGGCATCCCGCTCAGCGACATCCGCGACGCGCTCGGCACCCTCCCCGAGGAACGCACCCCCACGGTGGACGACTGGGCGCGCCTGTCGGAGAACTGGCGGACCGCCCTCGACGACCGCATCCGCCAGCTCGAACGCCTCCGCGACGACCTCACCGACTGCATCGGCTGCGGCTGCCTGTCGATCAACAAGTGCGCCCTCGCCAACCCCTACGACCGGCTCGGCGACGAGGGCCCGGGGCCGCGGCGGCTCCTCGTCCGGCACGGCACGTCCGGCCGGCCGCCGGCGGACGACAGGGCCGTGCGCGACGCCCCCAACCCCTGCCACGCCGACGCCTGCCCCACCGACTGACCGGCCAGCGCGTCATGGTGGGGGACGGCCCCCACGCCCCCACAACGACACGCTGACCGTCGTCGTCCACTCCGCCGACGCTCCGCGGGTGCTCCGCTCCAGGCGCCGGTCAGCGGCGGCGGGGGCCGCGGCCGTGGGGGTCGATGCGGCGGGGCATCGGCTCGCGGCCGGACGGCTGCGCCGGCGCCGGGCGGGCCTGGATCTGCTCGATCGGCAGCTCGACCGGCTCGTCCGCCAGCGTGAACGGCTCGCCGTGGTGCCACAGCTTGATGCCCGGGCCGTCCAGCAGCTCGTAGGACGCGGCCTCCGCCGTCACGTTGACCTTGACCAGGCTGCCGCGGTACCGCATCCGGAACGCCAGCCGGCTGATGCCGCCCGGCAGCCGCGGCGCGAACCGCAGCTTGCCGCGGCCCGCCCGCATCCCGCCGAACCCGGCGACGAGCCCGCTCCACGCCCCCGCCATCGACGCGATGTGCAGCCCGTCGCGGGTGTTGCGGTTCAGGTCGTGCAGGTCCATCAGGGCGGTCTCGCCGAGGTAGTCGTGCGCCAGCTCCAGCTGCCCGACCTCCGCCGCCACGACCGCCTGCGTCTGCGCCGAAAGCGACGAGTCACGGACCGTCAGACCCTCGTAGTAGGCGAAGTCGCGGACCTTCTGCTCCTCCGTGAACGCCTCCCCGCACAGGTGCAGCGCCAGGACGAGGTCGGCCTGCTTCACCACCTGCTTCCGGTACAGGTCGAAGTACGGGAAGTTCAGCAGCAGCGGATAGTGGTCGGGCTTGGTGGCGGCGAAGTCCCAGCGGGCGTGGTTGGTGAACCCCTCGCTCTGCGGGTGGACGCCCAGCCGGTCGTCGTACGGGATCAGCATCGCGGCCGCCGCGTCCCGCCACGACGCGGCCTCCTCGGCGTCCACGCCCAGCCGGTCGGCGACGTCCGGATGGCGCATCGCCATCTCCGCGGCCTCCTGGAGATTCCGGCGCGCCATGAGGTTGGTGTAGATGTTGTTGTCGACGATGGCGCTGTACTCGTCGGGGCCGGTGACGCCGTCGATGCGGAACACGCCGCCGACGTCGTGGTGGCCGAGGCTCCGCCACAGCCGGGCGGTCTGCACCAGGATGTCCAGGCCGACCTCCCGCTCGAACTGGTCGTCCTCCGTCGCGTCCACGTACCGGACGACGGCGTCGGAGATGTCGGCGTTGATGTGGAACGCGGCCGTCCCGGCGGGCCAGTAGCCCGAGCATTCGTGGCCGCGGATCGTCCGCCACGGGAACGTCGCGCCGTCCAGGCCGAGCTGGGTGGCGCGCTCCACCGCGAGCGGCAGCGTCATGTGCCGCCACGCGAGTGCGTCCGCGGCCGCGCCCGGCGACGTGTACGTCAGGACGGGCATCACGAACGTCTCGGTGTCCCAGAACGTGTGGCCGTCGTAGCCGGGCCCCGTCAGGCCCTTGGCCGGGATCATGCGGCGCTCCGCGCGCGCGCCCGCCTGCAGGACGTGGAACAGCCCGAACCTGACCGCCTGCTGGATCTCCGCGTCGCCCTCGACCTCGACGTCCGCGCCCTCCCAGAACCCGTCCAGGTACTCGCGCTGCTCGTCGAGCAGCCCGTCCCAGCCGGTCTGCCGCGCGCCCGCCAGCGCCCCGACCACCTGGTCGTGCAGCGCCGGACGCGACCGCCGGCTCGACCACCCGTACGCGATGTACTTCACGATGCGCAGCCGCTGCCCGGGCTCCAGGCGCGTCGCGACCGTCAGCCGGCCCACGTCCTTGGAGCTCTCGGTGTCGATCGCCATCGACTTCGGGCCCTCGATCTCGTGCGACATGCCCGCCGCCATCCGCAGCCCGCTCTGCCGCGTCCGGTGCAGGAGCAGGACCTTCGTGCCGTTGGCGACGTGCTCCTCGCTGACCAGCGGGCTCTCCAGGATCGCGGACGAGCGCGGATCCTTCCCGCCGCCCGGCAGCGCCTCGTTCGCGACCAGCTCCGACTGCGCGACCACCCGGACGGCCTCGTCCACCGGCTCGACCTCGTAGCAGATCGCCGCGACGGCCCGCTGCGTCAGCGACACGATCCGGACCGACGTCACCTTGATCGTCTTGTCGGCCGGGGACGTCCACTCCACATGCCGGGTGAGCGTGCCCTCCCGCATGTCCAGGATCCGCTCGTGGTGCAGGACGCGCCCGTACCGGACGTCGAGCGGCTCGTCGTCCACCAGCAGCCGGATCACCTTGCCGTTGGTCACGTTGATGACCGTCTGGCCCGACTCCGGATACCCGTAGGCCGTCTCCGCGTGCGGCAGCGGGCGCTGCTCGAAGAACGAGTTCAGATACGTGCCGGGCAGCCCGTGCGGCTCTCCCTCGTCGAGGTTGCCGCGCATCCCGACATGCCCGTTGGACAGCGCGAACACCGACTCGCTCTGGGCCAGCCTGTCCAGCCGCAGCTCCGGCTCGCGCACGCACCAGGGCTCCACCGTGAACACGGGCCGGTCGGCCGGGTTCAGCCCTTCCGCGTCTGTCACTTGCCCTCCATCAGCTCGGACAGGTCGGAGACCACGATGTCGGCGCCGTGCTCGGCGAGGGCCTTGGCGTGCGCGTCGTCCACCCGGTTGACGCCCACCACGTAGGCGAACCCGCCGGCCCGCCCCGCCTCGACGCCGGCGAGCGCGTCCTCGAACACCACCGCCTGCTTCGCCTGGACGCCGACCTCCTGCGCCCCCACCAGGAACATGTCCGGGGCCGGCTTCCCCGGCAGGTTCCGCTCGGCCGCGACGACGCCGTCGACCCGCGCGTCGAACAGGCCGGTGATGCCGACCGTCCGCAGCACCTGGACGGTGTTCGCGCTCGACGACACCACCGCCGTCTTCAGCCCCGCCTTGCGCGCCGCGCGGACGTAGTCGATCGACCCGTCGAACGTCTCGACGCCCTTCTCCTCGATCAGCCGCAGGACGAGCGCGTTCTTGCGGTTGCCGAGCCCCCGGACCGTCTCGTTCTCGGGCGGATCGTCCGGGTCGCCCTCCGGCAGCTCGATGCCGCGCGACTGCAGGAACGAGCGCGTCCCGTCCTCGCGCTTCTTGCCGTCGACGTACCGGCCGTAGTCCTTGACCGGGTCGAACTCTGTGAAGGGCCCGCCGTCGCGGCCCGCCCGCTCGCGCAGGTAGCCGTCGAACATCTCCTTCCAGGCGGCGGCGTGCACGGCCGCCGTCCTGGTCAGCACCCCGTCGAGATCGAAGAGACACGCCGCCGCCTCGTCCGGCAGTCCCAGCATTCGCACCCCCTGGAGAATGACACTGTTGAAACGATCCTCGACGCGCGTCCCGTTCCCGCGTACGGCGCGGACATGCGATGGCCGGCGCTCGAACGGGAGGATCATGGACCCGCGTACAACCCCTTGATCAGGGTGGCACACGAGGAGGAGCGATCCAATGGAAACGGCGCGTATCGGAGTCACGGGCCTCGCGGTGATGGGCCGCAACCTGGCCCGCAACCTCGCCCGGCACGGGCATCCCGTCGCCGTCCACAACCGCACCCCGGCCAGGACCAAGTCCCTCGTGGACGAGTTCGGCCACGAGGGCGCGTTCCTCCCGGCCGACACGCCGGAGAGGTTCGTCGCGTCGCTCGAACGCCCCCGCCGCCTGGTGATCATGGTGAAGGCGGGCGGCCCGACCGACGCCGTCATCGACGAGTTCGCGCCCCTCCTCGACCCCGGCGACATGATCGTCGACGGCGGCAACGCCAACTTCACCGACACCCGCCGCCGCGAATCCGTCCTCCGCGACCGCGGCATCCATTTCGTCGGCGCCGGCATCTCCGGCGGCGAGGAGGGCGCGCTGCACGGCCCCAGCATCATGCCGGGCGGCTCCGCCGCGTCCTACGAGGCGCTCGGCCCGCTCCTGGAGGACATCTCCGCCAAGGTGGACGGCACGCCCTGCTGCACCCACGTCGGCCCCGACGGCGCCGGACACTTCGTGAAAATGGTGCACAACGGCATCGAGTACGCCGACATGCAGCTGATCGCCGAGTCCTACGACCTGCTCCGGCACGCCGCCGGCCTCACCCCCGCCGAGATCGCCGAGGTCTTCCGCACCTGGAACACCGGCCGCCTCGGCTCCTACCTCATCGAGATCACCGCCGAGGTCCTCGCGCACACCGACGCCGCCACCGGCCGCCCGTTCGTGGACGTCGTCCTCGACCAGGCCGAGCAGAAGGGCACCGGCCGCTGGACCGTCCAGACCGCCCTCGACCTCGGCGTCCCGGTCGGCGGCATCGCCGAGGCGGTCTTCGCCCGCAGCGTCTCCGGCCACGCCGCCCTCCGCGAGGCGTCCCAGAACCTCCCCGGCCCGCGACGTGCGCCCGCCGCGGGCCCGGACTTCGCCGACGCCGTCGAGCGGGCCCTGTACGCGTCCAAGATCGTCGCCTACGCGCAGGGCTTCCACGAGATCCAGGCGGGCAGCGCCGAGTACGGCTGGAACATCGACCTCGGCGCCATGGCCGCCATCTGGCGCGGCGGCTGCATCATCCGCGCCCGCTTCCTCGACCGCATCCGCGCCGCCTACCAGGCCGACCCGCAGACCCCGACCCTGCTGACCGACCCCCACTTCACCGAGGCGGTCGGCGAAGCCCAGGACGCCTGGCGCGACGTCGTCGGCACGGCCGCCAGACTCGGCATCCCGGCCCCCGGCTTCTCCACGGCCCTCGCCTACTACGACGCGCTCCGAGCCCCACGCCTCCCCGCCGCCCTCACCCAGGGCCAACGCGACTACTTCGGCGCCCACACCTACCGCCGCGTAGACCGCGAAGGCGCCTTCCACACCCTCTGGGGCACCGACCGCACCGAAGTCACCTCCTGACTCACCGGAGCCCTCGCCCACCGAGGTGACGCGAGGGCTCCGCACGGTCACTCGGTCATCTCGGGCTTCAACCTCAGCTTGTGCATGTAGATCTTCTCGCCCGTTTCCGATTGCCAGGCCCGGTACTGCAGCGCGGCCGGCTCCGTGACGCCGCGCCATTTGCGGAGAGCGACTATGACCGCGTCGGCCAATGCCCTGATCTGTTCTGGCGTCTGCGGGGAAGTAGGCGAGAGACCCCGCTCGTGGGACGCCCCCGCTGGCGCCGGAGGCCGCCGGCCGCCCGCCGCGATCTCCTCTTCCGGTGAATCGTCGACGGCCAGCGTGGCGACGAGCCCCCCCTCGTCCCTGACGAATCGAATGTGGCGACGGTGGTCCGGGTCGCCGTCTTCGGAGATCATCAGTTGCGCCCCCTCCGGAAGGGCGGGCAACTCCCGTTCAAGACCTTTGGCCAGTTCGGCCCAGTCCAGTTCGTCGAGTTCGGCGAGCGTCTCCGGGGCACGTGGTTCGTCTTTCAGGTGGTCGGAGAGCCGGCCGCGACGAATGCCGAGGAAGTCGACATCAATGAACCCCGCCCCATCGCGGGAGAAGATGTTCCCTCGCTCGAACAGCAGCATGAGCGGCTCAAACGGATTCGGCAAGTCGGGGAGGGGGGCGCCTGCGTCCGACAGCGCTGCGAAGTGGAGGGCGTATTCGATCGTTCGCCTGGTAATCGAATTGACCCATATGGGCAGGCCACTCTCTATCCGTTGCAGCGCTTCCGGACTTGCCCGCACGGCTGGGTCGACCATTGCGGCGACGTCGGAGAAGAGCCACCCGCCCGAGTATTCCTTGGCCCACAGAGCCGAACGGCGCAGATACTCTTCCATGAGCAGCGCCTGCGACACTCTTTGATCCGCCCGCTCGGTCCAGTTGATCTGCAGGAGGCGCTCCACAAGGGCGTTGACGCGATTTTCGGTCATCGGGCCCCTTTCATGATGAGCTCGGCGAGGTCGTTGATGTTCGATAGATCGTCGGCGAGCTCGAAGTCCCTTGGCGGCTCCCTGTCCATGTCACGATACGCCACCCAGGGATCGCCGCCCTTGTCGCTCGGTGCCAGGTCGTGGGCTCCGTAGTGCTCCGAGGTGGGTCTGTTCATGCCATTTTCGTTGTAGGCGCCCGGGTGAGCCGAGCGATAAGGAAATCCCTGTTCCATCAGACGACGCTCTACCGCTTCGTGCGTGATCAGATTACGGAATTCCACCTTCTCGTACGCGGTGAGTTCGCCGCGAGTGGCCTTGATCCAGAGGTCTCCGATCTCCGCCATGGGCGTGAATTTTCCTCTGTTGGCTCGGTTGGGTCCGAGCGGCACGTCATGTTCCTGGAAGAAAAGATGCTGTTTGACGTGGTCGAGTACATCCTTGTTGATGCCAGTATGGTGGGCGATGTCTTGAGTGTCGTGGGGGCTGTTGCGTATCTCTTGGTAGTCGTGTACGGCGTCGTAGCTCTCGGGCACATCGGCGTACTTGTTTCCGTACTCATCAATGTAGTGGCCGTGCTCGTAGGTCCAACCCTTGGGTACATGGCGGCCTGTGTAGGGGTCATAGAAGCCCTTCTCGTGCTTCTCCCCAGGGTCGTCGTTGACGAGAGGCCGATCGTCGTCTTGGCGGGCACCGGCAGCGTCGGTCCCGTCGTTCCCAGATGCCTCGATGTCCTCGCCATCCCGACCGCGCTCGCTCGGCGGTTCGTCACCCGTCGGGGTCTGTCCTTCATCCGGTGGGTTCTCGCTGTCCGGCGTGGGCGGCTGGTTCTCGTCACGATCTGGTGCGGTCTTCGCCGGGCCTTGCGGGTCGCCGGGCTCGGCGCTGGACGGATCGGATCGATCGCCGCCGGACTTGGGGGTGTTGTCGCCGTGATCGGGAGGTTTGCCTGGACCGGGTTCGTCGTGGGACCCGTGGATGTCGTGGTGGCGGCCACCGACGCCGACGGGAACCTGCTTCCTGGGGTCGGGTAAGGGGTCGGGGCGGCCGCCGGGGGCCGGGTCGAGCTGCTTGAACCTGTCGTCGTAGCCGCCGAGTTCGCCGAGCTCGTCGATGTCACGCTGCATGCGCTTGACAACCTCGCCGATGGTCGGCGGTTGGCCTCCGCCGGGCGGGTTGTCGATGTCGCCGGGATCGACGGGCTCGGGCTGGTTGCCGTCACCGTCGCCGTCTTGGCCGCGGTCGTGATGTCGGCCGAGGCCCAGGAAGCCCTTGACCCCCGCTCCTGCTCCGAGGGTGACGGCGGCCAGTGCCGCGTTGATGCCGGCGGTGGTGATGACGTATCCGGGGCGCTCGTCCCATTCGCGCCAGGGCACAAAACCGTGAACCAGCTCTTTCCAGTTGTCTCCCGCGGTGCCGAGATCGGGCGGGCCCCACCCGTCCTTGCCGTGGGCTCCGGCGAGCCCGGCGATCCCTTCGATCTTGCCCGTCCAGGCGCCGCTGAAGTTGTCCCACCAATCGCCGAAGCCTTCCAGACCGGTGAGGCCACCGTTCTCGTCGAACAGGCCGGTGAGGCCGCCGAGTTCCTTGGCGATGCCGCCGACGAGGTCGCCGCCGGCGTCGAGAGCGTCTCCCCACCAGGGTTTGTCCTGGCCGCCGGCGTTGCCCCAGGGTGTCTCGACGCCGTCAAGGTTGGCGGTGGCGGGGTTGATGCCGGTGAGGGGGGCACCACCGACGAGCGCGGTGATCTTGTTGGCGCACTCGATCTCTCGCGCCTTGTACTCCAGGGCCGCGTGGGTGACGGCACGGACCAGGCCGTCGTTCTCTTCGGCGAGGTCCTCGTCAGCGCGCCAGTCGTCGCCCGCGACCTTGGCGCGGAAGGCGTCGGCCATGGCCGCGAGGCTGCGGAAGCGGTCCAGACTGGCCTTGGCGACGTGGGCGAACTCGATGAGCGCCGCGCCCGCTGCAGCGGTCCCCTCTTGAAATTCGTTTCCCGCGGCGGGTACCGGGGAGATCGCGGCGATCAGTTCGTCGGCCTCGGGCGAGTGGTAAAAGCCCCGTAACCTGCGCCAGGCGGCGTCGATGTCGTGCCCGGTCGCGGCAATGGCTTTGCCGTCTTTGATCAGTGCGCGCCCGAACTGTTCCACTTGGCCGGGGTCGACCTTGGGGACGGGAAAGGCGGAGGGGTCGATCAGCCCGTCGCTCACTGGCCGACCGCCTTGATCCGGGGGGCGGGAGCGTGTATCGCGCTCTGTTGCGCCTGTTCTGCCATCTCGCGGTCAGCGAGCAGATACGCCTTGGTGGCCTTGCTCGCCCCGGTGACGCAGCTGAAGGTCTTGGCTCCCATACCGAGTAGGGTCCGGGAGTAGTCGTTGAAGAACTCACCGAGCGCATGGGTGATGATCTTGCTCTGGGTGGCTTCCGCGGCGCCCTTGACGTTGTTGCCGAACCTGCGGGCCTCGCCCGCCAGGCCCTCGCCTCCGGCGACTTGGTGGGTGACTTTGCCGAGCACGTCCGCTACCCCGTGGGGCTCGATGTCCCAACCCTTAAGTGCCATCTACCATTCCTTTCACCGGTCGGCCTGGAGCGGGTCCGCCGAACCGGCTCGGGCGGAAGTCGGCGGGAGGTGTTCCGGAAAGGGGCTCGTCCCGACCTCGGGCGGTCTCGTAGGCGGCGACGAATGCGTTGAGTTCCGATATGTCGTCGATCATCTGGTCGGCGGTCGCCTTGAATCTCGCCCACAGTTCCGCCACCAGCGTCTCGAGGTCGGCGGGTTCGTCGGTGGCCGGCGGTTCGTCGATGTGCGGGGGAACGGATGAAGGTTCGGGCTGGAGATCGGCTTCCGGCACGTCGACCGGCTCGAATTTCATCGCCTCACCCCGTGCGAGTCTCGGTAACGCCGAGCATCGGCCTCGTGAAGCCGGCGCGGTCATCGGACTTGATCACGCGTTGACTCCTGGCATTATGCACTGGGTGGCCATATTCCGTCATGACTTTACTGTCAGCACAGATTTGGTGGAATATCACGGAACCATGTCTCCGCGGAGAGCGTCGCGCTCGCTGGAAGATCTGTGATCGGGGAGGGAGGGTCGTGACCTACGACGTGGTCGCGTTGACCGAACGGGCGCCGGACAAGCTCACCCTGGCGGCCTGCATGGCGCACATGGATCCCGGCCTGCGCGTGCGCAGTGCGGGTGGAGGCGCCGTGGTCCAGCTCTGCGACGACGACGGCGAGCCGCTTCTGAGCATCGAGGCGGCCCAGCGGGTGGAGGTTGAGGGAGAGGTCGAACGCCTGCTCGGTCCGGAGAGCACCCAAGGGCTCTCCGTCCCCTACTGGTGGGTCGAGGCCCGCGCGTCCCGGGAAGGCGAACGGCCCGCCGCGCTCGCTCGCGCGTTCGCAGAAGAGCTCGTCCGGCTGCTGGGCGGACGGGTCTGGTGCGAGCGTCCGGTGTCCCCGGAGGGCGGGCGATGACGCGTCCTCCGGCGGTGGACACGATGACCGACCGTGCCTCCGTCATCGTGCATGAGCGCTCGCTCGTGCCCCTGACGTCCTGGCTGATGGACGCACTGACGGCGAGCGCGGCCAGCGGCCGGGCAGTCCAGATTCTCACCGTGCCCACCACGCGGATCACCGCGCCGCTGCGCCTGGTCCTCGGTGCCTCCGACGGCCGATGGGTTGTTCAGGAGCCCGGCGAGGCCGGTTACTACGACGGGCTGTCAGGCCTGCCGCTCACTTGGGACGGCTCAGCGTTCGTCCCCGTGAACCGCTCCGCGCCGCAAGGTCCGTCGCCGTCGTTTCTCCGGGAGGGCGCCGGCTCCGTCGGCCATCTGAGAGTGGAACTGCGGGTCACCCAGCCGGCCGCCGCGGACCTCGATCTCGGCGGCGCCCTGGAGGCACTCGCCGCGACCGTCACCGGCACGGCTCCCACGAACTGGGGATCCAGCGAACCCGCCCTCTTCGCGTGGCGGCGCGGCGACGTCACCGGCCTGTGCCGCCGCCGCGCGCCCCGGCCCACATTCCTGGTCTTCGTCGGTCAGGACCGGACCGGCTGCCCCGCCGTCATCGGCACCCAGCGGGTGGAACGCGTCCCGTCCGGCGTCAAGGAGTCCATCACCTTCGTCGCCGGCTACGACGCCGGCCGGCCCGCGCCCGTCGATGAACTCGCCGATCTCGCCGACACGTTCGCCCGTACCGGGACCTGGTCACCATGACGGCCTATCAGGGCATCGGCCGTCCCGATCTCACGTACGCCCCGGTCTGGACCGGGGCGCCCTCCCCGATCGGGCTGGCGGTGGGCCCCTCGGGTGTCGCCGAGATGGGACTCACGCACGCCTTGGCCGCTCCCGTTCCCGGCCGCGTGATCGGCGCCTCGGGCGCACCCGCACTCTGGTATCGGCTCGCCGGCGAGCCTGGTGTTCCGATCTGGCCGCGCTTCACCAAGCTCATGCGCCACCTCACCGCGACCACTACCTCAGGCGGAATCGGTACCGCGACGCCTCTCGTGGAGCGACGCGAGCCGGGGGGATAGGGCATGCCCGATGCGTCCCGCCCGAGAGCAGGGCGTTCCACGGGCCGGGTGCGTAGGCTGAGCCGGGTGCGGATTCCGGGCGATGAACAGATTCGGGCCCTGCATGAGCGGTGTGCGCCTAGTGCGGAGGCGTTTGAGCTTGTGTGGACGCATTGTGTGATCGTGTGCGAGGTCGCCGAGCGGATCATGGACGATGGCGGGCTCGACCTCGACAAGGAGCTCGTCCGGGCCGGGTGCCTGCTGCATGATGTCGGCGTCTACCGGCTCTACGACGTCAACGGGGAAATCGACCACGAGGGTTACGTCCGGCACGGGGTGCTGGGGCATGAGTTGTTGCGTGATGAGGGCTTTCCCGGGGAGATCTGCCGGTTCTGTTCTCGGCACACCGGTGTCGGGCTGACGCGGGACGACGTCGAGAGGCAGCGGCTTCCGCTGCCCGCTGGCGACTACACCGCCGAGTCCGGTGAGGAGCGGCTGGTGATGTACGCGGACAAGTTTCACAGCAAGACCAATCCGCCGACCTTTGTGACGGCCGATTCCTTTGCCGTCCGCGTGCGGCGGTTCGGGGCCGACAAGGTCGCGGCCTTCGAGGCGATGCGCCAGCGGTTCGGGGAGCCTGATCTCACAGCGCTCGCGGACGACTTCGGGCACAACATCGTGTGACCTCGGGCGTGCCCCCGTGTGTCCTCTTTCTTGGAGAACGTCCAGGTCAGGGGTGTGATCTGGGGAGTGCAGGGAGGAGGTCACAGGAGCGCACGGCCAAGGGTGGTGGAGCCGGGTCAGCCTGAGCTCGTTCGTCCGAGAGGGAACGGGAGCGGGGCATGCAGACGGTGGCGGAGCTGGCGCCGGTGGTCGGTGGGGTGCTCAATGTTGTGGCGGCGGGGATCGGGATCGCGGTCGCGGTCGTCGCGGGGCGGCGGAGGGGGTGACGCGGGCAGGGCGCGGGACGGGGCAGGATGGAGGGGTGAGCCTTATTGATGAGCTTCCCTCTGGAAATGATGCCGATTCGCTGTTCGAGGCGTTCGAGCGGTGGGTGTCGGGGCGCGGGATCACGTTGTATCCCGCGCAGGAGGAGGCGCTCATCGAGGTCGTGTCGGGGGCGAACGTGATCCTGTCGACGCCGACCGGGTCGGGGAAGAGCCTGGTGGCGGCGGGGGCGCTGTTCGCGGGGCTGGGGAAGGACCAGGTCGGGTTCTACACGGCGCCGATCAAGGCGCTGGTGTCGGAGAAGTTCTTCGACCTGTGCGAGATGTTCGGGCGCGAGAACGTCGGCATGATGACCGGCGACGCCAGTGTGAACGCGGACGCGCCCATCGTCTGCTGCACGGCGGAGGTGCTGGCCAACATCGCGTTGCGGGACGGCGCCCAAGCGGACATCGGTGTCGTGGTCATGGACGAGTTCCATTTCTACGCCGAGCCCGAGCGGGGGTGGGCGTGGCAGATTCCGCTGCTGGAGCTGCCGCAGGCGCAGTTCCTCCTGATGTCGGCGACGCTCGGCGACGTGTCGTTCTTCCAGAAGGATCTGGCCCGCCGGACGGGACGGCAGACCGCGCTGGTGACGTCCGCGGAGCGGCCCGTCCCGCTGATCTACGACTACCGGGTGACGCCGCTGCACGAGACGATCGAGGAGCTGCTGGCCGAGCAGAAGGCGCCGGTGTACCTGGTGCATTTCACGCAGGCGGCGGCGATCGAGCGGGCGCAGTCGCTGATGAGCATCAACGTGTGCACGAAGACGGAGAAGGCGCGGATCGCGGAGCTGATCGGCAACTTCCGGTTCACGACGAAGTTCGGGCGGAACCTGTCGCGGTTCGTCCGGCACGGGATCGGGGTGCACCACGCGGGGATGCTGCCGAAGTACCGGCGGCTGGTGGAGCGGCTCGCGCAGGCCGGGCTGCTGAAGGTCATCTGCGGGACGGACACGCTGGGCGTCGGCGTCAACGTGCCGATCAGGACCGTGGTGTTCACCGCGCTCAGCAAGTACGACGGGCACCGGGTGCGGCGGCTCCGCGCACGGGAGTTCCACCAGATCGCGGGGCGGGCCGGGCGCGCCGGGTTCGACACGGTCGGGTTCGTCGTCGCGCAGGCGCCCGAGCACGTGGTGGAGAACGAGAAGGCCCTGGCCAAGGCGGGCGACGACCCCAAGAAGCGGCGGAAGGTGCAGCGCAAGAAGCCGCCCGAGGGGTTCGTCGGCTGGGACGAGGACGTCTTCGCGAAGCTGCAGGAGGCCGAGCCGGAGATGCTCCGGTCCCGGTTCCAGGTCAGCCACGCGATGCTGCTGTCGGTGATCGCGCGTCCGGGCAACGCGTTCCAGGCGATGAAACGGCTGCTGACCGACAACCACGAGGAGCCCGCGGCGCGGCGCAAGCACATCTCGCGGGCGATCGCGATCTACCGGTCGCTGCTGGCGGGCGGTGTCGTGGAGGTGCTGCCCGAGCCCGACGACATGGGACGGTACGCGCGCATCACCGTCGACCTGCAGGAGGACTTCGCGCTCAACCAGGCGCTGTCGACGTTCGCGCTGGCGGCGTTCGAGGTGCTGGACCCGTCGTCGCCGTCGTACGCGCTGGACGTCCTGTCGGTCATCGAGGCGACGCTGGAGGACCCGCGGCAGATCATCGCTGCGCAGCTCAACAAGGCGCGCGGCGAGGCCGTCCAGGAGATGAAGGCGGAGGGCATCGAGTACGAGGAGCGGATGGAGCTGCTCCAGGACGTCGACCATCCGAAGCCGCTGGAGGACGAGCTCGACGCCGCGTACGAGATCTACCGGGCCGGGCACCCGTGGGTGGGCGACCATCCGCTGCGTCCCAAGTCGGTGGTGCGCGACATGTACGAGCGGGCGATGACGTTCACCGAGTACATCGGGTACTACGAGCTGGCGCGGGGCGAGGGGCTCGTCCTGCGGTACCTGTCGGGGGCGTACAAGGCGCTGCAGCAGACCGTCCCGGAGTCGATCAAGACCGATGACCTGATCGACCTGATCGAGTGGCTGGGGGAGCTGGTCCGGCAGGTCGACTCCAGCCTGCTGGACGAGTGGGAGCAGCTCGCCAACCCGCAGGACGACGACCTGGACGAGCCGATCGAGGAGCGGGTCACGAGGGTGACGGCGAACGCGCGGGCGTTCCGGGTGCTGGTGCGCAACGCGATGTTCCGGCGGGTGGAGCTGGCGGCGCTGGAGCGGTACCGCGAGCTCGGCGAGCTGGACCCCGACTTCGGCGCCGACGCCTGGGCGGACGCGATGGACGGCTACTTCGCCGAGCACGACGAGCTGTTCACCGGCCCCGACGCGCGGGGCCCGAAGCTGCTGCAGATCGAGGAGGTCCCGGAGGACGCGCTGTGGCGTGTCCGGCAGGTGTTCGACGACCCCGAGGGCCACCACGACTGGGGCGTCCGCGCCGAGGTGGACCTGGCGGGCTCGGACCAGGAGGGCGAGGCCGTCATCCGTGTGACCGGCGTCGACCGGATGTGAGACGGAAGGGATTGGGCATGGTGCAGGTCGCGGTGGCGCAGTTCGCGCCCGGTGTCGACAAGGACGAGAACCTGGCGGCGATCCGCAAGCTGGCGGGCGAGGCGACCGGTCGGGGCGCGCACGTCGTGGTGTTCCCCGAGTTCGCCATGTTCACGGCGCCGAAGCTGGACGAGCGTTTCGTCGACTCGGCGGAGCCGCTCGACGGCCCGTTCGTCGCGGGCCTCGCCGAGCTGGCGGGGCGGCTCGGCGTGCACGTCGTCGCGGGCATGAACGAGCGGCTGGACGAGCGGCTGGCCGAGGCCGACCGTCCGGGCCGGATCTCCAACACGCTGCTGGCGGTCGGCCCGGGCGGCGACGTCGTCGCCGAGTACCGCAAGATGCACCTGTACGACGCGTTCGGCTACAAGGAGTCGGCGCTGGTCCGGCCCGGCGAGATCGGGGAGCCGGAGACGTTCACCGTCGAGGGCGTGACGTTCGGGATGCAGACCTGCTACGACGTCCGGTTCCCCGAGGTGACGCGGCGGATCGTGGACGCGGGCGCCGACGTGCTGGCGCTGCCCGCCGACTGGGTGCCGGGCCCGCTGAAGGAGGACCACTGGCGGACGCTCGTCCGGGCCCGCGCGATCGAGAACACGATGTACGTGGCCGCCGCCGGGCAGTGCGCCCCGACCGGCGCCGGCAACAGCATGATCGTGGACCCGATGGGCGTGGTGGCGGCCGGGGTCGGTGAGGGCACCGGCGTGGCGTCCGCCGAGGTCTCGGCGGGGCGGGTCGCGGCCGTCCGGGAGACGAATCCGGCGCTCGGGTTGCGCAGATTCGCCGTCACCCGCGCGGAGTGAGCGCCGTCACCCGCGCGGAGTGAGCGCCGTCACCCGCGCGGAGTGAGCGTCGTCACCCGCGCGGGGTGAGCGGGGGTCCGCGGTGCGGGGCGGGTCAGCCTCTCCGGTGCGCGGACGTGCGGGACGGCGCCCTGCCGCGCTCGCCCCGCACCAGTCGCCGGCGCTTGTCGTCCTTGAGCCGCCAGGAGTACTTGCCGGGCCGGCGCGCCTCGTGCGTCAGCTCCCTGACCACGCCCTTCGCGGCGGCCTCCTTGATCTTCGCGCCGAGGCGGCCGCCGATGCAGAGGCCCTTCGCGGTGTCGTCCCTGGCGGCGAGCTGTGCGGTGGCGGCGTGCCGGCCCAGGCTGATGCACATGCCGGCGAACGCCACGTTGATGGGTGCGGGCCGCTCACCGGCGATCCGGCTGAGGACCGTGTCGGCGGCGTGCGCGCCCTGCCGTTCGGCGGCGAAACAGCTCATCCGGAAGGGCAGTCCGGACGGGGCCGCCGCGTCCCCGGCCGCGACGATGCGCAGGTCGTCCACGCTGGTCAGCGTCTCGTCCGTGAGCAGGCGCCCGACGGCGTCGGTGCTCAGCCCGCTCCGTGCGGCCAGGTCGGGGACGCCGAACCCGGCGGTCCAGATGGTGATCTCGCTTGCGAGCGTCCGGCCGTCGTCGAGCCGCACGGCGTCGCGCGTCACGGCGGTCACCTTCGTGCCGGGGCCGTCGAGCACGGTCACGCCGAGCTTGGCCAGCCGTTTGGCGACCGAACGCCGGCCCCGAGGGTGCAGGTAGGGGCCGAGCACCGTGCCACAGACGAGGGTCACGGCGCGGCCCGGCTCCGCCAGTTCGGCGGCGGTCTCGATGCCGGTCGGACCGGCTCCGACCACCGTCACCGCCGCCGCGGGCGCGGAGTCGAGGACCTGCCGCAGCCGCAGCGCCTCCTCCAGCCGGTTGATCGGGTAGGCGAACTCGGCCGCACCCGGCACGCCGGGGGCGTTGCCGCCGCTTCCCACCGCGTAGATCAGATGGTCGTAGCCGGCCGTCGCGCCGATCGCCGTCGTCACGCTGCGCTCGGTGACGTCGATCCGGGTCACGGTGTCGACCGCGAGCCGGACGCGGTCGGCCAGCAGGTCCTGGTAGTCGACGACCGCGCCGTGGGACCCGGCCACCAGCTGGTGCAGCCGGAGCCGTTCCACGAAGGCCAGTCGCTCGTTGAACAGGGTCACGTTCACGTCGTCGCGCTGCGTCAGGCGATTGGCCGCCATGACGCCCGCGTATCCGCCGCCGATCACGATCAGATCGGTGTTTCTCCTGGACATGGGCCTACGTTCCCAGGGGCTCGGCCTTGGGGCACCCGGCGTGACCGATAGAAGACAGCGCGTGACCGATAGCCTTGTCTGCCGTGGGCCGGAAAAGCCCACCACGGGTGTGCCGCACTTTTCGAGCCGATTCCGGGCGCTCGTCGGGCCTGGCGCGGACTCGGAGTCGCCTTGGCGAAGGGCCGCCTTGACAATTGAGTGAGCACTCACTCAAATAGAGGCCATCGACAACGGCTACGGGGAGGCGCGGGATGGCTGATCGGCGGTTCCGGTTCGCGGTGATGGCGGCGTGGGCGCGCGACGGCGCCGGCTGGGCGGCACAGGCGCGGCGCGCGGAGGAGCTCGGGTACGCGACGCTGCTGACGCCCGACACGTCCGGCACGGCCATGCCGGCGGCGGCGCTGGCCGCGGCGGCGGGGGCGACGACGACGCTGCGGGTCGGCACCTTCGTGCTGAACGTCGCGACCCGGCCGGTGCACATGATCGCGTGGGAGGCCGCGTCGCTGGCGTTCGCGACCGGCGACCGGTTCGAGCTCGGGATCGGCGCCGGACGCCCCGGCGGCGAGGAGGACGCGGAGATCTTCGGCGTCCCCTACGGCGCCCCCGCCGAGCGCATCGCCCGCGTGGAACAGGTGATCGACGCCGTCGCGCGCCCGCCGGAGGCCCTGTTCGCCGGGACGGGCACTCCGCAGCGCGTGCTGGTCGCCGCGTCCCGGCCGCGGATGCTGGAGCTCGCCGCGCGGCGCGCGGACACCGTCGCGTTCGGCGTCCCGCCGCTGACCGGCGACGCGCGGCTCGGCGAGCTCGTGGACGTCGTCCGCCGGGCGGCGGGGGAGCGGTTCGACGAGGTGGAGCTGTGCACGCAGGTCCACGTCGTCGGCGACGAGGTGCCCGCGTGGCTGGGCCGCCAGATGGACGTCGACCCGGCCGCGATGGCGTCGTCCGGCGCGATCGCGATGCTGTCGGGGACGCCGCGGCGGATGGCCGACACGCTCGCCAGGCGCCGGGACGAGCTGGGCGTGTCGTACGTGTCGGTGTCGTCGGCGTTCGTCGAGGAGTTCGCGCCCGTCGTGGAACTGCTCGCCGGAGGCTGACCGCCAGCGGCGGGGGGCGGGGTCAGGGGGTGCCGATGACCTTTCCCGGGTTGAAGATGCCCGCCGGATCCAGGGCGTCCTTGACCGCGTGGTGCATGGCGATGACGGCCGGGGACACCTCGTCGCGCAGGCCGCGGCGCTTGAGCAGGCCGACGCCGTGCTCGCCGGTTACGGTGCCGCCGAGCGCGATGGCGTCGGCGATGATCTCGTCGAAGGCGCGCTGCGCCCGGACGCGGGCGTCGTCGTCGCCCTGCGGGGTGACGATCAGCGGGTGCAGGTTCCCGTCGCCCGCGTGCGCGACGTTGGCGATGTGGACGTCGTTGCGCGCGGCGGTGGCCTCGACGCGGGTCAGCATCTCCGGGAGGAGGCCGCGCGGGACGCACACGTCCTCCGTCAGGAGGGTGCCGAGGCGTTCGAGCGCCTGGTGGCTGAGCTTGCGGGCGGAGAACAGCGCCTCGGCCTCGTCCTCGTCGGACGAGCGGGTGCTCCACGTCGCGCCCGCCTCCTCGAACAGCCGGGCCATGGCGTCGGCCTCCGCGTCCCCGGCCTCGCCCGGCACGTCGGTGCGGCCGAGGAGCAGGACGTTCGCGTCCGCCGACAGGCCCATGTTGCGCCACGCGTCGACGGCCTCCAGGACGTGCCGGTCCATCAGCTCCAGCGCGCTCGGCACGATCCCGGCCGCGATGACCTTGCCGACCGCCGCGCCCGCGGCCTGCAGGGTGTCGAAGTACCCGACGACCGTGCGCTCGGCGGAGCGGGCGCCGCGCAGCCGCACGGTCACCTCGGTGACCACGCCGAGCGTCCCCTCGGAGCCGACCATGAGTCCGCACAGGTCGTACCCGGCGACGCCCTTGGCGGTGCGGCGGCCGAGCCTGACCACCTCGCCGCGTCCGACGACCGCCTCCACGGCCAGGACGTAGTCGCGGGTCACGCCGTACTTGACGCAGCACAGCCCGCCCGCGTTGGTGGCGACGTTCCCGCCGATCGTCGACCACGGCGCGCTGGACGGGTCCGGCGGATACCAGAGGCCGCGCTCGGCGCACGCCTGCCGCAGCGTGTCGTTCACGACGCCCGCCTGGACGACCGCGAGCCGCTCGTCGGCGTCGATCTCGACGATGTCGTCCATCGCCTCCAGGGACAGCAGCACGCATCCGTCCAGCGCGTTCGCGCCGCCGGACACCCCGGTGCCCGCGCCGCGCGGCACGAGCGGGACGCCGTGCTCGGCGCAGGTCGCCACGACGTTCCGCACGTCTTCGGTCGATCCGGCGCGGACGAGGACGGCCGACGTCCCGTAGGGCGCCCAGGCCGCCTCGTCGTGCGCGTAGGAGGAGATCACGTCCGGATCGGTGACGATCCGGTCGGCGGGGACGAGGCCGCGCAGCGAGTCCAGGAAATCCGACATGTCCCCAAGAAATCACACGTGCGGGGGGTTCAGGCCGCTCGGGACGCCATCAGCCGGTCGATGTCGGCGCGCAGCGCCTCGACGTCCACGCCGGCCTCGGTCGCGATCCGTGCCGACAGGAAGGCGTCGTCGTGCAGGAGGCCGAGCAGGATGTGCCCGTCGCGGATCTCCTTCTGCTTGAGCCTGATCGCGTGCCGCAGGCTCAGCTCCAGGACCTTCTTGGCCTTCGGCGTGAACGGGATGTGGCCCTTCGGGCCTCGGCATTCGCGGGCGGGGACGTCCAGGGCGCCCGCCCCGAAGGTCCGCTCGGTGGCCTCCCGGACGGCGTCCAGGTCGATGCCGAGCGTGCTCAGCGCCTCGGGGTCGAGCGGGTCCTCGCTGCGCCGGACGATCCGGGCCCGCACGCCGGACGCGTCCAGACCGTGCCGCGCCGCCGTCCTGGTGACCTCGCCGTTCTCGTCCAGCAGGGTGAGGAGCAGGTGCTCGGTGCCGATGTGGCGGTGCCGCAGCTCCCGTGCCTCCGCCTGGGCGCCGACGACGATCCGCCGCGCGCCGTCGGTGAAACGCTCGAACATCGCGCTAGTCCTCCTTCCTGAGAATGCGGCGTTTGCCGCCGTGCTTCTTGTGGACGGCCTGCCGGCTCACGCCGAGGCAGACCGCGATGTCCTGCCAGGAATAGCCCTGGTCGCGGGCGCTGGCGACCTGGAGGGCCTCCAGTCGTTCGGCCAGCTCGCGCAGCGCCCGTACGGCCCGCAGCCCGACCGCGGGATCCCGGCTGCTCGCCTCCTGGGCGAGCGTCACTCCATCGCTCATGGTGTCAATGTAGGTTGACGCCCGCCTGTTGTCAACCGATGTTGACGCTTTCGGCCGGTGATCAGCGGACGGGCAGCAGGGTCGTCAGGAGGTCGTCGAGGCTGACGAGCCCGGCGACGCGGCCGTCGGGGGACACGGCCAGGCCGAGATGGCTGTGGTGTCCCTTCAGGACGGCGACCGCCTCGCCGACCGGCGTGCCGATCGGCACCGCGGGCACCGGATGCGCCATCCCCGCGGCCGGGGTCCGGCGGCCGCGCGCGCGGGCCAGGTACGCGTCGCGGACGTGCACCATGCGAGGCTCGTCCCCCGCCCCCCGCAGCATGAGCCGGAGATGGCCCGTGCGGACGGCGGTGTCGATGACCTCCTGCGGGGTCGCCGCCGCCGGCACCGACACGATCCGGGAGACCGGGACGACGAGGCCCGCCAGCGGCGCGCGCGGCGCGTCCAGCGCGGCGGTGAGCAGCGCCAGCTCGGTCTCCTCGATCAGCCCGAGGCGCCGCGAGTCCTGCGCGATGCCGCGCAGCTGCTCCGGCGTCCTGGACACCTCCCGCGAGTCGGCCGGCTCGATGCGGATCATCCGCAGCAGCAGGTTCGTCGTGCCGTTCAGGGCGGCCAGCAGCGGCCGGACGACGGTCGCGAACGCGCGGAACGGAAGCCCGAGCAGCGTCGCCGAGCGCTCCGGCGCGGTGATCGCCCACGACTTCGGCGCCATCTCCCCGACGACCATGTGCAGGAACGTGACGAGCGCCAGGGCCAGCACGAACGCGACCGCGTGCGCCGCGCCGTCCGGCAGGCCCGCCGCGTGGATCGGCGGCGTGAGCGTCTCCGCGAACACCGGCTCGGAGACCAGGCCGAGCCCGAGCGAGCACATCGTGATGCCGAGCTGCGCCCCGGCCAGGGTCAGCGACAGCTCGTCGATCCCGGCGACCGCGGCGGCCGCGGCCCGGCCGCCCCGCGCCGCGGCCCGCTCCAGGCGCGGCCGCCGCGCCGCCACCAGCGCGAACTCCGCGGCGACGAAGAAGCCGTTCCCGACCAGCAGCGCGAGGGTGACGAGCGCGCCCAGCGCGAGGCTCACCGTTCCCCACCTTTCTGGGGGGCGACCCCCAGACCCCCGGGTGGTCGGACCGATGATCCTCGCTCCGCTCCGGTCATCGGTCATCCTCGGCTTCGGCCGTGACGGTGCGGACGCGGATCAGCTCCGGCACATGGCGGTGGACGGTCAGCACCTCGATGTACGCGGTGCGGGCGGGCTCGTCCAGGCGGGTCGGCGGCAGGTCGACGGTGACGACGTCGCCGGGGCGGGCGACCCGTCCGAGCCGCTTCAGCAGCAGCCCCGCGACGGTCTCGTAGTCGCCCTCGGGGAGCGCGATGCCGGTCTCGTGGGCGACCTCGTCCATGCGGAGGCCGGCGTCGGTCGTCCACCACTCGCCGGTGCGGATCGCGAGGTCCTCGCCCGGCTCGTTCTCGTCGGCGATCTCCCCGACCAGCTCCTCGGCGACGTCCTCCCAGGTCACCAGGCCGGCGAAGCCGCCGTACTCGTCCATCACGCAGGCCATCGGCGCGCCGGCGGAGCGCAGCCGGAGCAGCACCTCGGGCAGCGGCAGCGAGGACGGCAGCAGCACCGGCGCCCTGGCGATGTCGCCGACCCTGGTGCGGCCGGCGGCGTCCGGGGAGAGCAGGATCAGGTCCTCCAGGCCGACGACGCCGACGAGGTCGTCGACGCTCTCGCCCACGACCGGATACCGGGAGTGCCCGGACGCGGAGATGACGTCGCTCAGCTCCGCGGCGAGCGCGGCCGCGGGGACGGTCACCACGTCCACGCGCGGGACCATGACCTCCTCGGCGTCGCGCTCGGAGAACGCCAGCGCCCGCTCCAGCAGGGCGGCGTGCCCCGCCTGCAGCTTCTCGCGGGACTCGCCGATGATGTGCCCGAGCTCCTGCAGCGTCGCGCCGTGGTGCAGCTCCTCCACCGGCTCGATCCCGGCCGCCCGGACGAGCCGGTTCGCCGCCGCGTCGAACAGCCTGATCAGCGGCCCCGCCACCGTCAGGTAGACGAGCGTTGACGCGGCGAGCGCCCGCGCCATCGGCTCCGCCCTGACCAGCGCCAGGTTCTTCGGGAACAGCTCGCCCAGGATCATCTGGACCACGGTGGCGAGCCCGAACCCGAGCGCCACCGCCACCCCGCCGGACGCCGCGTCCGGCACCCCGCCCGCCCGCAGCGCCGGATCGATCAGGTCGGCGAGCGCGGGCTTGGCGATGAACCCGACGACGAGCGCGGTGACCGTGATGCCGAGCTGCGCGCCGGACAGCATGAACGACAGCCGCCGCATCACCCGCACCGCCCGCGCGGCCGCCCGGTCGCCGTCCGCGGCTCGCTGGTCGAGCAGCGCCCGGTCGGCCGTGACGAACGCGAACTCCTGCGCCACGAAGTAGCCGGTCGCGGCCGTCAGCACGAGAACGGCCACCAGCCCGAGCACAGCGTTCACCCCGGCTCCTCCCTGCCGCACGTGCAAGATCCTCTTACCCGTCCGGCGTGGTTCTCCCCACCGAGCGTTTGGACGGTTATCAACCGCTCTGTGTGGAATGAAACCGTGGGAAAGGATCAGGGTCGAGCCGAGGCCGCGGCCACGAGTCCGAGGGGGCGCCCATGCCCAGACCGTTCGCGTCGTCCGCAGACCTGGGCGACAAGACGCAGACGCTGGAAGTCCTGGCCGACGGAGTGTACGCGCTCACCGCCGAGGGCGACCCGAATGTCGGGGCCGTCGAGGGGGAGGACTTCCTCGTCTGCTTCGAGGCCCTCGCGACACCGGCCGCGGCCCGCGACTGGCTCGCCGTCCTGCGCGAGCACACCGACAAGCCGATCCGCTACCTGGTGCTGTCGCACTACCACGCCGTCCGGACGCTCGGCGCCAGCGCGTTCGGCGCGCCCGTGATCATCGCGCACGACCTGACCCGCGCGCTGATCGCCGAGCGCGGCAAGCAGGACTGGGAGTCGGAGTACGGCCGGATGCCCCGGCTGTTCAAGGACCCGGAGAGCATCCCCGGCCTCACCTGGCCGACCGTGACGTTCTCCCGCACGCTCACCATCGACCTCGGCGGCGATCGCGGCGACCTCGACCTGGCGTACTGCGGGCGCGGCCACACCGAGGGCGACCTCGTGGCGTGGCTGCCCCGGCACCGGATCCTGTTCGCCGGCGACCTCGTCGAGACGCAGGCCGCGCTCTACACCGGCGACGCGTTCCACCGGGACTGGGCGTCCGCCACCCTCGACCACGTCGCCTCGTTCGGCGCCGAGACGCTCGTCGGCGGGCGCGGCGCCGTCGCGCACGGCCGGGACGCCGCCGACGCCGCCGTCGGCCAGACCCGCGACTTCCTGGACACCATGATCCGCGAGACAGGCAAGGTCCGGGTGCGCGGCGGCACGCTCAAGGACGCGTTCGGCGCCGTCCACGCGGCGCTCGCGCCCGCCTACGGCCGCTGGCCGATCTTCGAGCACTGCCTGCCGTTCGACGTCGCCCGCCTCTGGGACGAGCTGGACGGCGTCGAACGCCCCCGGATCTGGACCGCCGAGCGCGACCGCGACGTCTGGGCGCGGCTTCAGGACTGAACGTTCTTCGTCCGGCCTGTCCGCGGCGGCATGGCCTACACGGCAGACCGAAGATGAAGAGTGTCCATCGAGCCGGCGCGGGAGCGGCGGACAAGCCGGGCAGTACGGTCTGACGCTCGCGTCAAGGACCGATGTCCCGATCTCGTGACAATCTGGAGAGGGCCGACCTCGCGTGAAAGGGTCGGAGCAGCCTGCAGGCCATGGCCCACGGCCCACGGCCTGCGGCACAAGGTTTCCCTGACGCGGTGTGGGGAGAGCCGATGAAGGAAGAGAAACGTCCCCGTCCGGTGTTCGATCCCGGAATCTCCGGCGACGACCGTGCCGTCCTCGCCGCCGCCCCCGAACTGCTGGTCGCGGCCTCCATGCCGGCGCCGCCGCGCCCGCGGCTGCGTCCCGCCACCGTCGCGGCGCGGCTGGTGTGGATCCCGGCGTTCGCGTTCTTCTACGGCGTCCTGCCCGGCGGGTGGCTCCGGGTGTTCTTCCTCGCCTCGCTGGACGGGGACGAGCTCGTCGGCGGCGCGGCGCGCTGGGGGCGGCTGCCCGTCGCCGCGATGATGCTCACCCCGGCCCTGCAGGTCCTCCTGCTGCTGCTCGGCCAGACCGAGGCCGCCGCCGTGCTCGCGGCGGCGAGCTTCACAGGGTGGGCGGCCGGTGCGCTGCGGCACGTCCGGGAACCGGCCGCGGCCCGCGCCGCCCGCGAGCACCACGGCTCCTACCTGCTGCCCGGCGACTTCGACCGGTCCGCGGCGGGGCTCCTCGTCCGCGCGCAGCGCGCCGTCGACGCCGTCCTCGGGTCGCAGTCGCACGGCGCCGGGCTGCTGGACGACGTCAACAACACCGTCGTCCTGCCGCGGCAGGAATGGGCGATCGCGTGCGCGCTCGCCGAGCACACGCGGCTGCGCCGGGAACGCCGCGCCCAGCAGCCCGAGCGGCTCTCCCCGCGGGTCCGGGCGCTGCTCGAACCGCAGGACCGCGCCCTCGCGAGGTCGGTCCGCTCGGTCACCGGACGGATCGAGGCGCTGGAGGCGTACGCGCGCCGCGCGGGCGAGGCCGACGACGCCTACCACGAGTCGCGGGTGCTGCAAGAGCTGCCCGAGCAGAACGCCCGCTACCGGGACCTGCTCGCGAGCACCGTCGGGGACGAGATGGCGGGCGCGGAGATCCGCGGCATGGCCGAGGACGCGCACCGCGCGGAGCGGGCGCTGCGGGAGCGGGTCACGAGCGCCCTGCGCGCCGGTCACGAGTTGCGGCTCCCCACCGAGGAAGCCGAGTGACGGCCGCGGCCGAGCTCCACGACTCCCTGCGGGCCGAGTCTCGCGGCTTGCCGCAGGCCGAGCACCGCGGGCTCCCCGCGGGCTGAGCCTCGCGGCTTGCCGCGGGTTGAGCTTCGCGGCTCCCTGCGAGCCGAGCTTCACGGCTTGCCGCAGGCCGAGCTCCGCGGGCTCCCCGCGGGCTGAGCCTCGCGGCTTGCCGCGGGTTGAGCTTCGCGGCTCCCTGCGAGCCGAGCTTCACGGCTTAGCGCAGGCCGAGTTTCGCGGCTTGCCGCGGGCTGAGCTTCGCGGTGCTCGCCGCAGGCTGAGCCGGGTCGGAGCCGCGGCTCCGACCGGGCTGAGCGGGGCGGTCCGGGGCCGGTTCGCCACGGGGCATGACGCCGTGGTCGCCTAATGTGTTGTCCCGCACCATTCCCGGCGAATGCCGTACGGAAAAGGCGATTTGCCCGTTGCGCACGCAAGGGCCGGGGTGATGAGATATCCACCACCCCGGCCCCGGGTGCGTGCCGGAACGCGTCCGGCGACGCGGCGGGCCGCGCTAGTGCGCGGCCTCGTACTGCTCGATCACATTGGCGGGGATACGGCCCCGCTCATTGACCTTGATGCCGCGGCTCTTCGCCCACTCGCGAATCTCGGCGGAACGTTCGCGGCTGCCCGCGGTCCGCGCGGCGCGACCGCCGCGACCGGCGGGCTTGCGCGCCTTGCGGGCGCCGGCCACGAACGGCTCCAGTCCGTTGCGCAGCTTGCTGGCGTTCTTCTTGCTCAGGTCGATCTCGTATGACGTGCCATCGAGGGAAAAGCTGACGGTCTCGTCAGCCTCTCCGCCGTCGATGTCATCCACGAGAAGGACTTCGACCTTCTGTGCCATGCGGGGACTCCCTCTTGCTATGCGTCCGGCCTCGCGTCCGGATGTGCGTCGATGAATGCAGCATAGACCTCATCCGATATCTTGCCACGTTCAGAGACTTCGATGTTACTTCGCAATGCCCAGGCGCGGACATCGCCGTTCGTGTAGCCCTTGATCTTCGCGGTGCGGGACTTGCGGCCCTTCCCGGCGGGCTTCACCTCGACGGCGTTCTCGATGAAGGGCGCGAGCGCGTCCAGCATCTCGTTCAGCCGCTTGAAGTTGTCGTCGCTCAAGTCGATCGTGAACGTCCGGCCCAGGACTTCGAAGTCTCGCTTTGCGACATCGGCCCCTTCGGAGCCGTCGATGTCGTCCACCCGAATGACCTTCTCGGCCATGTGTACTCAGTGTTCCTTCCCCTCGCCTGCGCGGCGCCCCCGACCGTAGCGGATTCCGTGCCCGGGCATGTCGCCGGGACGCGCGGGGCGGTCCGCGGCGCAGCCACCGGTCGCGGCGCCAGATCACCGGTCACCGGCATCGCGGCCCCGGTCGGGGCCCGGCGGCGACGGATCCCAGGTCGGCGGCGCGGCGCGGCCGTGGTGGTGCCTGCGGCCCGGCCGGGCCCTCATCAGCGCCGTCCGGCGGCGGCCGCGCCATGGTCACTGTGCGTGACGTTGATTGTCGACAGTCCGACAATGCGAGCGAAATCAAGTTCCGGTCAAAGCGCGCATGTCCAGCGGAACGCGGGGTAGCGGCCATCACTGCTGGGCCGATTCACCGTGAGGGAGCTGAAACATGGTCAACCCCGCCGACCGCGAGGACCGAAAGCAGGAGCAGCTGGAGCGTCGGCGGGTGAGCCCGGAAGGCGCGCGGCTCACCACCGATCAGGGAATCAGGGTCGACGACACCGACAACTCGCTGTCCGCGGGCGAACGCGGGCCGTCCCTGATGGACGACTTCCACCTCCGCGAGAAAATCACACATTTCGACCACGAGCGGATCCCGGAACGGGTCGTGCACGCGCGCGGCGCGGGCGCCTACGGCCATTTCCGGCTGCACGAGTCGCTGGCCGACTACACGACCGCGGAATTCCTGTGCGACACGTCGCTGACGACGCCGGTTTTCGTGCGGTTCTCGACCGTCGCCGGGTCGCGCGGGTCCGCCGACACCGTCCGGGACGTCCGCGGCTTCGCGACGAAGTTCTACACGCGGCAGGGCAACTTCGACCTCGTCGGCAACAACATGCCCGTTTTCTTCATCCAGGACGGCATCAAGTTCCCCGACTTCGTGCACGCCGTGAAGCCCGAGCCGCCGAACGAGATCCCGCAGGCGTCGTCCGCGCACGACACGCTCTGGGACTTCGTCCAACTGCAGCCCGAGACCATGCACATGATGATGTGGCTGATGTCGGACCGGGCGCTGCCGCGCAGTTTCGCGATGATGCAGGGATTCGGCGTCCACACGTTCCGGTTCGTCAACGCCGAGGGCCGCCCGACGTTCGTGAAGTTCCACTGGAAGCCGCGGCTCGGCACCCACTCGCTCGCCTGGGACGAGACCCAGAAGATCGCCGGCAAGGACCCGGACTTCAACCGCCGCGACCTGTGGGACCGGATCGAGGCCGGCGACTTCCCCGAGTACGAGTTCGGCGTGCAGCTCGTCCCGGCCGAGGACGAGCACCGGTTCGGCTTCGACCTGCTCGACCCAACCAAGATCATCCCGGAGGAGGAGGTCCCGGTGCGGCCGGTCGGCACGCTGACCCTGGACCGCAACCCCGACAACTTCTTCGCCGAGACGGAGCAGGTCGCGTTCTGCATCGGCAACGTCGTGCCCGGCATCGACTTCACCAACGACCCGCTGCTGCAGGCGCGGCTGTTCTCCTACCTGGACACGCAGCTGATCCGCCTCGGCGGGCCGAACTTCCCGCAGCTCCCCGTCAACCGGCCCGTCGCCGACGTGCGCAACCACCACCGCGACGGCTATCACCAGACGGACATCCACCAGGGGCAGGCGAGCTACCACAAGAACACGCTGTCCGGCGGCTGCCCGGTCGTGGGCGGCGAGGGCTCGTTCACCCACTACCAGGAGCGGGTGGAGGGAAACAAGATCCGCAAGCGGAGCGAGAGCTTCGCCGACCACTACTCGCAGGCGACGCTGTTCTGGAACAGCATGGCCGACTGGGAGAAAGAGCACATCGTCGGAGCGTTCCGGTTCGAGCTGGGCAAATGCGAACACAGGCACATCCGGGAGGGCGTCGTCGGGCAGCTGAACCACGTCGACCACGAGCTGGCCGTCCAGGTCGGCGAGGGCGTCGGGGTGGAGCCGCCGAAGTCGCCGGTGTCCGCCAACCACGGGCGCGGCTCGCCCGCGCTGAGCCAGGCGAACGCGCCGGGCTCCGTCCAGGGGCGCAAGATCGCGATCCTGGCGGCGGACGGCGTCGACTCGGCGGCCGTCGCGGCGGTCGGCGACGCGCTCAAGGACGCGGGCGCGATCTGCGAGATCCTCGCGGCGAAGGACGGGTTCGTCCAGGCGGCCAACGGCGGCCAGGTCGAGGTGACCCGGGCGATGCCGACCGTGGCGTCCGTCCTGTACGACGCGGTGCTCGTGCCCGGCGGCGAGGAGAGCGCGCGGACGCTCGCGCGGGACGGCGACGCCGTCCACTTCGTCGCCGAGGCGTTCGTGCACTGCAAGGCGATCGGCGCCCTCGACGCGGGCATCGGCCTGCTGGAACGCGCCGGGATCACCGGCGTGCGGTTCTCCGACGGCGGCGTGGTCAGCGACGCCGGCGTCGTCACCGGCCAGGGCCCGGGCGGCGACTTCTCCGCCAAGCTGCTCGACGCGATCAAGGCCCACCGCCACTGGACACGCAACAAGTCGCACGTGCCCGCCTGACACCCCCTAAGACCAGCCCCGGCCCCCGCCTGGCGGGTCTCTCGGGCTGGGCTCGGCTCCGGCTTGGCGGGGCCTTCAAGCCAGGGAAGGCTCCGGCTTGGCGGGTCTCTCAGGTCAGGCCCGGCTCTCGCTTGGCGGGGCCTTCGGGCCGGGCCTGGTTCCGGGCTGGTGGGTCTCTCGGGCCGGGCTCGGCTCCGGCTTGGCGGGTCTCTCAGGTCGGGCTCGGCTCCGGCCTGGTGGGGACTTCGGGTCGGGCTCGGCTCCGGCCTGGCGGGGTGTCAGGTCAGGCCCAGTTCGCGTTTGACGGTGTCGAACTCGGCCGCCATCGCGTCCGAGAGGGCGCGGGTGGCCGACAGCGGGCGGACCATGACGCAGAACTCGTCGATCAGCCCGTCGTCGTCATGGTGCAGGAAGTCGCAGCCGTGGACCTCTAGGTCGCCGACCCGCGCCTTGAAGACCAGCGCGTGGTCGCGGCCGCCGCCGATCTCGCGGACGTACCGGAAGTCGGTGAGCACCCGGGTCACCGCGCGCAGGATCGCGGCGACCGCCGCGCGCCCCTCGTACGGCGCGTACGCGACCGGGCTGAGGAACGTGACGTCCTCGGCCAGCAGCGCCGGGAGGGCCGCGACGTCGCCCTTCTCGACGGCAGCGCGGAACGGGTGCATCGGGCCCACCTCCATGCTCGCCCGGGGGAGTCGCGGGCAAGCCTATGGGCAGCGGGCCGTGTCCGCGATCACCGTCCGGGCGCCATGTTCAGGCGGCGGGCTGAAGCAGCACCTTGATCGCCCCGTCCTGCTTCTTCTGGAAGATCTCGTAGGCGAGCGGCGCCTTCTCCAGCGGCCAGCGGTGCGTCGCGAGGTCCAGCACGCCGAGCGGGTCGGAGTCGTCGGAGACCAGCGGCAGCAGGTCGCCGATCCACCTCTTGACGTGCGCCTGGCCCATCCGGAGCGCGATGCCCTTGTCGAACATCCGCAGCATCGGCAGCGGGTCCGTCATCCCGCCGTAGACGCCGATGACGGAGATCGTCCCGCCGCGCCGGACGATCTCGATCGCGGCGCCGAGCGCGGCGAGCCGGTCGACGCCGACGCGCGACATCAGCGGCGCGGCGGTGCCGCCCGGCAGCAGCCCGGCGACCGTCTGCGCGAACTTGGCGCCGGGCGAGCCGTGCGCCTCCATCCCGACCGCGTCGATCACCGAGTCGGCGCCTCGCCCGCCGGTGATCTGGCGGATCGCGTCGGGGACGTCGTCGGCGTCGTCGGCGTCGATCAGCTCGACGCCGTGTCGCCGCGCCATCTCCAGCCGCTCCGGGACGAAGTCGACCGCGATCACCCGGTGGCCAAGATGGCGGGCGATGCGGGACGCCATCTGCCCGATCGGCCCGAGGCCGAGCACCGCGACCGTCCCGCCCTCCGGGACGTCGGCCCAGGCGACGGCCTGCCACGCGGTCGGCAGCACGTCGGACAGGTACACGAACCGCTCGTCCGGCGGGCCCTCCGGCACCTTGATCGGCCCGAAGTGGGCCTGCGGGACGCGGAGATACTCGGCCTGCCCGCCCGGGACCTGCCCGTACAGCTTCGTGTAGCCGAACAGCGCGGCGCCCATGCCCTGCTCGCGGACCTGCGTCGTCTCACACTGCGCGTACAGCTGCATCCCGCACATGTGGCAGCGGCCGCACGAGATGTTGAACGGGATGACCACGCGGTCGCCGGGCCTGATGTGCGTGACGTCGGCGCCGGTTTCCTCGACGATCCCCATCGGCTCGTGGCCGAGGACGTCGCCCGCGCTGAGGAACGGCCCGAGCACCTCGTACAGGTGCAGGTCAGACCCGCAGATCCCGGACGAGGTCACCCTGATGATCGCGTCGTCCGGCTCCTTGATCTCCGGGTCGGGCACGCTCTCGACGCGGACGTCGCGCTTGCCGTGCCAGGTGACGGCCTTCATCGTGTCTCCTCCAGGAACCAGGGTCGCCTTCGCGAGCGGCCCTACCCGGCGGTCCCGCCCGAAACGTCGCGGGGCCGGGGCGGCCGCCGGACGGGTCAGCGGGCGTAGGTGCCGACGACGGACGCTGAGGCGAGCACGTCGTCGTCCCGCAGGCGCGCGCGCAGGTCGTCGACCGAGAAACCGGAGGTCAGGCCGGACGGGCGGCGCAGCGCGTAGAGGGTGAAGACGTAGCGGTGCGGCGGGTCGCCGGGCGGGGGATGCGGCCCGCCGTAGCCGTTGTCGCCGAAGTCGTTGCGGCCGCGGGCGATGCGCGGACGCTCCTCCCCGGCGGCGAGCCCGTCGCGACCGGGCGGGATGCCGGCGAGCATCCAGTGGACGAAGGTGCCGCCGGGCGCGTCCGGGTCCTCGCAGGTCAGGACGAGTTCCAGGCACGCGGCCGGGACGCCCGACCACCTCAGCCCGGGGGAGAGGTCGCCCGCCTCGTGCGAGTACGTCGACGGGATCGGACCGTGGTCGGCGAACGCGGGGCTCCGCAGCGAGATCTCCTCCATGGTGCCCTCGTGCCCGATCACCGGCCGACGATGCCGCCCGCCCGCAGCCCGAGGATGCCGCCTGCCCGCAGCCTGATGATGCCGGTGGCCTGCGGGCCGACGATGCCGCCTGGCCGCAGCCTGATGATGCCGGTGGCCTGCGGGTCGGCGATGGCGGTGGCCTGCGGGTTGGCGATGGCGCTGAGCTGCGGGCCGACGGTGCCGCCTGCCTGCGGGTCGGTGGTTGCGGTGCGGGGTCGGGGGCGTTTGAAACGGGCTTGCGCGGCAAGTGCCCCGGTGGGCTCGGACGTGGAGGGGAGGCCGGATGACGGCCGTGCGGGACAGGGACGACACCAGCGTCGCCGACGCGCTCGCGCGGCACCGCAAGGGCGCCAGGATCGGCGACGTCCTGGCGACGACCGACCACAAGATGGTCGGCTACCTGTACCTGACGACGTCGTTCGCGATGTTCCTGATCGCCGGGCTGATGGCGATGCTGATGCGGGCCGAGCTGATGGAGCCGGGCCGGCAGGTGATGGACCCCCAGCAGTACAACCAGCTGTTCACCGTCCACGGCACGATCATGATGCTGCTGTTCGCGACGCCGCTGTTCCTCGGGTTCGCGAACGTGATCGTCCCGCTGCAGATCGGCGCCCCGGACGTGGCGTTCCCGCGGCTGAACGCGCTCACCTACTACCTGTTCCTGTTCGGCTCGCTGATCGTCCTCGCCGGGTTCCTGATGCCGGGCGGCGCGGCGGCCTTCGGGTGGTTCGCCTACGCGCCGCTGACGTCCGACACGTTCTCGCCCGGCCGGGGCGGCGACCTGTGGATCATGGGGTTGATCATCTCCGGGGTGGGCACGACGCTGACCGCGGTCAACCTGATCACCACGATCATCGGGATGCGCGCGCCCGGCATGGTGATGTTCCGGATGCCGATCTTCTGCTGGAACACGCTGCTCACCGGCCTCATGGTGATCATCGCGTTCCCGGTGCTGGCCGCGGCGCTGTTCGCGCTGGAGGCCGACCGCAGGCTCGGCGCGCACATCTACGACGGCGCGAACGGCGGCGGGCTGCTGTGGCAGCACCTGTTCTGGTTCTTCGGCCATCCCGAGGTCTACATCGTGGCGCTGCCGTTCTTCGGCATCATCACCGAGATCATCCCCGTGTTCGCGCGCAAGCCGCTGTTCGGGTACCTCGGCATGGTCGGCGCCACCATCGCGATCACCGGGCTCTCGATGACGGTGTGGGCGCACCACATGTTCGCGACCGGCCAGGTCCTGCTGCCGTTCTTCTCGATCACCTCGTTCATGATCGCCGTGCCGACCGGGATCAAGTTCTTCAACTGGGTCGGGACGCTGTGGAAGGGGCACCTGACGTTCGAGACGCCGATGCTGTTCGCGCTGGGGTTCCTGACGACGTTCCTGTTCGGCGGGCTGACCGGCGTGATCCTCGCGTCCCCGGCGCTGGACTTCCACCTCACCGACTCGTTCTTCGTCATCGGACATCTGCACTACGTCCTGTTCGGCACCGTCGTGTTCGCCATGTTCGGCGGGTTCTACTTCTGGTGGCCGAAGATGACCGGCCTGATGCTGGACGAGACCTGGGGGAAGATCCACTTCTGGTCGCTGTTCGTGGGCTTCCACACGACGTTCCTCGTCCAGCACTGGCTCGGCGCGGAGGGCATGCCGCGCCGCTACGCCGACTACCCGGACCAGTTCGCCACGTTGAACCTCATCTCGTCCGTGGGGTCGTTCGTGCTGGGGGCGTCGACGTTCGCGTTCCTGTGGAACGTGCTGCGCACCTGGCGGCGCGGCGAGCGGGTCGGCGTGGACGACCCGTGGGGCGCCGGCGGCTCGCTGGAATGGGCGACGTCCTGCCCGCCGCCGCGGCACAACTTCACGTCGATGCCGCGGATCCGGTCGATCCGTCCGGCGTTCGACCTGCGCTTCCCGCCGAAGGAGCCGCCTCAGGAGGCCGAGCCCGCCCTGCCGCCGCCGCCCGGGGGCGGGTGAGCGTGCGGCGTCACTCGTCGTCGTGCCCCTGCCCGTCGTGCCCCTGGCCATCCGGGTGTTGGCCGTCCTGCCCAGGCCCGTTGTGGCTCAGGTCGCCCTGGCCGCCGCCGTGCGACTCGCTCTGGTAGTTGAGGTAGAAGCGGTTGGCGCGGGTCCGCACCTGGGTGCGGGCGCGGTCCGGGGTCGGCAGCGGGATGACGTGGTGCGGGTAGGGCGCGACGAGCTCGCCCGGCTGACGGGCCCGCAGGACGGCCTCCCGCTCGTCCGACGGCGGCTCGTGCCGCTCGTGGAACCCGCCGTCCGGGCTCAGCGAGATCAGGCCGCTCTCCACGCCCTCCGCGCGCTGTTGCAGGTCGCGGCGCTGCAGGGAGAGGCAGACCCGCCGGGTGACGGTGAACGCCAGGAGCGGCGCGACGAAGAAGCCCGCGCGGAAGAACCAGGTCGTCCAGAACAGCGGGATGCCGAACGCGTACGCGAGGACGTCGTTGCCGCCCGCCGCCCACAGGTTCCCGTACCAGGCGACGACCGCCGCGCCGATCGCGGTCCGGGTCGCGGCGTTGCGGGGGCGGTCGAGGAGGTGGTGGAGGCGCTCGTCCCCCGTCGCCCAGCGTTCCACGAACGGGTACAGCCCGATGAGCGTGAGGAACACCCCCGGCAGGACGACGGCGGGCAGCAGCACGTTCCACGAGACGGTGTGCCCGAACAGGGTCGTCGACAGGGGCGGGATGATGCGCAGCGCGCCTTCGAGGAAGCCGACGTACCAGTCGGGCTGCGAGCCGACCGAGACCTGGTCCGGCTCGTACGGGCCGTACAGCCAGACCGGGTTGACCTGCACGAGCGCCGCCATCGCGGCCAGCACCCCGAACGTGTAGAGGAAGTACGCGGTGGTCTGCGCGGCGAAGAGCGGGAAGAACGGGTCGCCGCCCACCGACCGCTCCCGCCGCCCCCTGCCCGGCCAGATCGTGTGCGTCTGGTGCCACATGATCATCAGATGCGCGGTGACGAGCACGAGCAGCAGCGCGGGGATGAGCAGGATGTGCACGGCGTACAGGCGCGGCAGGAACGTCTCGGTCGCGGGGAACTCGCCGCCGAAGATCCACATGCTCAGATACGTCCCGGCGACCGGGATCGACAGCACGATCCCCTGCATGATCCGCAGGCCGGTGCCGGACAGCAGGTCGTCGGGCAGCGAGTAGCCCGCGAACCCCTCGGCCAGCGCCAGCGCGAACATCGTCACGCCGATCACGTAATTGACCTCCCGGGGCTTGCGGAACGCCCCGGTGAAGAAGACGCGCAGCAGATGGACGGAGATCGCCGCGAGGAAGACGATCGCCCCCCAGTGGTGGATCTGCCGCATCAGCAGCCCGCCCCGCACGTCGAACGTGATGTGCAGCGTGGACGCGTACGCCTCGCTCATCGTCAGGCCGTGCAGCGGCGCGTACGAGCCGTCGTAGACGACCACGGAACCGCTCGGCTTGTAGAACAGCGTCAGGTACACACCGGTGATCAGCACGACGGTGAACGAGTACAGCGCGATCTCGCCCAGCAGGAAGGACCAGTGCTTCGGGAACGCCTTCTGGAGGTTCCGCTGCATGAACTGGGTGGACCCGAGCCGGTCGTTGACGCCCCAGGCGAGCCGTCCGAGCCGTTCGGGCCTCTCGGCCTTCGCGCCGCCGCCGCCCCTCCGACCCGCCATCGCGCATCTCCCCTGGCCGAGCACTGATCGTCCGCAGGCCGGGTACCCGGGCCCGGTTAGGACAAACGCCGACCCGAGCGAGGCGAGCGGGCTGCTCAACGCCGTCCGGCAGCTCGGCGCCTCCGTGGGCGTCGCGGCGATGGGCGCGCTCGCGTCCGCCGGACCCTCCGGCGGCGACCGTCCGGCCCACGCGCCGTTCCTCGGCGCGGCCGTGCGCCACCGCCCTCCCCATCGGCCCGCGCGCCCGCATGGGCCCGCGCGCCCGCATGGGTCTGCGCGCCCGCATGGGTCTGCGCGCCCGCATGGGTCTGCGCGCCCGCATGGGTCTGCGCGCCCGCATCAGGCCGCGGGCCCGCATCAGGGCGCGGGCTCACATCAGGGCGCGGGCTCGCATCGGTCCGCACGCGCGCATCAGGCCGCACGCGCGCATCGGGGCGTGGGTGCGTGTCGGGGCGCGTGGGTGTGTCAGGCGACGCGGCGGGGCGAGGGGCATGCGTTGAGGTGGTCGCGCATGTCGCGGACGTCGGCGCGCAGCCGGACGGCCGACAGCGGGTCCCGCTCCAGGCCGCCGAGACCGTCCTCGATCAGGCTGAGCTGCGCGGCCCGGAGCCGGGCGAGGAGGCGTCGCGGCTCCCCGGTCGGCACGTCCCACCGCTCCTTCCGGCGCCACTTGCGGTGGACGAGCACGTGCCCCTCGCCCGGCACGAGGACGCCCCGCGCCGTCTCGGCGTGCACCGTCCGCCGGAAGTGCGACAGGTAGCGGCGGCGCGCCAGCCGGTACGCGACGATCGCCGCGAGCAGGATCGGCGCGCCCTTCACCGGCAGCAGCGCCACCCCGGGCAGGACGGGCGCGTCCCACCAGGAGTGCAGCGCCATCGCCAGGACGAACGCGGCGAACGCCACGGCCGCGGTCGTCCGGGACGCGCGGCCGAGCAGGCAGCCGAGCCCCGCCCCGCCGATCGCCGTCATCGCCCAGTGGCTCCACCACGCGCCGCCGATCACCCGGGTGCCGAACGAGAACAGCGCCGCGTTCACGTCCTGCGTCGCCCCCGTCAGCACGATCGTGTTGAGGACGTAGAGGAAGTTCTCGGAGATCTGGAAGCCGAGCCCGGTGAGCGCGCCGTAACCCCAGCCGTCCAGCGGGCCGCGGATCGCGGACGGCGCCAGCAGCGCCAGCGTCACCACCCCGAGCAGTTTCAGGATCTCCTCGTTCACCGGCGCGGCGATCGCCGCGCCCCACGCGGAGCCGAACTCCGGGCCCGCCGTCTTCCCGATGACCGCCTGGAACGCCGCGTTCGCGGGCAGCGCCAGCCCGAACGCGGCCAGCCCGCCCCACGCCACCGCCATCAGCGCGTACCCGAGCGGATGCGACCGGACGGGATGCAGCCGCCGCAGTCCCCAGACGCCGGCGGCGAGCGCGGGCGCCAGCAGCGCGCCCCCCGCCACCGCGCCGGCCGGGAACGCCCGGACGGCGGCGTCCAGCCCGCGCACCGCGATCCACGCCCCGGACAGGCACACCGCGACCCACAGCCAGAACGCCGGTCTGCGCGTCATCGGCCGGTCTCCGACGTCCAGGGCGCCGGTCTGCGGGTCATGGGTCGGTCTCCGACGTCCAGGGCGTCGGTCTGCGGGTCATGGGCCGGTCTCCGACGTCCAGGGCGCCGCGATCGTGACGGTCCGCACCATCGCCTCGACCTGCGCGGCCACGCTCCGGAACGCGAGCGGGGGACCGGCCGCCGTCACCGTCGCCCCTAGCGTGTCGGTGGCGAAGACCGCCGCCGTGCCCGTCCGGTCCCGCCCGGCGAGCGTCCCGGTGAGCCCGGTCAGCCCGCGCGCCGTCACGATCGGGACGGGCCGCGTCCCGAGCCGCGCGCGCCCGCCGATCGCGACGATGCGGCCGAGACCGTCCCACAGCGCGCGCGCGTCGAACGGGGCCAGCGGGACGGCGACGCTCAGGTTGACCACGACGTCCTCGCTGGTCAGCTTCGCGTAGCCGGTCAGGGACGTGGCCGCCTCGTCGAGCGCCCACCCGGCGTGCGGGACGGTCAGCGTGATCGGCCGGACGTCGTCGCGCTCCGTCCCGACCGACAGGATCGTCCCCGGCGCCAGCGGCTCGGCGCCGCTCCCGAGGGCCTTGTCCAGCAGGGGCAGCCCGGCGCACGGGACCAGCAGCGCGAGCGCCACGAGACCCGTCCCCCACCATCGCACCCGCGTCACGCAGCCCCCCTGATGACCCGTGCTGCGGGGGAATGCCCCTCAACGGCGGCCCTAAACAAGATCAGTGAGCGGCCACCGCGCGGTGGTCAGCGGGGGCGGGTCACCAGTGGGCGGGCCGCCCCAGGGCCGCGGACAGTCGCGTGGCGGCGTCGCCCCGGGCCGAGTCGAGCTGCGGCCGGGTGAGGAAGACGGCTCCCGGTGAGGTCGGCCCCGCGCAGGTCGGCGTCCCGCAGGTCCGCGCCGATCAGGTCGGACGCCCGCAGATCGGCGTCCCGCAGGTCGGCCGCGATCAGGTACGCGCCCCGCAGATCGGCCCCGCGGAGGTTCGCGCCCCTCAGCTTCGCCCCGATCAGGTCGGCTCCACGCCGGTTCTGCTTCCGCCCAGGGACGGAGGCCCTGACCAGCTCGCTGACGCGCAGAAGCAGGACGTCGACCTTCGCCCGCACCTGCCTGACGTCCAGCGCGACGAGCTCGCCGGGACCGCCCCGGGCGAGACGGCCGACGTCGTCGGCGGCCGCGCGGAGATCGTCTCGGACGGGCCCGGCGGACGGCCTCGCCAGCGCTTCCCCCAGGTACCAGAGCAGCTCATGAAGCTGCCGCATGACGGGGAACACGCGGAACATGTCCCGCGCGACGGCGGGGTCGCGCCGCCAGTCCCGTCCGCCGAAGGTGCCCTGCGACACCTTCTGCCCGGCCCCGAAACAGTCGAAAACGGTGCAGCCCTGGAAACCCCGCTCCCGAAGGTTCGAGTGGATGCCACAGCTGTGATCGGCCATGAGGTTGCGGCACGGCTCGCCCGCCGCCTTCTCCACGGCGAAATCGGCCGACGCGGCGAAGGGCAGCGCGACGCAGCACAGCCCGAAACAATTCGCGCAGTCGGCTTTGAGGCCCCGGTCGCCCATGCCCGCGAGCTTAGGCCGCCATTTCACGCTGCGAGTTCACACCGCGAGTCCAGGCCGCGAGTTCAGGCCGCGAGGCTCATGGCGCGAGGCTAGGCCGCGTCGTGGAATACCAGGCCCAGCGTGCGGCGGTGCCCCGACCGGACGACGCTGACCCCGTGCCGCATCGGCGCCGCCGACCACCCGCGCTTCGTCCGCACCGGACGGTCCCGTGTGGTGAAGACCAGGCCGCGGCCGCGGGGAAGCAGCGTCGCCGTGCCCCGCGACTGGGCGCGGGCCCGCTGCTCGACCATCATGAACTCCCCGCCGGTGTAGTCGCCGCCCGGCTCGTCCAGGCCGATCACGACCTGCATCGGGAACACCAGGTCGCCGTAGAGGTCGCGGTGCAGGGCGTTCCAGCCGTCCCGCCCGTATCGCAGCAGGATCGGCGTCGGCTTCTTCTGGCCCGCCGCATGGCACATGTCCAGCCAGTCTTCCAGGGTGTCCGGCCAGGGGGCGGGCCGTCCGAGCCTGGCGGCCCAGTCGCGCGCGATCGGCAGCAGGCGCGGATACAGCGCCGCGCGCAACTCGCCGACCGGCTCCGGGAACGGCTCGGCGAAGTACCGGTACTGGCCGGCGCCGAACCGGTACCGCTCCATGTCGATCGTCGAACGGAACCGTCCTACGTCGTCGTACAGGGCGGCGATGTCCGCGCACTCCTCCTTGGTCAGCAGCGGAGGCGTCAGAGCGCTGCCGTAGGCGTCCATCTCCTCGGCGAGCGCCGCCCAGTCGCCCTCCGCGACCCTGTCCGCATAGATGCTCATGTCCCTTGAACACCATCGGACCGTGGAGCGTTGCGGAGCCCCGGACAAGAACCTCGGCGAAGGACTCGGGCAAGAACCTCGGATAGGGTTGCGGTCGCTCATGACAGCACCCCTCACCGAGACCGCCGTCGCCGCCAGGCTGCGCGCCGCGGGCTGCGTCTTCGCCGAGGACGAGGCCCGCCTGATCCTCGCCACGGCCGCCACGCCGGACGACGCGTCCGCCATGGTGGAGCGGCGCGCCGCCGGCCTGCCGCTCGAACACGTCCTCGGCTGGGCCGAGTTCTGCGGCCTCCGGATCGCCGTCGACCCCGGCGTCTTCGTGCCGCGCCGCCGCACCGAGTTCCTCGTCCGGCAGGCCGCCGAACGCCTCGTCCGGCAGGCCGCCGCGCTGGGCCCGCCGCGTCCCGTGATCGTCGATCTGTGCTGCGGCTCAGGCGCGCTCGGGGCCGCGCTCGCCTCCGTCCTGCTCGCCGGCGGCCGGGACGCGTTCGCGCTGCACGCCGCCGACATCGAACCCGCGGCGGTGCGCTGCGCCCGCCGCAACCTCGCGCCGTTCGGCGGGCACGTCCACGAGGGCGACCTGTACGCACCGCTCCCGCCCGTGCTGCGCGGCACGATCGACGTGCTGCTCGCCAATGTGCCCTACGTTCCGGCCGGCGAGCTCGCGCTGATGCCGGCGGAGGCGCGCGAGCACGAGCCGCGCGTGGCGCTCGACGGCGGCGCGGACGGGCTCGACGTCCTGCGCCGCGTCACCGCCGAGGCGCCGGACTGGCTCGCGCCGGGCGGACGCCTGCTGTTCGAGACGAGCGGACGGCAGGTCCCGGACGCCGTCGCGGCCGTCGAACGCGCCGGTCTCAGCGCCGCCGTGGCCGCGTCCGAGGAATTCCACGCCACCGTCGTCATCGGGGCAAAGCCCGTGTAAAACGCCATCACAGGGTATGGGGCGCTTTAGGACGACATGAAGGAGTGAATCCAAATGCGCCGCATCAGTGCAGCGCTCAGCGCCGTCACCGGCACGATCGCGGGCGTTCTCGGCGCCGTCGCGGGCGTGGTGATCAGCATCGTCACCCTGCCGTTCAGGGTGCTCCAGCGGCTGCTGGCCCCGTCGCGCCGCCGTCCGGCGCGCACGCGCCGCAGGGCCCTCTGACGCGGACGGCGCCCCGCCGACCGACGACGGCCGCACCGGGACCCGTGAGCTGGGCAGGGCCCCGGTGCGGTCCCGTGTCAAAGTGCGGGCCGCGTTAAAAGCGATTGCACACACCGCGAGCCATGCCGCACTATAAGAGCAATGACGAACGCACGAGCAGAGAAAGGAGCCGCACGATGACCGGGTTTGTCGCCCAGTGGCAGCGGCCCTTCGCCGCTCGGCCGAAGGGCGGTTGCAGCGACCCCGTGGACGCCTCTGGATAGGGCCTGAGAAGGCTCCGCCGGAGGCCGCCAGGGAGACGATCCCCGGCGGCTTTTTCATGGCCTTCTAGCTCATGTGGATGAGCACCCGGTTGAACCCCGGGGGGACGAGGTTCGACTCCTCGGACGGCCACGCGAGCCCTGGTCAGGCTCCTGCACTGCCGCACAGGTCGAATGGTGAGACACCTGGCTTCCACCCAGGCGAACCGGGCTCAATTCCCGGGTGCGGCTCTGGACTGGACCGGCGGGAGTAACGACCCCCGGCTGGTTCTCCCGTGCCCAGGCGGGCGGACGCCACCGCCCGCCGGCGGGCACCCAATGCTGGATCATCCAATCGGCAGGATGCGTGATTCTGAATCACGTCATGCAGGTTCAAGCCCTGCTCCAGCAGCGCGTCCCGGAATGGCTGTCCGGGCGATGACCGGTAGCTCAGTCAGGTAGAGCGGCTGTCTTACAAACAGCGGGTCGCAGGTTCGAGCCCTGTCCGGTCAACCGGCCACGGAAAAGGACGGTCCCGCCGACCCGGACGGGGGCCGGCGGGACCGTCCGCTCCCCGAGGGGTGTGGTGTCGCCCGGCGGGTGTGACGCGCATCGCCCGGCGCCGCCTTGACTCGGGCCCGCCGCCTCGCTTACTTTGGCGTTCAAATATTGGCCGTCAAAGTAATATGGCCGTCGACGCGGCCCCGCGGAGGAATCATGAGCGACTTCCCTGCCTACGCGCCGTCCGAGGAGCATGAGCTGCTGCGGCGCACGGTGCGCGAGCTGGCCGACGCCAAGATCGCTCCGTTCGCGGCGGAGGTGGACGAGGAGTCCCGGTTCCCGCAGGAGGCCCTCGACGCGCTGGTGGCCAACGACCTGCACGCGGTGCACGTCCCCGAGCAGTACGGCGGCGGGGGCGCGGACGCCCTCGCCACGGTCATCGTGATCGAGGAGGTCGCCCGCGCGTGCGCCTCGTCGTCGCTGATCCCGGCGGTGAACAAGCTGGGCACCGTCCCGGTCCTGCTGTCCGGCTCCGAGGAGCTGAAGGCGAAGTACCTGGGGCCGGTGGCGCGCGGCGAGGCGATGTTCTCCTACGCGCTGTCGGAGGCCGACGCGGGCTCGGACGCGGCCGGGATGAAGACCCGCGCGGTCCGCGACGGCGAGGCGTGGGTGCTGAACGGCACCAAGATGTGGATCACCAACGCGGGCGAGTCGGAGTTCTACACGGTGATGGCCGTCACCGACCCGTCGCAGGGCGCCCGCGGCATCTCCGCGTTCGTCGTCGAGAAGGGCGACCCGGGCGTCTCCTTCGGCCCGAAGGAGCGCAAGCTCGGCATCAAGGGCTCCCCGACCCGCCAGGTGATCCTGGAGGACGTCCGCATCCCCGCCGACCGGATCATCGGCGCCGAGGGAAGCGGCTTCAAGACGGCGCTGGCCACCCTCGACCACACCCGCATCACGATCGCCGCCCAGGCCCTCGGCATCGCCCAGGGCGCGCTCGACTTCGCGCTCGGCTACGTCAAGGACCGCCGCCAGTTCGGCAAGCCCATCGCCGACTTCCAGGGCGTGCAGTTCATGCTGGCCGACATGGCGATGCGGCTCGAAGGGGCCCGCCAGCTCACCTACCACGCGGCGATCAAGTCCGAGCGGGCGATGCACGGCGAGAGGATCGCCGACCTGACGTTCGTGTCGTCGGCGTGCAAGACGCTGGCGTCCGACGTGGCGATGGACGTGACGACCGACGCCGTCCAGCTCCTCGGCGGCTACGGCTACACCCGCGAGTTCCCGGTCGAGCGGATGATGCGCGACGCCAAGATCACCCAGATCTACGAGGGGACGAACCAGATCCAGCGCATGGTCATGGCCCGCCAGCTCCTGAAGTAGCCATCTGATTCCGGTGCCGGGCGCGGAGCGGCCGAGCTCATTGTCGCCGCGCTGGAACCCCCGGGCTCCGTCAATGGGTGGTCGATGAGATCCCGGGGTGTTGTCCCATGGCGCGGTCTAGATGCGTGATGACGGCCTGCACGTCACCACTCTCGCTGCTCCTGATCAACTGCAGTGCCGGTCGGACGAGGCCATCGGGGCGTGCTATCAAGCGTGCGAGCACGGCGGCCCGGACGTCGAGCCGCTCGATGGTGTCCTCGCGTTCTGTGTCGTGCTGCCCGGCGAGCAGGACGGCGTTGTGCCAAGCCTCTTGCCGGGACTGACGGATACTGAAATCCAGGATCCGTTCATCGGTGCGGCCGCCGACCTGGTCCAGCAGCCACAGGAGCGGCGATAAATCGCCGACCGCGCTCTGCACTTCCAGCACCACCCGCGCCAGGATGTCGTTGATCAGCAGAAAGTCGCGCCGCAACTCGTGGATGGCCTCGCCCGGACTGGTCTGCGCGGCGGCAATCGCCAAGTCGAGGTTGATGTGCGCGTTCACGCCGAGTATCAGGTGCTGAACGATGATGGTGTCGGCGTCGTGGAGCAGCCCGAACGTCTCGCGCCAGCAACGTGGCCCGCCCCGGGTGCGCCGCCAGGCATCGTACGCCTCGAAGTAGCGGTTGCCGAACAGCGTGTCGAACCGGTTCATTCGTGCGCCGTCATCGAACTGTCCAGCGCGAATGGCCGTGCGGACTTCGACGGTCACCTGCCGGTACAACGCTGCGAAGTACCCGACCCGGTCACCCGTGCGACTGGCGTCCCGCACGATGTCGGCAAGCCCTTCGATGACCTCGTCGATGTTCTCCGCCGCCATGCACAACCCCCGGAACGGGATGACGTTGACTAGCCACCATACCGGTGCCTTAACGTGCTTTCCGTGCATCGCGGCAGATCTTCTGCGTCCAGTCCAGGTGCCCGAGCCGTGGTCGCCAAGCTGCGCAACCAGCTTTTGGCCGCGCACTTCCAGACTTGGATCGGCTCTCCGATCCGCCGGCTACGCGTTCGTTGAGGCCACCGAGATCATGCTGGCAGAGCCGAGATCACGCAGTCCTGCGAGGGACGAACCAGATCCAGCGGATGGTCATGGCCCGCCGGCTCCTGAAGTGATCATCGGCAGGCGCACCTCGAAGAGGGCGCCGCCGCCTGGGACGTCGCCGGCGGTGAGGTCCCCGCCGTGCGCCCGGACCAGGTCCCGGGCGATGGCGAGGCCGAGGCCCGCGCCGCCCTCGTCGCGGCTGCGGGCGTCGTCCAGCCGGACGAACCGCTCGAAGATCCGCTCCCGGTCGGCGGGCGGCACCCCCGGGCCGTCGTCGGTGACCCGCACGACCGCCTGGCCCGCCTCCTCGGACACCGACAGCCGGACGCCCGTGCGCGCGTGCCGTTCGGCGTTGTCGAGGAGGTTGCCGACGACCCGCGCGAGCCGTCCCGGCACGCCCATGACGCGGGGGTCGTCGTCGATCCACGCCTTGACGGGGAACCGGTCGCCCGCCGCGCGCCGACGGCGGTCCAGCTCGTCCCGGACGAGGCTTCCGAGCCTGACGGGCCGCTCCGGCGGACGGTCGCCCGCGTCGATCCGGGCGAGGAGCAGCAGGTCGGCGGCCAGATCCTGGAGGCGCACGACGTCCGCGACGAGGCCGTCCACGTCCAGCGGCCCGGGATGCGCGGCCGCGACCTCCAGCTGGGTGCGCAGCGACGCGATCGGGCTGCGCAGCTCGTGCGAGGCGTCCGCGACGAACCCGCGCTGCTTCGCGACGGAGTCCTCCAGCGCGGCGAGGGTCGCGTTCGTCGTGGCCGCCAGGCCGGCGATCTCGTCCCGGGAGTCCGGGACGGGCACCCGCCGGGCCAGGTCTCCGGCCGCGGTGATCTCGGCCAGCTCCGCCCTGACGTCCTCCACCGGACGCAGCGCCCGCCGCGTGACCAGCCACGTCACGCCCGCGACCACGGCGACCAGCAGGGGCAGGCCCGCGAGCATCGCCTTGGTGACGGTGCCGACCGCGTCCCGCGCGGCGGCCAGGTCCGCGCCCGCGTACACGGTGACGGTCTCGTCCGACGGCGTCGTCGCCTCGACCGCCGCGAACCGGTAGTCGGCGGTGCGGCCGTCGACGGTCGCGCTGCCGGTGGAGAAGCGCGGGCCGTCGTCCGACACCTCGCCGCGCCCGGGATCGTCGTCGTCGGAGTCGTCGTCGGTGTCGTCGCGGCCCGCCGGGGACGAGTCGGGCCGGACGCCCGGCGATGCCGTCCCGTCGATCGCCTTCAGGTCCTCGCTCGCCGCGCGGACGCGGCCGCGCTCGTCCACGACCTGCACGGGATGGTCGTCGCCGTCCGGCAGGTCGAGGCTCCGGTACGGGACGCCGGTCGCGAGCTGCGACGCGACCTCCCGGGCCGCGACCTCCGCCTCCAGATCGGCCTGCCCGCCGAGGTTGGCGCGGAGCAGCAGCACGACCGCCAGCCCCGCCGCGATCAGCGCGCCGGCCACCACGGCGGTCGCGCCGAGCGTCGTCCGCGCCCGGACGGACGACAGCCGCACCCGCACGGACGAGAAGCGCCGCACCTGCACACCCCGCAAGCGCCGTGCCCGCGCGGACCGGAAGCGCCGCACCCGCGCGGACGGGAAACGCCGCGGCACGTCAGGCGCCTCCGTCCCTGGCCAGCCGGTATCCGGCCCCGCGCACCGTCGCGATCGACCTGCGCCCGAACGGGACGTCGAGCTTGCGGCGCAGCGCGCTCACGTACACCTCGACGATGTTCGGGTCCCCGCCGTAGGCGAAGTCCCAGACCGCCTCCATGATCTGCGTCTTCGACACGACCTGGCCCGCGTTCGACGCCAGGTGCTCCAGCACGGCGAACTCCTTGGCGGTCAGCTCCACCTCCGCGTCGCCGCGGAACACCCGCCGCGCCGCCGGGTCCACGGTGAGGTCGCCGAGCACGATGGTCGGCGCGGCGCCCCGCGTCCGGCGGCGCAGCAGCGCGCGGACGCGGGCGACCAGCACCACGTACGAGAACGGCTTGGTGAGGTAGTCGTCGGCGCCCGTGTCCAGGCCCTCGGCCTCGTCGTACTCGCCGTCCTTGGCGGTCAGCATGAGGATCGGCGTCTCGTCGCCCGCCGCGCGCAGCGACGCGCACACCCGGTAGCCGTTCATGCCGGGCAGCATGATGTCCAGGACGATCAGGTCGAACCCTCCGGCGAGCGCCCGGTCGAGCCCCTCGGCGCCGTCATGGACGGTCTCGACCACGAACCCCTCGGCCGTCAGTCCGCGGGCGAGGGACGTGGCCAGGCGTTTCTCGTCCTCCACGAGCAGCAGGCGCATGCCCACAGACTGCCAAACCGTCCCTGAAGGCGGCTTCAGGAAGCTTCAGGGCCCTTACAGGAACCCGCGGCATCGTCGAAAAGGCACGGGCGGCCGGACTCGCCGGCCGCCCGGCGCGACACCTGGAGGGTGCACATGAGGATCTACGCGCGCCGCTTCGTCTCCGGACGCGGCCTGCTGGTCACGGTCGTCGCCGCAAGCGTCCTCGCGGGCGGGGGAGCGGCCACCGCGTTCGCCGCCCACGACGGCGGGGACGGCACGACGCCTCTGTCGCCGCGGCCCGGCACCTCGGTCACGGCGGCGGAGGCGGCGGCCGCCGCGCTGAAGGCGGCCCCCGGCAAGGTCGAGGAGATCGAGCTGGACGGCGACGACCGCGCCGCCCCCGTCTGGGAGATCGACCTCCTGTCCGACCGCGGCGGCTGGCGGGACGTCACGGTCGACGCCGCCACCGGCAAGCTCCTGTCCGACCGCGCCGCCCACCGGGCCGACGACGGTGACGACGACGGTGACGACGACGGTGACGACCGGGACCCGTCCGCCGCGCTCCGCAAGGCCAAGGTCACCGCATCGGACGCCGCCGGGGCCGCGCAGAAGGCGGTCTCCGGCACGGTGACGTCCGTCGACTTCGAGCGGGAGCACGGCAGGGCGGTCTGGGAGGTCGACGTCACCGGCCCGGACGGCACCGAGCACGAAGTGATCGTGGACGCCGCGACCGCCAAGATCCTCGCCAACGCGACCGACGACGACTGACGGGCACGGGGCCGGGAACGGAACAGTGCATGAACGAAGACAGGCCCGGCCCCGACATCGACACGAGCGTCCCGCATGTGGCGCGCATCTGGAACTACTGGCTGGGCGGCAAGGACAACTACCCGGTGGACCGGGAGGTCGGCGACCAGATCCTCGGGATGCTGCCGGACGTGGCGCGCCTCGCCCGCGCGTCCCGGCTGTTCCTCAACCGGGTCGTCTGGCATCTGGCGGCGGAGGCGGGCGTCCGCCAGTTCATCGACATCGGGACGGGCCTGCCCACGGTGGACAACACCCATGAGGTCGCGCAGCGCGCCGCGCCCGAGTCGAAGATCGTCTACGTGGATCACGACCCGCTCGTGCTGCGGCACGCGCGGGCGCTGCTCACCAGCACGCCCGAGGGCGAGACGGCCTACGTCGACGCCGACCTGCGCGACCCGGACCGCATCCTGGCGGCCGCCGCCGAGACGCTCGACTTCGGGAGGCCGATCGCGTTCACGCTGATGGGCATCCTGGAGTTCATCCCGGACGACGGCGAGGCGTACGCCGTCGTGCGGCGGCTCCTGGACGCGGTGCCGCCTGGCAGCTACTTCGCCATGTCGGACGGGACGAACGTCGTCCACGGCGAGGCGTCCGACCGGATCGTCGAGGTGTGGAACGCGTCCGGGAACGCGCCGCTCGTCCTGCGCAGCCCCGAGCAGATGGAGCGGTTCTTCGACGGCCTGGAACTGCTGGAGCCCGGCGTGGTCTCCGTGACGCACTGGCGTCCGGACGGCGCCGCCGACCAGGAGGCGGTGGACGCGTTCGGCGGCGTCGGCCGCAAACCGTGACCCCGGATTGACATGCAGCCGTCCGGCTGCCTATTGTTAAAGGCAGCCAGAAGGCTCCATATTGGGACGGTGCATGGACGAGATCTTCAAGGCCCTGGCCGACACGAGCCGGCGCAGGCTCCTGGACAGCCTCAACGCCCGCAACGGACAGACCCTCCGGGAGCTGTGCGACGGGCTCGACATGGCCCGCCAGTCGGTCAGCAAACACCTCGCCGTGCTGGAGGCCGCGGGCCTCGTGACCACGCGACGCCGTGGCCGCGAGAAGCTCCACCACCTCAACGCCGCCCCGATCAACGCCATCGCCGACCGCTGGATGAGTCGGTACGACCGGGAGCGGGCCAGCGCGCTCGCCGACCTGAAGACCGCATTGGAGCAGGACCCCATGACCGGAAGCGAATTCGTCTACACCACCTACATCCGCACCACGCCGGAACGGCTCTGGCAGGCGCTGACCGACCCGGCCTTCACCCGCCGCTACTGGGGCGTCACGTTCGAGACCGACTGGACGCCCGGCTCCACGATCACCTGGAACGAGGAGAACGCCACGATAGATGACCCCGAGCAGGTCGTCCTCGAAGCCGACCCGCCCCGCCGCCTCTCCTACACCTGGCACACCTTCACCCCCGAATGGGCGAAGGCGGTCGGCGTGGACGAGGAGACCCGCGCCAAGCTCCTCGCCGAACCCCGCTCCACCGTCAGCTTCGACATCGAACCGGCCGGGGAGACGGTCAAGCTGACGGTCGTCCACGAGGGGGGCGACGCTCTCCTCGACATGTCGCGCCACGGCTGGCCGAGCGTCGTGTCCGGCCTCAAGACCCTCCTGGAGACCGGCGAGCCCCTGCCCACCGCATGACCGGAAGACCACCCTGACACCGCTCAGGGATCCCGTCCCCCGGCATCTGAACCCTGTCCCCCCGGCATCTGAACCGCCTGCCCCCGGCCTCTGGACCGCGTTCCCCCGGCCTCTAGCATGAACGCGGTCGATCACGTGAGGAGCGGGTCCGTGCGAGAGATCGCCGTGTTCAGCGGTAGCGCCCACCCCCGGCTGGCCGACGAGGTCTGCGCCCATCTGGGGGTGCCGCTCAGCCCGGTGCGCGTCTCCCGGTTCGCCAACGACTGCCTGGAGGTCCAGCTGCAGGCGAACTGCCGGGAACGGGACGTCTTCCTGATCCAGCCGCTCGTCGCGCCCGTCCAGGAGAACCTGGTCGAGCTGCTGCTCATGTGCGACGCCGCCCGCGGCGCGTCCGCGAGCCGCATCACCGTCGTGATGCCGCACTACTCCTACGCCCGCTCCGACAAGAAGGACGAGCCCCGCATCTCCATCGGCGGCCGCCTGGTCGCCGACCTGCTCGTCGCCTCAGGAGCGGGCCGCGTCCTGGCGATGACGCTGCACTCGCCGCAGGTCCACGGCTTCTTCTCCGTGCCCGTCGACCACCTGCACGCGCTCCGCGAACTCGCCGCCCACTTCCGCGGCCACGACCTGTCGCGCACCACCGTCGTCTCGCCCGACCTCGGCAACGCGAAGCAGGCCGCCGCGTTCGCGCGCCTCCTCGGCGTCCCGGTCGCCGCGGGCGCCAAACAGCGCTTCGCGGACGACCGCGTCCAGATCAGCTCCGTCATCGGCGAGATCGCCGGCCGCGACGTGATCGTCCTGGACGACGAGATCGCCAAGGGCAGCACCGTCCTGGAACTCCTCGACCGTCTCCGCGAACTGGACGCCCGGACCATCCGCGTCGCCTGCACGCACGGCCTGTTCTCCGCCGGCGCCCTCGGCCGCCTCTCCGCCGAGCCCGACGTCCTGGAGATCGTCTGCACGAACACGGTCCCCGTCCCCAACGGCGACCGCAGCGACAAGCTCCGCGTCCTCTCCATAGCCCCCGCCCTGGCCGAGGCCGTCCGCCGAATCCACAACGGCGAATCCGTAAGCGCCCTCTTCCACGAGACCCCCTGACCCCTGCCCCGCGGAAGGGGGTCAGAGGCGCATGCCGCTGCCGCCGGATTCTTCTTCGCCGTCGGTGGTGTGCTCGGGTTCCAGGTACTCGTCGTCGGGCCAGAGGGTGTCGGCGAGGCAGGCGAGGTACTCCTCGTCGGCGGGGTCGAGTTCGGCGGTCATCGACTCCGGGTGGACGGCGGGGGAGGCGTCCCGGGGCGGTGGGTCGGGATCGCGGACGAGGACGCGGACGGGCGGCATGGGACGGAGCAGGTTCGGCAGGCAGAGGCCGAACAGGGCGACCAAGGCCACGAGGACCAGGACTGCGATCACACCACACCGTCCTTCCGCGGTCGAGTTCCACATGATTCTTGCGTAAGGAGCGAAACACTTGAACGCTACCGGGACGACCCTTCCGATGGGAGTCCGACATGCAGACCGCCGGGGACAATGACCCCGTGGAGCCTCGGGTGGACGCGCGTACGCGCGAGCTGGCCAGGATCGTCTGGGACTATCTCGTCCTGTCCGAGCCCCTCTCCAAGGCTGACGTGATCCTCGCGCTGGGGAGCCACGACACGCGGGTGGCGGTGCACGCGGCGCGGCTCTGGCACGAGGGGTGGGCGCCGCTGGTGGTCGTGTCGGGCGGACGCGGGAAGGTCACGTCCGGGTGGGAGCTGACCGAGGCGCGGGTTTTCGGACGCGTCGCCCGCGAGCACGGCGTCCCGGATCGGGCGCTGCTGCTGGAGGAGACCGCGACGAACACGGGGGAGAACATCACCGCGTCCAGGCGGCTGCTGGCGGAGCGGGGCGTCGCGGTGGAGCGCGGGATCCTGGTCGCCAAGCCGTACATGACGCGCCGGGCGCTGGCCACGGCGCGCCGCCAGTGGGCCGGGGTGGGCTGGGTCGCCTCCGCGCCCGAGCTGGGGTTCGAGGCGTACGCCGGGGAGGAGCGGCAGTTCGTCGAGCTAATGGTGGGCGACCTGCAGCGCATGGTCGTCTACGCGGAGCGGGGCTTCCAGGTGCCGACGCACGTCCCGGCGGCGGTCTGGGCGGCGTACGAGGAGCTGGCGCGGCTCGGGTTCGACCGTCATGTGATCAGGTGATCCGCCGGCGCGCCGAGTCGTCCGGAGGCAGGACCGGGCGCCAGGACCCGGCGTCAGGACCCGGCGTCAGGACCCGGTGTCAGGACCGGGAGTGTCCGGAAAAGGGGCGTCCGGAAAGCGGCCGTCCGGAAACGGGCCTAGGCGGCCGTGGTGGGACGGTGCGGCGCGATCACGCGGCCGTCGGGCAGCAGCTCGCCGGTGTCGTCGAAGACGACGATGCCGTTGCAGAGCAGGCTCCACCCCTGCTCCGGGTGGCTGGCGACGGTGCGCGCGGCCTCGCGGTCGACGGCGTCGGGCGCCGGGCAGGCCGGTTCGTGCGGGCAGATCGAGTCGTGTTGTGCGGTCACGGGGTCCTCCAGGGTGTCCCTGTGATTAAGGACATAGATGCAGCCTGCCGTCGCCCGTCCGAAATATGCAAGTCAATGAGGGATTCTTTACCCTTCAATACGTGTGAAGCCGGACAAGGAGGGGCAACTCGCCCGATTCACCGCAAGAGGCCCTCATCGGGCTCGCCGCCGTGGTCGACGTCCAGACCGACGACGGAGGCGCACCCCGTGCAGATCCACTCCGCGATGACCGCCTCCGGGTTCGTGCCGTGCGTGCGGTACGGGCGGTCGACCCTCCGGCGCCGCATCCCGTGGCCGCAGGACGAGTGCAGCACCCGCCCGCAGGTGGGGCACGGCCAGACGTCCTCGCACCGCAGGTCGCAGCGGGGGCACAGCGGCGACTCGTAGGGCCCGGCCTGCTCGCCGGGGTCCAGCTCGCCGAGCCACTCGTGCTCCATGTCCAGGTACTCGTCGCCGGGCCAGTGGTGGTCGGCCAGCCACGCGAGGTACTCCTCGTCGCCCGGGCCGAGAACGGCCGTCAGGGACTCGGGGTGCTCGTTCCCCGAGCAGGGGCGGTGCCTGCCGTGCCGCGCCGTGGCCAGGAGCGTCATCAGGCCGAGGAGCGCGGCCGCGGCCAGGCCTGTGGCGAGGGGCATCGCGGCGTCCTTATGATCTTGCGGCGGGAATTTCGATCATGAATTCACTTCACAAAACCCTGCGAACGCTACAAGAAAGGTTCTTTACGGAAAAGTCGATCAAAAAGATTCTTTACCCGAGCGGCGGCCGGACGGGTGTCCGAAACCGGCACCGGACCGCGTCCAGAACCCGTGCAGCCTGCGGGAACCGAGGCTTCGAGCCTCCTCGGCCGGGCCCCCGGCCGAACCGGGTTTCACTCTCCGCTGAATCCGCCGATCAGCCCTCGCGGCCGGGTAAGGCCACCATCTGAGCGTGCGGGCTGCACCAGCGGTCCTACCGGCGGTCCCACCAGCGGTCCCACCAGCGGCGTCACCAGCGGCCCACCGGCGGCGTCACCAGGCCGTCCTGACGCCGGGAGCGGGTGCAGGCGACCGGACGGCGCACCGCTGAGCCGTCGACGGCCCGCGGGGGTGTGGTTTTCCGCAGGGTCGGGGTGCGGCGCCCGGCCGGTCGGGCGGGCGGTGTCCACCATGGTGACGGGACCGGCCGGTTTCTAGCGTCGTCAACATGATCGAAATGGCGTACGCGGCGTCCGGGAGCGAGCCGACCGGCGGCATCGCGGGATGGGCGACCGACCTGATGGACACGCTCGGCGCGCCGGGCGCCGGGCTGGCGATCGCGCTGGAGAACCTGTTCCCGCCGCTGCCGAGCGAGGTGATCCTGCCGCTGGCCGGGTTCACCGTCGCGCAGGGCCGGATGAGCCTGGCGGCGGCGCTGATCTGGACGACCGCCGGCAGCGTCGTCGGCGCCCTCGTCCTCTACGGGATCGGCGCGCTGATCGGCCGCGACCGGATCCGCGCGCTCGTGGCGCGGCTCCCGCTGGTCAAGCTGTCCGACCTGGACCGGACGGAGGCGTGGTTCGCGCGGCACGGCGCCAAGGCGGTGTTCTTCGGCCGCATGATCCCCATCTTCCGCAGCCTGGTCTCCGTCCCGGCCGGGGTGGAGCGGATGCGGATGACGACGTTCCTGATCTACACCGGCCTGGGCAGCCTGCTGTGGAACACCACGTTCGTCCTGGCCGGGTACGGGCTCGGCGACAACTGGCGGACAGTCGAGGAGTACGTCGGCGTCTACTCCAAGGGGGTGCTCGCGCTGGCTGTCCTCGCCGCCGCCGTGTTCGTCGTCGTGCGTATCGTGAAGGCGGGGCGAGGTACGGGGGAGCGGCGAGGCACGGGGGAGCAGTGGGCGGACCACGAACCGCGGGCGACCGGGCACCGCGCGGACACCCGAGAATTCGAACGTGACCGAATCTTCTAACCCCCGCGACCCCCGCGACCCGCGGGGCTCTCGCGGGCCGGGCGATCTCGCAGGCCCGCGCCCGCGCGGTCTCCGAGGTCAGTGGGGGACGCGTGGTGTCGTGCGGGGTGCGGTGGGGTTGTCGCTGGGCGCGGTCACCGCCGGGGTGGAGCTGGTCCTGCTGGCGGTGGCGGCGCTGCTGATGGCCTACTCGCTGGCCTTCTCGCGCGGCCAGCGGGTGGTGCCGGCGGTCGTCGCGGACGCCGCCCAGGCCGCGACGGAACTGGAGCGATGGCGGCTCAGGAAGTTCCACGGCGAGGACAGGCCCGTCCAATACGGTCCGCTGAAGGCGCTGGCGTATCTGGTCCTGCGCGTGCCGGTCGGGCTGCTCGGCGCGGTGATCCTGCTGCTGCTGGCCTACGGCGCGGCGATGGCGGTCGCGCTGGCCTGGAGCTGGTGGGTCACGGGCGACTACCTGGACGGCATCCCGCCGAGCTGGTGGATCGTCCTGTACACCGCGATCCTCGGGCTGGTGCTGCTGTTCCTGGCCGTCCAGGGGCTGGTCGGGGTCGTGGCGCTGGAGAGGACGGTGGCGCGCCGGTGCCTGGGCCCGAGCCCGCTGGAGGAGTACGAGCGGCGCATCGCGCAGCTGTCGGTCACCCGCGCCGAGGTGGTGGACGCGGTCGACGACGAGCGCCGCCGCATCGAGCGGGACCTGCACGACGGCGTCCAGCAGCGTCTCGTCGCGCTCGGCATGCTGATCGGCCGCGCCCGCCGCGCCGGAGCCGAGAAGAGGGCGGCCGACCTGCTGAGGCAGGCGCACGAGGAGTCGAGGCGCGCCCTGGAAGACCTGAGGGAGGTGACCTGGCGCGTCTACCCGGCGGCGCTGGACGGCGAGGGCCTGCGCGCGGCGCTGGAGACCGTGGCCGAACGGACCCCGCTGCCGGTGACGATCGCCTACGACGTGCCCGGACGCCCCCCGCACGCGGTGGAGACGGCCGCGTACTTCGTCGTCTGCGAGGCCGTCACGAACGCGTCCAAGCACTCCGGCGCCCGCCGCGTCCGGGTGGACGTCACCGGATCGGCCACAATGATCGGCGTGCGCATCGAGGACGACGGGAGCGGCGGAGCCGACCCGGGCGGCGGCGGGCTCGCCGGCCTGGCCCGCAGGGTCGCCGCGCTGGACGGGACGTTCGCCGTGGACAGCCCGCCCGGCGGCCCGACCGTGATCACCGCGGAGCTGCCGTGCGGGTGATGCTGGCCGAGGACTCGACCCTCCTCCGCGAAGGCCTGGTACGGCTGCTGGCCGAGGAGGGCCACGACGTGGAGGCGGCGGTCGGCGACGGCGAGGCGCTGCTCGCGGCCGTGGCGGCGGGGCCGCCGGACGTCGTGGTCGTGGACGTCCGGATGCCGCCGACGCACACCGACGAGGGCCTGCGCGCCGCGCTGGAGATCAGGGAGCGGTGGCCGGACGTCGGCGTCCTCGTCCTGTCGCAGTACGTGGAGAAGCGCTACGCCACCGAGCTGATCACGGCGGACACCACCGGCGTCGGCTACCTGCTGAAGGACCGCGTCGCGCAGGTGGACGAGTTCCTGGACGCCCTCGACCGCGTCGGCGCGGGCGGCGCGGCGTTCGACCCGGAGGTGGTGCGACGCCTGCTCGCGGCGCACGGGGCCCGGGCCGATCCGCTGTCCCGCCTCACGCCGCGCGAGCGGGACGTCCTCGACCACATGGCGCAGGGCCATGCCAACGCCTCGATCGGGGCGATCCTCCACATCTCGCAGAGCGCGGTGGAGAAGCACGTCAACGCGATCTTCGACAAGCTCGACCTGTCGCACGCGACGGGGTACAGCCGCCGCGTCCTCGCCGTCCTGCGGTACCTCGGAACCTGACCTTCGCCCTGCCGTCATGACCCGTGGCAAGGTGGGGGCCTGGGAGAACGAGAGGGGATGCGCTCATGGTCGGCAGGCTCGAATGGGGACCGGCGGACGAACGTCCGGACCTGCTCGCGGACCCGGTCGCGGCGGCGATCGGCGGCGTTCCAGGCGCGGAGGTCGCCGAGATCGACCCGGAGCTGGCCGACACGGCGGCGTTCTGCGAGCGCTACGACGTCCCGCTCGACGCCAGCGCCAACTGCGTGGTCGTCGCCGCCAAGCGCGGCGGCGAGGTCACCTACGCGGCGTGCATGGTCCTCGCCACCGGCCGCGCGGACGTCAACGGCGTCGTCCGCAAGCGCCTCGGCGCCCGGAAGGCGTCGTTCGCGCCGATGGCCGAGGCGACCGCACTGACCGGCATGGAGTACGGCGGCATCACCCCGGTCGGCCTTCCCGGCGGCTGGCCGATCCTCGTGGACGAGGCCGTCGCCGCCGCCCCGCGGGCCGTCATCGGCAGCGGCCTGCGCAGATCGAAGATCCTCCTTCCCGGCAAGGCGCTCGCGGATCTCCCCGGCGCCGAGGTCATCGCCCTGGCGCTGTGACCGCGCGGCCGATGGCGTCCGCCGCGCTGCGCCGCGCGCTCACCGATCCGGGCCCGCGCCTGCTGCCGGACCGGGCCGTCCGGCTCCTGGAGGAGCTCGACGCTCCACCGCGCCTGGCCGCCCACCTGCGGGCCGTCCACGACGTGGCCGCCGAACTGGTCGCCTGGACGGTCGAGCACCATCCGTCGGCGGACGTGGACGCGGAGGCCGTCCTGTTCGGCGCGGCGACGCACGACATCGGGAAGGCGCTGCACCCGTCCGAACTGTCCGGACCAGGCGCCGAGCACGAACAGGCCGGGTACGACCTCCTCCGCGAGCGCGGCGTCGAGGAGCGGCTCGCCCGCTTCGCCCGCACCCATGCGTCCTGGGACGATCCGGACATCGGCCTGGACGACCTGCTCGTCAGCCTCGCCGACAAGGTCTGGAAGGCCAAGCGCGTCACCAGCCTCGAACAACGCGTCGTGGACGCCCTCGCCGCCGCGTCCGGCGCGGAGCCGTGGCAGGTCTTCATGGGCCTGGACGACGTCTGCGACCGCCTCGCCGCGGACGCCGACCGCCGCCTCGCCTTCCAGTCCGGCCACCCGACCGGCTGAGGTCCGCGCCGGTGGATCAGGCGGGGACCGGGTCTGGATGCGGCGGGGACCGGGTCTGGATCAGGCGGGGACCGGGTCTGGATCAGGCGGGGACCGGGTCTGGATCAGGCGGGGACCGAGTCGACGGCGTAGCGAGTGCCGCCCACCGCGCGGGTGCGGTCGAGCAGCGTCCCGTTCGCGGCGAGCATCTCCGCGGCGGACGCGCAGCCGGGCGAGGCGGTGCGCAGGACGCTGAACAGGACGGGATCGTCCGGCACGGCCAGCATCGGCACGTGGCCGACCCGCAGGGACTTGACCAGGATGACGCCGCTGCGGCCCAGGTCGGCCGGAGTCATGTCCGCCAGCGTCGCCTTGATCACCGCGGCGGCGCGCGGCGCGGGCAGGAAGACCATCGCCCACGGATGCGGCCGCGCCCATTCGCCGAGCCGGATCAGCTCCTCGACGTCCGGACGCATCCGGTCGCAGAAGTCGAAGTAGGGGAGCTCTTCGGTGTCCGTCGTGCCGGGCGGCGGCTGGGCGCCGTCCCCGTGGAGGACGGCTTTGACCTCGTACGTCCACCCGCCCCCGTCGTCGGACGGTTTGATCTGCGCCGACATGTCGTCGGCGCGGACCTCGCGCTGGACGCGGAGCACGTCCGCCGCGTCCCGGCACGGGATGGTGCAGCACAGCACGCGCTCCGGTGCGCGGACGAGCGGCAGCGTCGCCCGGGTGATCACGCCGTGCCGCCCGAGCCCGGCGCGGACGGCGTCGAACAGGCCGGGCCGGACGGCGGGGGAGCAGACCACGGGCTCGCCGCCGTCCACGACGACGTCCAGGGCGAGCACGTTCTCGGCCTGCGTGCCGCGCACATGGGACGTCCCGCCGACGCCGCCGGCGGAGATCGTCCCGCCGACCGTCACGTCGAGGTAGTCGGTCAGGACCGGCGGGACCAGCCCGTGCGGCAGCGTCGCGGCGAGGACCTCGCGCCAGCTCGTCCCGGCGGCGGCGACCGCGTGCCGCCCGCCGACCTCGACGCCGGTCAGCTCGCGCAGGTCGATCGACACGCCCGCGGTGAGGGACTGGCCGTAGGTGGAGTGCCCGAGGCCGCGCGGCACCGCGTCCAGGCCCTGCGCGGCGGCCTCGCGGACGGCACGCGCCACCTCGCCCGCCGACCTCGGCCGGACGACCCGGACGGGCGACCGCTCCACGATCCCGCCAAAGTCACGCACGCGCCCCGCCTCCCACCCACGCCCCCATCGCCCTGCCTCCGGGACGTCCACCGGTCCCTGCCCTTCCTCCGGGGCGTCCGGCGGTCTTCGCCCTGCCTCCCGCCCGCCCAGCGGTTCTCGACGCCCTGCCTCCTGGACGTCCGGCGACCTTCGTCCTGCCTCCCGCCGTCCACCCAGCGGTCTTCGCCCTGGCTCCGGGACGTCCGGCGGTCATCGCTCCGCCTCCAGGGCGCCTGCCGTCATCGCTCGCGCAGCCGGTCGGCCACGCGGCCGAGCGCGTCGCCGAGCAGGTCGATCTCCTCCGGGGCCAGCACCTCGATCAGCGTCTCGCGGACGACGCGGCGGTGCCCGGGACGGACCCTGGCCAGCACCTCGGCACCCTCGTCGGTCAGCTCCGCCCACACCGACCGCCGGTCCGACTCGTTGCCGGTCCGCCGCACGAGCCCGGCCCGTTCGAGCTGCGTGACCTGGTAGGTCAACCGGCTCTTCGACACCATCACCACGCGCGCGAGGTCCGACATGCGGAGCCGGTTGCCCTCGGCGAGGCTCAGCCCGACCAGCACCTCGAACTCGGCGTGGGAGAGCCCGCCCTCCCGCTTGAGCTGCCGCTCGATCTCGTGGTCGATCAGATGGCCGGCGGCCAGGAAGGCCATCCAGGCGCGCAGCTCTCGTGGCGCGAGGGCGTCGCGGGGTTGGTTCATGCGGTGATTCTAGGTGGCCTGGTGATTCTAGTTGGCTCGAACGCCCTGTGAAATTTCAAAATGGTCTGGATTTGAATCAAATGCTAGCGTCGGAGAAGTTCATATTTGAACCTTCAACAAGAGGAGACCGAGGCATGCTCCCACCCCGTCGCTTCCCCGCTCTGACCGACACGGGCCTGCTGATCGGACGGCTGGCGGTCGGCGCGATCTTCGTCGCGCACGGCTGGAAGAAGTTCGCCGACGCCGGCCACTCCAAGACCGCCGCCGGCTTTGACGAGCTCGGCATCCCGATGCCGGACCTGGCCGCCGTCTTCGCCACCTATGTCGAGCTGCTCGGCGGCATCGCGCTCATCATCGGGCTGCTGGTCCCGGTCGCCGGCGTGCTGATCGCCCTGAACATGGCGGGCGCCTTCTGGTACGTCCACATGGACCAGGGCTTCTTCCTGGACAAGGGCGGCTACGAGTACGTGATGGTCCTCTTCGCGGCGTCGCTGCTCCTCGCCGGCACGGGCGCGGGCCGATTCTCGCTGGACGGCGTCATCTGGGGCCGTCGCGGCGAGAACGCCCCAGACCGCGAATCCATCCCCGCCTGACCGCCTGACCCTGATTGACCCCGCCAGACCCGGCGTGACCACACCCCGACCGGCCTGACCACGCCAGCCCTGCCTTGACCGTGCTGAACCCGCGCCGGGCTTGGCGCACGGTCACGCCGGGCTTGGCGCATGGCCATGCCGGGCTTGGCGCATGGCCATGCCGGGCCTGGCACATGACCGCGCCGGGCCTGGCTCCGACCCATGCCGGGCCTGGCGCATGACCCGCGCCGGGCTTGGCGCAAGAACGCGCCGGGCCTGGCTCCGACCCGTGCCGGGCCTGGCCTGGCTCAGCCTGACCATGCCGGACCTGGTCTGCCCCCACCTGACCGGTCCGGCCGCCGGCCGACGTCGCCTACCGCCCCAAGGGCCCGTCGGCCTGTTCGCCCGGCCCGTCCACGGCCCATCGGTGCGGGACTCCGGTTCGCCGGGATCCCGGCGCCATGGGCGTGGACGGGCTGGAGGCGAACGCCGCCGAGTACGCCGCCCTGGAGGCGCGCCCCCTCCCAAGCGGGATCCGGCCGTCCGCCGGGTCTTCCGCCTTGTGCGGCGGGCTACGGCGCCGCCTGGAGGCCCTGGAGCCGCTGCACACGGACGCCACGCGGCTCCGGGGCCTCCAGGGCGACCCCAGGTCGACCCACGCGAAACCAGGCGCCTGGCGCGCGCACAAGCCCGCATGGACGCCTGGGGTTGAAGAAGTGTGATCTAGATAACTTTTCGCCGCGGGTCACCCCTGACATGACTTCCGGGTAAACCTGAGTTACCTGCCGGGAAAGGAATATGGTTCGATCCAATACCCCCAGGCAGTCGCCCCGCTCACCTGACACCGGTCTTTTCAGGACATCTCGCCTTAACGTCGAAGTGACAAGATGTTCCTGATGTCCGTTTCTGGGCATGGTGATCACTGGGAGTTCCTGGAGAGGCGGGTCGCAGTGTCGCGCGGTAGTGAGTTCGTAGTGGTGGCCAATCGGCTTCCGGTCGACCGGACCGTCGGAGCGGACGGCGTTCCGCGCTGGCGGCGGAGCCCAGGCGGCCTGGTCAGCGCCATCGCCCCGGTGATGCGGCGGAGGAAGGGCACCTGGATCGGCTGGACGGGCGCGCCCGACGAGCGCCTGGAGCCGTTCGAGGAGGACGGCATGTCCCTGCACCCCATCACCCAGACCGCGCGGGAGGTCGAGCTCTACTACGAGGGTTTCTCGAACGCCACGCTCTGGCCGCTCTACCACGACGTCGTCGCGCCGCCCGTCTACGACCGCGCGATGTGGGACGCCTACGTCCAGGTGAACCGGCGGTTCGCGGAGGCGGCGGCGGAGGTCGCGGCGGACGAGGGCGTCGTCTGGGTGCAGGACTACCAGCTCCAGCTCGTCCCGCGGATGCTGCGCGAGCTGCGTCCCGACCTGCGCATCGGCTTCTTCCTGCACATCCCGTTCCCGCCGCTGGAGCTGTTCTGGCAGCTGCCGTGGCGGCGGCAGATCCTGGAGGGGCTGCTCGGCGCCGACCTGGTCGGCTTCCAGCTGCCGGGCGCGGCGTCCAACTTCGTGCGGCTCTGCCGGCGGCTGCTGGAGGCGCGCTACGTCAAGCAGGACGTGTACTGGGACGACCGGGTCGTCCGGGCCCGCGCGTTCCCGATCTCCGTGGACGTGGGCGAGCTGAACGACCTGGTCGGGCGCGAGGACGTCCAGGAGCGGGCGCAGGAGATCCGGACCGACCTCGGCGACGCGACGGTCCTGCTCGGCGTCGACCGGCTCGACTACACCAAGGGCATCACGCAGCGGCTGCAGGCGTTCGGGGAGCTGTTCGAGGACGGTCGCCTCAAACCGGGCCAGGCCGTGTTCGTGCAGATCGCGACGCCGAGCCGGGAGCGTGTCGAGCAGTATCAGCTGCTCAGGGAGGATATCGAGCAGCAGGTCGGGCGCATTAACGGCGAATACGGAGAAATCGGGTTTCCGGTCATCCACTATCTCCACAGTTCGTATGACCGTCCCGAGCTCACCGCGCTCTACCTGGCCGCCGATGTGATGGTCGTCACACCGCTGCGGGACGGCATGAACCTCGTCGCCAAGGAGTACGTGGCGTGCCGCAAGGACCTGCGCGGCGCGCTCGTGCTCAGCGAGTTCACCGGCGCCGCCGCCGAGCTCAAGCGCGGCGCGTTCCTGGTCAACCCGTACGACATCGACGGGCTGAAGGGCACGCTGCTCGCGGCGCTCGACGCCGAGCCCGCCGACCAGGCGCGGCGGATGCGCACGATGCGCCGACGCGTGATCGAGCACGACGTGGACCGCTGGGCCCAGGACTTCCTCAGCGAGTTGGAGCGTCCTGCGGTCCGGTCGGAGCCGGAGCCGGAGCCGCTTCCGGCGGCGCTGGAGGGCTGACCCGCAGGTCGAAGGCCGCCCACACGGCCTTCCCGCCGGTGGCGAGCCGCGCCCAGCCCCACGCGTCGCTTATCGCGCCGACGACCAGCAGGCCGCGGCCGCCCTCGACGAATCCGGCCGGGTCGCTCGGGACGGGCTCGGGCGTGCGCCCGCCCGGGTCGGTCACCGAGACGACGAGCCGCCTCGGGTGCCCGATCAGGACGAGCTGGATGGGGCACAGCGGCAGCGGCTGGGGAAGCCCCTCCATGCCGTGCCGGAGCGCGTTGGTCACCAGCTCCGACACCGCGATGACGACGTCGCCCGAGGCGCCTGCCAGGCCCCATTCGTCCAGCGTGACCTGGGTGAACTCGCGTGCCGAGCGGGGCGCGGTGATCTCGGCGGGGAACACCTTGCGCGCCATGCGCGGGGTGCCGGAGTGCGGCGCGGGCCAGAGCCCGGCCAGCCCCGGCACGACCACCGGTGCGCTCGCGGGCCCGTGCGCCGGGCCGTTCGCGGAGACGTTCGTCGGGGTGTCCGGGCCGAGGCGCGCCGGGGGCGCGTCCGGCCACGGGTGAAGAGCCGGGGCATGCCGCGGCCGGCCGCCCCCCATGGCGGCGGGAGCTGCGACTTCGTCTGCCTGGTCAACGGTCATGGTCAACAACCTCAGAGGCGTGCGGGGTGGTCACCGGCGAGCGTTCGCTATCTTGCTCCTCAAGTCGTGCAGATGCAAGACCGTCTGCATGAACCGATGCAAGAACGAATGCACGTGCATCTCGTACCATTGTGTGGGGTGGGGCGAGATCGCGGCCTCCTGCGTGGAGGCTGAGACGCCTAGAGGGGGCAGACCAACGATGGACGGCCAACAGCTGCTGGACGTCTGGCGCGGCGAACTCGTCTGGCAGAAGAGCCGGCGGAGCAATCCGTCCGGTAACTGCGTCGAGATGGCCGAACTCCCCACCGGGGAGATCGCCGTGCGCAACTCCCGTGATCCCGAGGGAGCCGTGCTCGTCTACACGCGCGAGGAGGTGGAGGCCTTCGTGGGAGGAGCCAAGGACGGCGATTTCGATCACATGCTCGTCTGACCGCTCACTCCGCCCGCTCGACCGAACGCCGATCCACGCCGGCCGTCAGGCCGGTAGCGTGCGGCCATGCACCTTGGGCAGATCGCCGCACAGACGCCCGACAAGCCCGCCGTCATCATGGCGGGCTCCGGGAGGACCGTCACCTTCCGGGAACTGAACGAGGAGTCCAACCGGCTCGCGCAGCTGCTCCGCGCGGAGGGGCTGCGCCCGGGGGACCACATCGCGTTCATGCTGGAGAACGATCCGCTCTTCCTCGCCGTGGCCTGGGCCGCCCAGCGGTCCGGGCTCTACTACACGGCCGTCAGCACGCGGCTCCAGCCCGAGGAACTCGCCTACATCGTGGGCAACTGCGAAGCGAAGGCCTTCATCGCCGACGCGTCGATTGAGACCGCCGTGCACTTCGCACCGGTCACCAGTGGGGAGACGGCTCCCCAGAACGGCCCGGACGTGCCGCTGCGCCTCATGGTCGGCGGCACGGCCCCCGGCTACGACTCCTACGAGGCACGCGTCGCCCAGCACCCGTCCACGCCGATCGAGGACGAGTGCGAGGGCCACGACATGCTGTACTCGTCCGGGACGACCGGCCGCCCGAAGGGCGTCAAGCCGCCGTTGACCAAGGGGCCGATGGGCAGCCAGAACATCCTCTACGGGCTGCTGTCGCTGCTCTTCCAGCCGGACGCCGACTCGATCTACCTGTCCCCGGCGCCGCTCTACCACGCTGCGCCGCTGCGCTACTGCGTCACCATGCACCGCTTCGGCGCGACCGTCGTGGTGATGGACAGGTTCGACGCCGAACAGGCCCTCGCCGCGATCGAGAAGTACCGCGTCACGCACAGCCAGTGGGTGCCGACCATGTTCATCCGCATGCTCAAGCTCCCGGACGAGACGCGCGCCCGCTACGACGTCTCCAGCATGCGCGCGGCCGTGCACGCCGCCGCGCCCTGCCCCGTCCCGGTCAAGCAGCGGATGATCGACTGGTGGGGCCCGATCCTGCACGAGTACTACGCCGCCACCGAGGCCAACTGCTTCGTCTACACCAACGCCGAGGACTGGCTCGCCCACCCCGGCACCGTCGGCCGTCCGCTCCTCGGGGAGGCCCACGTCTGCGACGAGGAAGGCCGGGAACTCCCGCCGGGCACCCCCGGGACGCTCTACTTCGGCAACGGCCCGAAGTTCGAGTACCACGGCGACGAGGCCAAGACCGCCGCGTCCCGCGACCCGTGGGGCCACGGCTGGACGACCCTCGGCGACATCGGCTACCTGGACGAGGACGGCTTCCTCTACCTCACCGACCGCCGCTCCTACATGATCATCAGCGGCGGGGTGAACGTCTACCCGCAGGAGGCCGAGAACGTCCTGGCCGTCCATCCCCGGGTCGCGGACGTCGCCGTCATCGGCGTCCCGGACGCGGAGATGGGCGAGGCGGTCAAGGCCGTCGTCCAGCCCCTGACCATGGACGACGCGGGCCCCGCGCTGGAGGCCGAGCTGATCGCGTACTGCCGCGAGCAGCTCGCCCACTACAAGTGCCCGCGCTCGGTCGACTTCCGCGCCGAGCTCCCCCGCCACCCGACCGGCAAGCTCTACAAGCGCCTCCTGAAGGCCGAGTACTGGCCCGACGACCACCCCGCCACCACCTGACCCGCGAAGCGTCCCGCGAGCGGCTGAGAGGGCCGTGGGCGGCGGCGGCCCCGGCCAGGGGCGTCGGTGGCCCGGCCGGGGGCTGGAACGCGCCAGGCGCGTTCTCGTGCGCGTTCCCGTCGCCGCGGGGCGGGTCGCTCCGCGGCGACGAGCGGGCTCAGTGCATCGGCATCGGCGCGTCGGCCGTGCTGGTCTCCGGCTTCCTGCGCGGCAGCAGCAGCGCCGGCAGGAACGCCAGGACGAGCAGCCCGACCGCGTACCAGTAGGTGTGCTGGAACGCGTCCGCCATCGGCGGCCCGATCTTCTCCATGATCGCCGGCGGCACCTTCTCCGCGCTGCCGATCTCGCCGCCGCCGGCGCCGCCGAACCCGGCCGCGTCCAGCTCGGACCTGAGCTTGTTGGCCAGCAGCACCGAGATCATCGCGGTGCCGATGGACGCCGACACCTGCTGGATGATGTTCAGCATCGTGCTGGCCCGCGGGACCTCGTCGTGCACGAGCGTCTGGATGGCCGCCGCCATCGTCGGCATCATCGTCATGCCCATGCCGAGGCCCATCACGAACAGCGCCGCGCCGAGCGCCCAGTAGGACGTGTCCGATTCCAGGATCGCGGCGAAGCCCGCGACGGACGCCACCACCACGGTGATGCCGAACAGCACGACCCGTCCGGGACCGATCCGGTCGGTGAACTTGCCGCCGATCGGCATCGTGAGCATCGCGCCGAGCCCCTGCGGGGCCAGCAGCAGACCGGCGTTCATCGCGCCCTCGCCGCGCACGTTCTGGTAGTACAGCGGCAGCAGCAGCATCGCGCCCATGAACGCGACCATGAACAGCCCCATCGTGAGGGACGCCGCCGCCACCGGCAGGCGCTTCAGCAGCCGCAGGTCGATCAGCGGGTTCTCGGCCTTCAGCGCCCGGACGACGAACCCGAGCACCAGCACCGCGCCGGCGATGGTGAAGATCAGCGGCTCGGTCTTCAGGAAGTCCCTCGACTCGGCGCCCTTGGCCACGCCGTAGATCAGCGACGCGAGCCCGGGCGACAGCAGGATCAGCCCGATGAAGTCGAGCCGCTCCGCCGGCTTCGGCTCGTCCCGCTTGAGGACCCTGGCCGCCAGCAGCAGCGCGATCACGCCGATCGGCAGGTTGATGAAGAAGATCCACCGCCACGACACGTCGTCGACGAGGTAGCCGCCGACGATCGGGCCGAGGATCGGGCCGAGCAGCATCGGCACGCCGACGATGCTCATCACCTGGCCGACGCGCTGCGGTCCCGCCGCCTGCGTCATGATCGTCATGGCCGCCGGCATGATCATGCCGCCGCCCAGGCCCTGCAGGACGCGGAAAATGATCAGGCTCTCCGCCGACCACGCGAGGCCGGCCAGCGTCGAACCGAGCACGAACAGCCCGATCGAGATCATGTACAGGCGCTTGGTGCCGAACCTCGCCGAGGCCCAGCCCGTGAGCGGGATCACCGTGGCCAGTGCCAGCGTGTAGCCCGTCGCGACCCATTGGATCGTCGCCAGCGAGGTGTTGAACTCCTTGGCCAGGTCGTTGATGGCCACGTTGACGACGGTGACGTCCAGGATCGCCATGACGGCGCCGATGATCACGACCCCGGCCACGGCGAGCACGCCGCGGTCGAGACCTCCGCCGGCGTCGGACTCCTTCAACGGGCCTTCCGCTGTCGTTGGAGACGCGGGAGCGCTCAACTCACTTCCAATCGTCGGGGCCCGCGCATGCGGGCACGCAGGGGCCGTGGGCAGGTTCAGGGGGTTACCGCCGCAAAATAGTGCAGCGACTGACACTTTCGCGAACCATTAAACTCCGCAGGTCTGGGGAGTATTCCGCCGGGGTCCGACAAAACCGCCTTGCTCCCGCGTCCCGGCTTAGACCTCAACCCGGGTTGAGGTCAATCGACGGTGACGGACACGACATCCAGTGCTTCCCGCCCGGCGAGCGGCCGGGATGTTCACGTTGAGCCGAGAGCGGCTAGGTGATCTTCAACCGTCTGCCCAACCCCTCCGCCCCGCGCACGTCCTGCCCGGCCGCGATGCGGACGGTGAGCTTCCGGTTCACGGCCAGCGGCGACAGATCCAGGCCGGGTGCCGCGTCCTCCAGAGCGAGCACCTCCAAGTTCGGCAGGTCCGCGAGCGGCCGGAGATCGGTGAGGCGGCGACAGTCCATGAGGTACAGGCCCTCCAGGTTCGCAAGGCTCCGCACCGGGCTCAGGTCCTCGATGGCGGTGTCGTACATGTTCAGGTTGCGGAGCTCGCTCAGCGAGGAGATCGGATCGAAATCGGTCACGTTCTCGCAGCCGTAGAGGTAGAGGCCGGTCAGCGGAAGGCCGGTCAGCGGGCGGAGATCCGTCACCCAGTCGCAGTGACCCACGGAAAGGTCCCGGAGATCGGGCGCGGCCTCGCAGACCTCTTCGAGGCCGTTGGCGCTCCCGAGGCGGGAACCGGTGATCCTCAAACCTCGCAACGAGCCAAGTGGCCCGAGCATGCTGAGACTGGTCAGGCGGGGGCAGTTCGACAGCGCCAGTTCGGTCAGCTCGGTCTGCCGTCGCACCGGAGCGTAGTCCGTGACCATCTCGCAGCCGTGCAGTGAGAGCCGGTCGAGCCGCGGCAGGCCGTCCAGAAATCCAAGATCGCTGCGACCGACGATCTCGTAAGTGAGGCTTCTGAGGGCTGGGAGCGGTGGGAGAGATGCCGGATCCGCCATCGGCTCGTACGAGCGAAGCGCCAGTCGGGTCAGGCTGTCCGTGTGCGGGGAGAGGAAGCCGAAGTCGGGGATCTCGTCCATCAGAACGAACAGGTCGGCGAGCGGCGGCACCTTGTCGAGGCGTCTCACCTGGTGCGGCGATCGGAGCAGCGTCAGCTCACTGCCCGCGGGAAGCCGCACGAGCACTCGCTCCGCGAACTCGTCGGTGTCGAAGTAGTCCCACGCCTGGGCGAGCTCCCGGCGGACGGACGGGCGGCCGTCGGCGGCGTAGCGGGCCAGCACGTCCAGGGCGGCCGGTCCGTTGATCAGCCAGGCCGCGTGTACCGTCGCCTTGACCGCTGTTGTGCTGAGGCCGTCCAGGGTTTCCGGGAGCCGGGCGAGGACGGGTTCGCCGGCGGTGGCGAGGGAACGGGCCGCGGCTTCGTTGCGGGGTGGGACGAGGTCGTCCAGGCACCGGTCGAGTTCATCGCGGAGGTCGTCGGGGACGGACGGGAGCGTCTCAAGGCAGGCGACGGCCACCAGTTTCAGGACGCGGGCGCGGCGCTGCTCGGAGCGGGCGCGGGCCAGGATTCCGGTGAGGAGTTCGCGCCTGAGCGGGTCGTTGGCGTGCCCGGCGGCCATGATGACGGTCTCGCGCCAGGTGTCGAGGTGGGCGTTCCGGACGAGCAGGTCCATGTCGCCGAGGTCGGCGGCCTGCTTGGCGGTGAGGTACTCCTGGACGGTCCGGTGCACGAAGTCGATGCGTCCCGGCACCGGCTCACGGAGGATGCCGCTGCGCTGGAGCAACTCGTCCAGGACCGTGTCCGGCGGGACGCGGACCTGGGGCATCGACGCCAGGCGGTCGGCCACGAGCCGCTCCACCATCGGCTTGGGCAGCTCGACACGGGCGCTCGTCGAAAGATGCCACGCGACGTCCTGCAGAATGCGGATCTTCTGATCGCGTTCGAGGCTGCTGGGGATTCCGCGTTTCGTGTCCCGCGTCTCCAGGAGCATGTCCAGCGCGGCCGCGTAGAGGCCCATGCGGTTGCGGGGTAGCGCTTCGCGGTCGAGGTTGAGGGCGCACAGCATCGCGGCGAGCAGCGGGCTGGACGCGAGCGTCCGCAGGTGGGGTGCCGCCTCCAGTCGTGCCAGTAGGCGTGCTTCGTATGAGGGGAGACGTTCCGGGGCGCACGGCAGGTCCGGGCATTCACGGACGGCGGTGTGCCAGTGCTGGACGAGTGTCCGCACATCCGCCGGTGCGAGCTGTTCGAGGAAGGCCGTCCCGAAGCCCTCGGCGCGCAGCCAGTCGGAGCCCGCGGCCGCCGGACGCGACGTCACGATGACCCGGATGTGCCGGAACTGGGCGACGATGTCCTTCAGCCACGCTCTCACCAGCTGCCGTTTGGCGACGGTGACCTCGTCCACCCCGTCCACGAGAAGGAGCGCGCGCCCGGATGCCAGGCACCGGTGGACCCGCCTCACCGCGCAACAGCATCAGACGCTGATCGCGCAGCGCCGCCTCCACCCGCACGGCGCCCGGCGTGACCTTGTCCCGCCAATCGCTGAGGGGAACGGCCTGGGCCGCCGCCGCACGGCTAGACGCTTCCCTTCGTCGGAAACGTTCAGGCTGATGTAGGCGACGCTCAGCGTGGTCTGCGGGCGGGTGAACCGCTCGAAACGCACCCCGAACAGTTCGAGCGTGTCGAGGGATTCGCTGATCAGGGCCAGATAGCGGCGGGTGAACTCGCCGTCGTCCGACTCGCCTGCCGGTGCGTCGAGGGTCCGCACGGGCAGCCGCGCGAGAACGGCGCCGACCTGGTCGGACAGGCCGCTCAGCCGTCCGAGCAGCTCGACGGACGCGCGCGCACCGAACTGCGGCAGGTGAATGATGAAGCGGGCCAGGCAGTCGCAGCACTCGTCCAGCGTCACCTCGTAGAGCCGGGCCCCCGCCTCGCCCAGCTCGAATTCGGCCCTGCGGGCCGGCAGCCGGAACCGGAGCCCGCGCGCCAGCTTGACCGGGTCGGCATCGACGGCGAACAGCGCCTCGTCTGAGAGATCGGCCGTTTCGAGCGTCCGGACGACCTCGTGCAGGGCGGCTTCTCTGTCGCCGTCGGTGAGCCCGCCGGATTCGTGCGCGGCGAAGGTGAGAATCCGTTCGGCGACCGAGTCCGCGATGCCCTCGAACTGCCGTTGGACGCGGCGCCGTTTGATCTCGTCCGGGAAGCCGGTCTTGATGAGCTCGACCAGGTCTCTGCTGGCCGCGTCCCTGGTGGCGCGTCCGGTGAGCCATCGTCCGACGGCCAGTCGCGCCACCGATCCGCCCACGCGCAGCGCTGCGATCTCGACGGACACGGCACCCCCAATTCAGCCGGAGGAGACATTATGGCGAGAAAGGCCGCCACCCGTTCACGCGACGGCCATTGAGCGGTTTTCCGGGGTGTCCGGAATTGCCGGGGGCACGTGGACGTAACCGGTGCGGCGCCGTCCGCCGATGGAGACGCGCAAGTCCGGGTTGTAGGCGGTGGGGGAGATGCCGTCGTACCCGTGCCGCACGATCGCCCAGTAGATGTCCTCCGACACCACGAGGATCAGCGGGGCCGGGCTGGCGCGCAGGCACTGCTTCAGTTTCGGCGAGTCCAGGAGGCGGCACGCGTGGTCGACCGCTTCGCCGAAGTATCCGTTCTCGTCCCGGTGGACCTCGCCCGCATGGACGACGGCCCGCAGCCGCAGTCCGAGCCGAGGACGTTCCCTGTCCGGGAGCCCGGTGTTGTACTCGACGAGCTGTAACGCGAGCTGGGGGACGAGCCGCGACAGCAGCAGCGTCTTGGGCAGTTCGTCCACCGGCCGCATCAGCACGAGGACGCCGTCGCCCCGGTCCTCGAACGGGTCGCACCAGTGGCCGGCTATCCCCGCGTGGTTCATGGCGACGGTGAGCATGCGGTAGATCTGCGATCGCAGCTGCTGCCTGATCGGGTTCGTCCGCGCGGCCGCCGTCGATCCCTCGATGTCGATGGCAAGGATGCTCCTGTGCACGGGCTGGCTGCTACTCACCGGAGCGACCCCCAATCTGGCCTTTCCGTCGGCACGCCCTTCCCGTGGGTCAGGCGTGGTCTGGTGACCTCGGAAGATGGCCCGGCGAACCGTCGTCGCCTCGCGGGCCCAATGCTGATTTGCGCCCGATCCGGATGCGGGGATTGTCCGAACCGCGGCAAAGAGGTGCGATGACCCACCCATTGCCGGGTGATATGCCCCAGTTTGCAAAGCGGATAACGATCTTGCAAGATGCACGGCCAAATGCACGTTCCAAGGACACGGCTTTGTAGCCCGCAGGCCAGCATGCGGAGAGTCGTTCCGCTTCTGCGGGTTGTCAGGGTTGTACCGCTGGCCAACAAGTCCGAACCTGTAGCTGGTTTGCTGATCCCCGATATCGTACGCTTGTTGTGCAACTTGCAGAGCAACAACCTCGGAATGGCTTGTCGACGAGGATGACTCACGCTTGGAGGGCGTCGTGGCCTCAAGCCCCACGGTGCGGCGGCTCCGCCTCGGTGCCGAACTGCGGCGTCTCAGGGAAGCGTTCGGACCCACCGCCGAAGAGGTCGCCTCGCGCCTCGAATGGTCGCCCTCGAAACTCAGCCGGGTCGAGACGGCCAAGATCGGAGTCCGCGTGTCGGACGTCCGCCTGCTGCTGGAATTTTACCAGGTGGACGAGGCGCACATGGGGGAGATCCTCGCGCTCGCGCAGTCGGCGACTCAGCCCGGCTGGTGGACCAGGTACCGGGACGCGGTGTCGGAGAGGTTCGCGGCCTACGTGGCGCTGGAGGACGAGGCGAACGCCGCCCTGACCTATGGCACCTATGTCGTTCCAGGACTTCTGCAAAGCGAGGAATACGCCCGCAGCACCATTGAGACCTCAAGGGCGATCGTCGCCAGGTCGCCGCGCGACATAGCGCGGCAGGTGGAGGTCCGGAGGCGCCGGCAGGAATTGCTCACCAAGGACAACCCGCTCGTTCTCTCGGCCGTCGTGGACGAATCCGTATTGCTGCGCGTGGTCGGCGGCGAAGACGTCATGCGAAGGCAGATGCACACACTGATCGAGTTGTCGAAACTTCCGAATGTGCAGATCTTCGTGCTTCCATTGGACGTGCAGAGGGAGCCCATCGTGTCGGAGAGCTTCACGCTTCTGGAGTTCGCTCCGGCCTACGAGGTCCATTTCCCGGACGTCACGCACATAGAGAATCTGTCGGCTTCTCTGAAGGTGCAGGAAGACAGCATCACGCACATGTACCGCAGATCGTGGGAGGCGCTGAGAGCGGCCGCGCTCTCGGCCGACGAGTCGATCGGCCGCATCGCCGCGCTCGCCGAGCCGAGGTGACGGATCGCCGAGCCGAGGTGACGGATCGGGCCCGCCACCTCGGCGAACGGCCCACGTCGCCGGCGGCGCGGTCAGTGCCGGTCGAACTCCCCGCGCTTGATCCGCGTGATCAGCGATTCGAAGCCGGGCGCTGAGAAGGCCAGGACCGGGCCGCCCTGTCCCCGCTTGCTGTCGCGGAGGCCGATCGTGTCCGGGAGAAGCCGCGCCAGCTCTACGCAATCGGATTCGTTCATGCAGTAAGAGCTCTTCTGCCAGCGCGGCGCCATGGACATGCAAAACTCCCTAGGTTTGATCGGTGCCCCCGTCGGTGGTGCGCACAAGCATGTCGATCACCGGCCCGCGACGGAATGAGAGCCACGCCATTACCGGCATCTACAAGCATCGGATTTTCTGAGGGTCGGCGTAAGGAAACGTATCGACCGCGAGGCGGCGGCCCGGCCCGTACGTAAAGCGACCCGTAATTCACACCCGATATCAGACCTGGGTCGCCGTTTGCTCCACTCCGAGAGAATCTCGTACGCCCGTCCCGGAGCATCCCTCCAACGACCTGACCAGAACCTCTCACCATCAGATGCTCAAGCCTGGCCTGGCGGGATATTGCGGGGACGGATGCAGCGGCACCTGACGACCTCTCGGCCCCGCTGTCACGTTCGGGGGCCCGGCGGTGTCTTCATGCTGAACAGCCGATACGCACAGCTAGAGGGAGAACATCATGGCGCTGCGCCTTCCGAAGGCCGAGCTTCCCGCCGAGCTCAGGGAGAACATGATCAAGCACTTCGGCGGCGTGTCCGAGAACGTCGAGGTGCTGTGGCACAGCCCCGTGCTCGCCCAGGACAACCTGGAGTTCGGCGGCAAGGTGGGCGCCTGGAGCGCGGCCGACACGACGCTCAAATCGTTCGCGCACATGGCCGTCGCGGCGCAGATCGGTTGCAGTTGGTGCCTCGACGTCGGCTACTTCCAGGCGCGGAACGACGATCTGGACCTGGCCAAGGCGAGCCAGGTGCCGCGCTGGCGGACCTCGGACGTGTTCACCCCGCTGGAGCGGGACGTGATGGAGTACGCCGAGGCCATGTCGGACACGCCGCCGACCGTCACCGACGAGCAGTACGCGAGTCTGCTGGAGCGGCTCGGCCCCGCGGCGATGGTCGAGCTCACCACGTACATCGCCTACGTCAACTTGGCGACCAGGGCCAACGTGGCGAACGGGGTCACGTCGCAGGGCTTCTCGGAAGCGTGTGAGATTCCGCTGGCCGAGGCCCCGGAGAAGCCCGGCGCGGCGTCGACGGCATGACCGAGGACGCGATCACCGACGACCCTTTCCTCACCCACCGCAGCCTGCTGTTCACCGTCGCCTACGAGATGCTCGGGTCGGCGGCCGACGCGGAGGACGTGCTGCAGGAGTCCTGGCTGCGGTGGGCCGGCATCGACCACGCGCAGGTGAGCGCGCCGCGGGCCTACCTCGTCCGGCTCGTCACCCGGCAGGCGCTCAACCGGCTGCGGACGCTGTCGCGCAGCCGCGAGGACTACGTCGGCGAGTGGCTGCCGGAACCGCTGCTGACCAGCCCCGACGTCGCCGAGGACGTCGAGCTCGCGGAAAGCGTCTCGATCGCGATGCTGACCGTCCTGGAGACGCTCGCTCCGACGGAACGCGCGGTGTTCGTGCTCCGCGAGGTCTTCGAGACGCCCTACGGCGAGATCGCCGAGGCCGTCGGGAAGCCGGCTGCCACGGTACGGCAGATCGCGCGGCGGGCCCGCGACCGTGTGGCGGCTCGGCGGCCCCGGGTGCGGGTGAGCCGGTCGGAGCAGCGGGTCGTGGTCGAACGGTTCCTGGCCGCGGTGCGCACCGGTCAGGTCAAGGAGCTGATGGACGTCCTGGCGCCGGACGTTGTCCTGATCGCGGACGGCGGTGGGCTCGCGTCCGCCGCCCTGGCTCCGATTCACGGGGCCGGACTCGTGGCGGAGCTGCTCGCCCGCCCGAACCGGACGGTGTCGGCCGTGTGGCTCAACGGCGCCCCCGCCGGCCGGATCGAGATCGACGGCCGAGTGGCCGCGGTGAGCCTGGTGGTCGAGGACGGACGGGTGCGCCGAATCCACGCGGTGGCCAACCCACAGAAGCTGACGCGCCTGGACGAACCAGCCGACCTCGCCAGATAACCCCGCATGGCCGTGCCGGCCAACCTCGCCCGGTGGGCGCGCATGGTCGTGCTGGCCGAAGTCGCCCGGTGGGCGCGCATGGTCGTGTTGGCCGAACTCGCCAGGTAGGCCTGCATGGCTGTGTTGGCCGAAGTCGGCAGTGGGCGCGGATCGTCGTGCGGGCGGAACGGGGAGGCGGTGTCATCGGCGTAGGATCCTCCCCAACCAGACTTTTCGAGGAGTCGACGATGCCCTCATCCGGCACCGCTCCCGGCGGATCGCCTCCGCACCAGCCCTCGCATCTGCCTCAGGACGTGCAGGCGCGGCTGCGGACCGACATCCCCTCACCGGCCCGGACGTGGAACTACTGGCTGGGCGGCAAGGACAACTACGAGGTCGACCGGGCGGTCGGCGACGCGACGTCCGCGCTGAACCCCGACCTCGTCCCGCTCGCGCGGCAGTCCCGCCAGTTCCTGATCCGCGTCGTGAACCACCTGGTGAACGAGGCGAAGATCCGCAACTTCCTGGACATCGGCGCCGGGCTGCCCACCGAGTCCAACACGCACGAGATCGCCCAGCGGGCCGCCCCCGAGTCCCGCATCGTGTACGTCGACAACGACCCGATGGTCCTCGCGCACGCCCGCGCGCTGATGCGCGGGACCACTCCGGAGGGCGTCACCGACTACATCGACGCCGACTACCACCGTCCTCAGCAGATCCTTGCCGAGGCCGCCAACGTGCTGAACTTCAACCAGCCGATCGCGGTGATGTTCATGGGCGTGATGGGGTTCTGCCAGGAGTACCGGACCGTCAAGCAGATCGTGTCCGACACGATGGCGGGCGTGCCGTCCGGCAGCTACCTGGTGCTGTGGGACTGCACCGACACCTCCGAGGCAGCCAAGCGCGGCACGAAGAAGTACGCCGAATCCGGGACGCTGCCCTACGTGCTGCGCAGCGTCGAGCAGCTCGACGGGCTCTTCGACGGCCTGGAGAAGGTCGACCCGGGCATGGTCTCCATCTCGCAGTGGCGTCCCGACCTGTCTCTGGGCGAGCCCGTTCACGTCGACGGCTACGGCGCGGTGGCCCGAAAGCCGTAACCCGAACCCGAGCCCGAGCTTGAACCGGAGCCGGGCCTGAGCCGGGGCCGTTACAGGTTTACTTTGATGCCCAGGCCGTGTTCGCGGGCCTGGCGGTAGGCCACCGAGGCCGCCGCGACGTCCAGCGCGGCGTGGCCGGTCGACTTGAACAGCGTGAGTTCCGTGGCCGAACGCCGTCCCGGGTGGCGTCCGTCGAGGACGTCGCCGATCAGGCCGGCGTCGGCCGGGTCGGTGTCCTGCAGTTCCCATGCGCCGGCCGGGGGCGCCTCGGTCACGGCGCCCGGCCACTCCACGAACAGCGACGACGCCCGCAGCGTCTCCGCGTCGAACTCCGGCCCGTCGGAGCCGCCGACCGAGCTGAGATGCGCCCCGTCCGCGAGCCACGACCGGCGGACGACGGGCTGCCGGCTGGACGTGCAGCAGAACACGACGTCGGCGGTCTTGACCGCGGCCTCGATGCTCGTCGCGGACCCGCGGGACAGCTCCGCGGCGAGACGCTCCGCGCGCCCCGGATCCCGCGCGCCGACCACCAGTTCCGCCGATTCCATGGACGCGATGAAGCCGATCTGAGCCCGCGCCTGCGTCCCGGTGCCGATGACGGCGAACCGGGCGGCGTCCTGCCGGGCGAGGGCCAGCATGGCGGCGGTCGCGGTGGCCGCGGTGCGCACGGCGGTGATCGCCTCGGCGTCCATGACCGCGAGCGGCCGCCCGGTCTCGGCGTCGAAGTGGGCGACGATGCCGCGGTGGGCGCCGTGCCCGTCCGCTCCGCCGGCGCCGAACACCGAGACGAGCTTGGCGGACAGCCCCAGCCGCGGGACATAGCCGGGCATCGCGCCCAGCAGGCCGTGCGCCGAGTGCGCCGCGACGCGCGGCGGGGCGGAGACGTCGCCGCGGCCGACGGCGATGAGCGCGGTGCGCACGGCCGCCAGCACGGCGTCCGGCGGCGCCGCCGCCCGCGTCTGCTCCCGGTCGAGGACGAGGACACCGCTTCCCGCGGGGTCAGCCATGGTCGGCTCCGCCGTCGGCGGCTCCGCCGTCCGCATCGGCTTCGTTCTTCGCGCTGGCCGCGCTGGCTTCGCCGTTCAGCGTGTTCTCTAGCTCGGCCGTGGCGGCCTTGAGGTGGTCCTGGAGTTTCGCCAGCGTGGGCTCGTCGAACTCGCTGTCCAGGCCGACGATCGTGAGGGCGCAGATCGGGCGTCCGCTGCCGGCGGCGAGCACCGCGCGGCTCATCGAGGCGATCACCTCCTCGTTGCGTCCGCGCTCCAGCGCGAAGCCGGTGCTCCGGGTGCGGTCGATGTCCTTCAGCAGCTCGGCCCTGGCGGACGCCGGATGGCCCCGCTCCTCGGCGGCGTGCAGGTAGGGGACGCGGGCGGCCTCGTCCAGCGCGGAGACCAGCGCCATCGGGCCGGCGAACTTGTGGATCGGCAGCAGCTCGCCCAGCAGGTCGGTGATCATCGCGAGCCGCGGCGGCCGGACGACGTCGATCACCCGTCCGCCCTCGGGTTCGAGGACCTGCAGGTTCACCATCATCGCGGTCTGGTCGGACAGCGACCGCAGCACCGGACGGCTCAGCACCACCAGCGAGTTCGCGGCCGCGGCCTGGGAGAACTGGAGCACGACGGGGCCGGGCAGGTAGTGGTCCTCGCTGCGCATGATCCAGCCGCGTCTGACCAGCTCCACCAGGATCCGATAGGCGGTGGCGCGGTGCATTCCCGCCTGGTTCGCCAGCTCGCTGAGCCGGAGCGGGCGGTCGGCCCGGACGACGGTCTCGATGAGGTCCAGGGCCTTGTCCACGGCAGAGCTGGCCGGTCTGGGCAACGTCCCTCCAGGTCGTGAGCGCACCTTCCGATGCTTGACGCACACTATCAGACGTTGCTAGCTTTGAAACAGTTGTTACGGTGTATGTAACGACCCGAGTCGCAAGGCCCTCCACCCCGCAAGGCTCGGAGAACGGAGACAGAGCGATCGCCATGTCGGACACAGACGAGCAACCGGTCGCGGCCAACGACCCGGCCCCCATGCCCTTCGCCGCCGCCGAACCGGGGCGGGCGGCGGTCTACCGCGACGTGTCGCTGATCGACGGGACGGGCGGCCCCGTCCGGCACGGCATGGCGGTGCTGACCGACGGCCCGACGATCAAAGCGGTCGTGCCCGACGCCGAGCTGACCTCGTCGGACGTGTCCGGCGCCGAGCCGGTGGACGTGCGCGGCGCGTTCCTCCTGCCCGGCCTGATCGACGCCCACCAGCACCTTTCCACCCCGCCCAACCGCGAGCAGGCGGAGCGGCTGATGCGGCGGCAGGTCTACGGCGGCGTCACCGCGATCCGCGAGATGGCCGGCGACCTGCGGCAGATGGCCGACCTCGCGCGTGCCGCGCTGGTCGGCGAGATCCCCGGCCCCGACGTCCACTGCGCCGCGCTGATGGCGGGCCCGAGCTTCTTCGACGACCCGCGCACCTGGCAGGTGACGCAGGGGACGACTCCCGGCGCCGCGCCCTGGATGCAGGCGGTCGACGACGACACCGACCTCCCGCTGGCGGTCGCGGCGGCACGCGGCACCGGAGCGACCGCGATCAAGGTCTACGCCAACCTCGACGCCGCGCTGATCGCCCGGATCACCGCGGAGGCGCACCGGCAGGGCATGCACGTGTGGGCGCACGCGGCGGTGTCACCCGCGATGCCCGCGGACGTCGTCGCCGCCGGGGTCGACGTCGTGTCGCACGCCCACTACCTCGCCTTCCACCTCGCCGCCGACCGTCCGGTGACGTACGCCTCGCAGCGCGAGCACCTCGCGGACGCCTACGAGCGCTTCCTGGCCGCGCCGGTCCACGCCATCGACGGGCTGCTCGACGACATGCGCCGCCGCGGCACGATCCTCGACGCGACCGCGAGCCTGATGGCCGTGTTCCCGTCCGGCTCACCGGGCGCAGCCGAACTCGGACCGGACGTCCTGAAACGCGTCATCGACCGCGCCCGGCGGGCGGGCGTCACGATCTGCGCCGGCACCGACTACGAGACGCCGCCCGGCGACGACTTCCCGTCCCTCCACGACGAGCTCCGCTACCTGGTCGACGCGATGGGCATCCCGCCGCGGGACGTCATCCGCGCGGCCACGCAGGCCGGGGCGTCCGCCGTGGGGGACGAGGCGGCGATGGGAACGGTCCAGCCCGGCCGGCTGGCCAACTTCGTGATCGTCGCCGACGACCCGTACGACGACATCGACCACCTCCGCCGCATCATCACGACGGTCAAGCGCGGCCACCGCCACGACCGCGCCGACTACGACCGCGCCGACTACGACCGCGCCACGGACCACGGCGGGGCGACGGACGCGCCTGACGCGCGCACCGACGCCGCGGACACCAGCGAAAGGGCACCCGCGTGAGCGTCGACATCACGGACTTCATCGTCGTCAACGCGCTCGGCGGCCTGGACAACCCGAACGCGCCCGCGTCGGCGGACGTCGCCGGGGCCCTCGTCCAGACCAGCGACCAGCTCACCATCGACGCGCGCACGCTCGCGGACGCGCACGCCTCCGGCGTGACCGCGATCAACGTGACCCTGGGCTACACCCTGGGCGACTTCCCGCCCTACCAGCACACCCTGGACGAGATCCGCACCTGGGACACCATCATCGGCGACCACCCCGACGATCTGACCCGGATCGGCACGGCGGCCGACATCGCCGAGGCCAAACGCCAAGGCAAGATCGGCATCATCTACGGGTTCCAGAACGCCGCCGCCGTCGAGGACCGTCCCGAGCGGATCGGCACGTTCGCGGACCTGGGCGTCCGGATCATCCAGCTGACCTACAACCAGGCGAACCAGGTCGGCGACGGCTCGATGGCGCCGGACAACCGGGGCCTCACGCCGCTCGGCCGCGAGGTCGTGGACGCGCTCAACGAGCACCGCGTCATGGTCGACCTCTCGCACAGCGGCGAGCGGACCTGCCTGGAGGCGGCGCGGGCGTCCGCGCAGCCCGTGTCGATCAACCACACGGGCTGCCGCGCGCTCGTCGACCTGCCGCGCAACAAGACCGATGAGGAACTGCGGCTCGTCGCCTCGCGGGGCGGTTTCGTCGGCGTCTACTTCATGCCGTTCGTCCACGCGTCCGGACATGCCAGGGCCGCGGACGTGGTCGAGCACATCGTGCACGCGGTCGACGTGTGCGGCGAGGACCACGTCGGCATCGGCACCGACGGGACGATCACCGCCATCGACGACCTGGACGCCTACCGCGACAGCCTCGCCGAGCAGGTCGCGCGGCGGCAGGCCGCGGGCGCGTCCGCCGCGGGCGAGCGCGGCGACACCTTCCCGTTCGTCGTCGACCTGCGCGGCGTCGACCAGTTCCGGGAGCTGGCGCGGCTGCTGGCGGAACGCGGCTACTCCTCGACCCGGATCGAAAAGATCCTCGGGCTCAACTTCCACAACTACGCGAAGGCGGTCTGGGGACGATGACCACATTCAAAGCCCGGCACAACGCACCGACAAACGCGCGGCGGAACGGGCCGACGAACGCGCGGCGGAACGGGCCGACGAACGCGCGGCGGAACGGGCCTATATTCGTGGGTGCGTTGGCTGTGCTGCTGGCGTTCACGGCGGCTTGTAGCGGCGGCGGGAACAATGCGTCGGCGAATCACAAGTCGGGCGCGCAGACTTTCGGGTCGCTGCCCGCCCAGTCCGGTACGCCCAAGGACGGCGGCACCGTCGAAATCGCGCAGCAGCCCGGCGCCGGTCCGTTCTACATGTTGCCGATCGTGCCCGGCGCGTTCAATTCGACCTATGTGACGTACCAGTTCCAGCGGCTCATGTACCGGCCGCTGTACTGGTTCCCGCAGGGCGCGGAGCCCAAGGTCAACGAGGCGCTCAGCCTTGCCGCGCTCCCGGTGTTCTCTGACGCCAACAAGACCGTCACCATCAAGATGCGCGACGACTACACCTGGTCCGACGGCAACCCCGTCGTGGCCGATGACGTGGTCTTCTACATCGATCTGGTGAAGGCGGCGCTGGAGAAGAGCCCGGCGAACTTCGCCGAGTACACCCCGGGCCAGTTCCCCGACAACATCGCCAGTGCCGAGGCGACCGCGAAGAACACGGTGACGCTGAAGCTCAAAGAGCCGTACAACCCGGAATGGTTCACCGCCAACCAGCTGACGTCGATCGTCCCGCTTCCGGTGAAGCAGTGGTCGCGCGCAGCGGCGGGCGGGCCGGTCCTCGACCATTCCTCGCCCAAGAACGCCAAGGTCATCTACACCTTCCTCGACAAGGCGTCGCGTGACCCGGCCTCGTTCGCGAAGAACCCGCTCTGGCAGACGGTGAACGGCCCCTACAAGCTGAGCGGTTTCGACGTCACCACGAACTTCTACTCGATGGCGGCGAACGAGGCGTACACCGGCCCGCAGAAACCGCGTATCAAGACGCTGAACTTCCGTCCGTTCACGTCCGAGACCGCCAAGTTCAACCAGCTGCTGAGCGGCAAGCTGACGGCGGGCACGGTCGACCAGAACAATGTCGCCCAGGTGGCGGCGCTCAAGGCGGCCGGATACAACGTCTACGGCGCCCCGAGGCTCGGCTTCAACTTCATCATGCTCAACTTCAAGGACACGACCGGCAATGTCGGCAAGCTCTACGCGCAGCACTACATCCGGCAGACGCTGCAGCAGCTGATCAACCAGTCCGGCTATATCTCCAGCAAGGGGATCTACAACGGAGCGGCCGTCGAGAGTTACGGCCCCGCCCCGGCGACGTCGCCGTACACGGCCGGGAACATCGGCACCGCGCCCTACCCGTACGACCCGGCGGCCGCCCGCAAGCTGCTCGAAGACCACGGGTGGAAGGTGACGCCGAACGGCGCGACGACCTGTCAGAGCCCCGGCGCCGGGCCGTCCCAGTGCGGGGCGGGGATCCCGCAGGGCCAGACGCTGAAGTTCAATCTCTTCTTCCGCAGCGAGCCGCAGCTGCACAGCGCGGTGAGCACCGCGTTCGCGTCCGAGGCCCGCAAGCTCGGCATCACGATCTCGGTGGCGCCGAAGACGTTCAGCTTCCTGATCCAGAACTTCAACGTCCCGGCGGCGCCGTCTAAGGCCGGCGAGTGGGCCATGTCGACCTGGGGCGGGTTCTCCACGAAGCCGTACCCGACCATGTCGGGCGTGTTCGACAGCAAGGGGTCGGGCAACGTGGGCGCCTACAGCGATCCCAAGACCGACCGGCTGATCCGCGAATCGGTGCACGGCAAGGACCGCAAGGCCGTCCAGGCGGAGATCGAGCACCTGCGCACCGACCTGCCGGTGCTGTGGCTGCCGAACGCGCACACCATCTGGGCGTGGAAGAAGGAGCTGTCCGGCCCGCCGGACGCCTTCGCCAACATGCCCGCCAACGTGCTCACCCCCGAGTTCTGGTACCTGAAGTGACCCCGTACGTGCTGCGGCGGCTCGGCACGTCGCTGATCGTGATCCTGGGCGTCTCGCTGATCACCTTCCTGCTGCTGCACGGGATGTCCGGGTCGCCGGGACGGGCGATCCTCGGCGTCCAGGCGAGCCCGGAGGCGGTGGCCGCCTTCGACCGGGAGCACGGCTACGACCGGTCGCTCGTCGTCCAGTACTTCGACTACCTGGGCGGCCTGCTCCACGGCGACCTCGGCCACTCCTACAAGCTGAATCGGAGCGTCAACGCGCTGCTGGCGGAGAACGCGGGCCGCACGGCGATGCTGTCCGCCGTGGCGCTGGTCCTCGCGATCTGCGCGGCCGTCCCGCTGGGCGTCTTCCAGGCGGTGAAGCGGGGCAGCGTCGGCGACAACGTGCTGACGACGATCACCTTCGTCGCGTACTCGATGCCCGTGTTCCTGCTCGCGATGCTGCTGATCCAGGTGTTCGCGATGAGCCTCGGCGTCCTGCCCGCCCAGGCGGCCCAGTCGAGCTCCAACTTCGTCATCTTCACCGAGCCGCGCGCCATGCTGCTCCCGGTGCTGACGCTGACGGGCATCACGGTCGCGCTGTATTCCAGGTACCAGCGTTCCGCCGCGCTCGACCAGCTCGCGCAGGACTACATCCGGGTGGCGCGGGCGAAGGGCCTGTCGATGCGCCTGGTCCTCACCCGGCATCTCCTGCGCAACGCCTGCGTCCCGCTGGTGACCCTGATCGGGATGTCGATCCCGCTGCTGCTCACGGGCAACCTGGTGGTCGAGTCGGTCTTCAACTATCCGGGGCTGGGGCTGCTGTTCTTCAACAGCCTCAACAACCAGGACTATCCGGTGCTGCTCGGCTACACCCTGGTCGCGGCGACGCTCACCGTCCTCGGCAACTTCGTCGCGGACCTGCTCGTGGCGGTCACCGACCCGAGGACGCGGTGAGCATGACCGGATCAGCCACCGAACGCACCGGCGCTCCCCGCACGCCTCTCGGCGACGCCGGAACGAAGCTGCCGGACACCATGAGCGGGTGGCGGCTCACCGTCCGCGCGTTCATGCGGAGCCGGCTCGCCGTCACCGGCCTCGGCATCATCGTCTTCTTCGCCCTGTTCTGCTTCGTCGGCCCGTACCTCTACGTCACCGACCAGGTCACGGTCGACCCGGTGAGCAGCCTGCTGCCGCCGGGCGGCGCGCACCCGCTCGGCACCGACGCGCAGGGCTTCGACGTCCTCGGACGGATCATGGAAGGCGGCCGGGCGTCCCTCCAGATCGGCCTGTTCGCCGCCCTGATCGCCACCGGGATCGGCACCCTCTACGGGACGGTCGCCGGTCTCGCCGGAGGCGTCGTGGACGGCCTCATGATGCGCGTCGTCGACACCTTCCTCTCGATCCCGTTCCTGTTCATCGTGCTGATCGTCGCGACCCGGTTCAGCTCGACCGTCCTGTCGCTGAGCCTGACCCTGGGCGCGTTCTCGTGGCTGGCCCCGGCGCGGCTCGTCCGCGCCGAGGTCCTGGCGCTGCGCTCCCGCGGCTTCGTCGCGGCGGCGACGGTCATGGGCGCGACCAAGGCGCGGATCATCGCCCGGCACCTGATCCCGAACGCCCTCGGCGTCGTGATCGTGAACATCACCTTCCAGGTCGCGGACGCGATCATCGCCGTGTCGCTGCTCGGCTTCCTCGGCTTCGGCCTCAACTATCCGGACGTCGAGTGGGGCACGCAGCTCTCCGAGGGCGTGTCGTACCTGCTCAGCGGCTCGTGGTGGTTGATCTACCCGGTCGGCGGCTGCCTGGTCCTGGTGGTGATGGCGTTCAACTTCGTCGGCGACGCGCTGCGCGACTCGGTCGACGTCCGGCTGCGGCGCCGCTGATGGCCACCGCCCGCACAGGAGATCGCACATGAACGAACCCGACGACGCCCGCCTGCTGGCGATCGAGGGCCTGTCCACCGGCATCCGGCTGCGGAAGTCGACGGTCGGCGCGGTCAACGGCGTCGACCTGCACCTGCGCCGCGGCGAGACGCTCGGCCTGGTGGGAGAGTCCGGCTGCGGGAAGTCGATGACCGGGCTCTCCGTCATGGGCCTGCTCCCGCCCGGCGGGCACGTCACCGCCGGGTCGATCAGGCTCGAAGGGCGCGAGCTCGTCGGCCTCCCGGAGAAGGACTACCAGCGGATCCGCGGCAACGAGATCGCCATGATCTTCCAGGACCCGATGACGTCCCTGAACCCGACCAGGACCATCGGGGCGCAGGTCGCCGAGCCGGTCCGGCTGCACCGCGGCGCGAGCCCGAAGGAGGCGCGCGACCGGGCCCTGGAGATGCTCGCGCTGGTCGGAATCGCCAGGCCCGCCGAGCGGCTCGGCCAGTACCCGCACGAGCTGTCCGGCGGGCTCCGCCAGCGCGTCATGATCGCGATGGCGCTGTCCTGCGAGCCGAAGGCGCTGATCGCGGACGAGCCGACGACGGCGCTGGACGTGACCGTCCAGGCGCAGGTCCTGCGGCTGCTCCACGACCTCAAGGACCGCCTCGGCATGGCCATGCTCCTGATCACCCACGACATGGGCGTGATCGCGCAGTGGGCGGACCGCGTCAGCGTCATGTACGCGGGCGCCATCGTCGAGAGCGCCCGCACGGACGAGCTGTTCACGGGCATGCGGCACCCGTACGCGCAGGCCCTGCTCGCCTGCACGCCGCGCCTGACGCAGCGGCGAGAGCACACCCTGTACTCCATCCCCGGCTCCCCTCCGGACCTCGCCCACCCGCCCGCCGGATGCCGCTTCGCCGCCCGCTGCGCGCACGCCACCGACCGCTGCCGCACCGACGAGCCGCCCCTCACCGAGCCGAGCCCCGGCCACGCGCTGGCCTGCTGGAACCCGGTCGACGGCCCACTCGCCCCGACCACGTCCGAGACGCAGCCCGCACAGCCTGACGAAGCGCAGCCCGCACCGGACGGCGCCGCGCAGGCCGTACTGGACGACGAGACGTGGCCCGTGTCGGACGACGAGACGCAGCCTGCCGACGCCGTGATCGACGTCGACGGACTGGTGAAGGAGTACGCGGCGGGACGGTCGCTGCGGCCCGGCGGGCGGCGGAGCGTCAAGGCGGTGTCCGGGGTGTCGTTCGCGGTCGCGCCGGGCCGGACGTTCGGGCTGGTCGGGGAGTCCGGCTGCGGCAAGAGCACCCTCGCCCGGATGATCGTCGCGCTGGAGAAGCCGTCGTCCGGCGGCGTCACCGCGCTCGGCGGTGACCTCGGCGCGCTGCGCGGACGCGGTCTGCGCCGCCATCGCCGCAACCTCCAGATGATGTTCCAGGACCCGTTCGACGCGCTCGACCCGCGCATGCGCGTCAGCGCCATCCTCCGCGAGCCGTTCGCGGCCCAGGGGATCGGATCGGCCAAGGAGCAGCTCGCCGCGATCCGCGACCTCCTGGACGAGGTCGGCCTCCCGCACGGCGTCCTGGAGCGCTACCCGCACGAGTTCTCCGGCGGCCAGCGCCAGCGCATCGCCCTGGCCAGGGCCCTCGCGCTCAACCCGCGCGTGATCGTCGCGGACGAGCCGGTCAGCGCCCTCGACGTCTCGATCCGCTCCCAGGTGCTCAACCTGATGAAGCGGCTCCAGGCCAGGCACCGCCTCACCTACGTGGTGATCTCCCACGACCTGACCGTCGTCCGGTACCTCGCCGACACGGTCGGGGTGATGTACCTGGGGAAGCTGGTCGAGGTCGGCACTCCGGACGACATCTACCTGCGCGCCGCGCACCCGTACACGGCCGGGCTGATCGCCGCCGTCCCCGAGCCGGACCCGGCCGCCGAGCCGCCCGGCGGCCAGGACGGGATGGGCGCCGAGCTGCCGAGCCCGTTCGACCCGCCGTCCGGCTGCCGCTTCCGCACCCGCTGCCCGCGCGCGCAGGCGTTGTGCGCCGAGAAGGAGCCGGTGCTGCGCGACTTCGACCCGGGCCACACGGCCGCGTGCCATTTCCCACTCCGCGACCCACAACCCGCTTAATCGCGGTCTTCCCGGAATTGTGGTCCGCCCGCACCGACATGTAGAAGACGGCGGCCGCCCGCCAGCCCGACAGGCGGCCGCACGCTCATCGAATCGGTGACGCCTACTCGATAACGCCGCCGAGGTTGAACCACTGGGACCAGCCGTCGCTCGACCGCCACCGGAGCTGGTACAGGTTGTTGTTTCCACCCCTGGCGAAAACGTGCACCTCGTCGCCATTGGGCCGCCAGGCCGCTCCCGGGCCGGAGGTCAGCCCGCCGCCGAGGTTGACCCAGTCGGTCCAGGTCCCGCCCTCGCGCCAATACTTCTGGTAGAGGTTGTTGTTCCCGCCGCGAAGGAAAACGTCGAGCCGATTGGCGCCGTTCCAAGTGGCACTGGGACCGGACGTCAGTCCGCCGCCCAAGTCGAACCACTGAGACCAGCCCCCGTTCGACCGCCACCGGAGCTGGTCCAGATTGTTGTTCCCGCCCCGGCCGAACACGTGCAATTCATCGACGTTGGCTCGCCAGGCCGCGCCCGGCCCAGAAGTCAATCCGCCACCGAGGTTCACCCAGTCGGACCAGCCGCCATTCGACGTCCAGTATTTCTGATAAAGATAGTTGTTCCCGCCGCGCACGAACACGTCGAGCCGATTGGCGCCGTGCCAGGTGGCGCTCGGCCCGGACGTGAGACCACCGCCCAGGTTGAACCACTCGGACCAGCCTTCACCGGCCCGCCACCGCAGCTGGTACAGGTGGTTGTTGCCGCCGCGGACGAACACGTGCAGTTCGCTGTCACCCGCACGCCAAGCCGCCGTGACCTGGCCTGACGTGAGGACGCCGCCGAGGTTCACCCAGCCGGACCAGCCGCCGTTCGCCGTCCAGTACTTCTGGTAGAGGTTGTTGTTCCCGCCGCGGACGAACACGTCCAGCCGGTTCCCGCCGTGCTGCCACGTGACGCCGGGCGCGACGTCCTCGTCGGCCAGCAGGTACGAGCCCTCGGGTGCGGCACCGCTGGCCGGAAGGGCCGACGTCACGAATTGGACGGACAGGGCAAGGCTTACGGCTATACAGAACGCTGCCAGCCGACGAATCGGCACGGATTCTCGGATTCTCACACGTCCCCCTTGGGAGCGAATGGTGGTGAGCGAGATCCACATCAGGGCGCGAGAAGCCGCACATTCCTGATGCGGGTCTCCCGGATGCCAGCGATTGCACCACCTCTGTGGGACGAATAATAGAAAAGACGCCGATACTGACCTAAAGCGGTCAAATCGGTCTAATGGGCTTCTGACTCCGCCCTGGCATGGACCTCGAACCAGACCGCGTGGCCCTCGCCTCGCCGCTCGACGCCCCAGGACGCGGCCAGGAACGCGACGACGATCAGGCCCCGGCCGCCCTCCGTCATCTCCTCCACCCTGGCCAGGTGCGGCACGGTCTCGGCGCCCCCGTCGTCGATCACCGTGACGCGGACGACCTTCTCCGAATGGCCCACCTCCACCTGAATCTGCCCGTCCTGCCCGGACTCCGTGTACCGCAGCGCGTTCGCGATCAGCTCGCACATGCAGAGCGACGCGTCGCCCAGCGCCGGGTGCTCGCCCAGCAGATCGTGCAGCCAGCGCCGCGCGTGCCCGGACGCCCGGTCAATCCCGGGCAACAGAAGCGCGTCGAACCTCAGGGTAGGAACCGTCACTACTCCACTCCTTCCGGATCGCTGTGTCCGAAAAGAATGTGCTGGACGCATCACCTCAAGCGATGCGTTCGCGTGCCTCGTCCCGATGTCCCCGGGCACAGGTGCCCCAGTCACTTTTGACTCAGTCACTTTGGCCAACCAGGCCAACAACCTTCACTGATTACGCATCGTCAGGTAATGATTACCCCATGGACAACCCGCAGCGCCCGACCATGCGAAGCCGCAAGCTCGGCACGATGCTGCGCGAGCTGCGGGAGAGCCGTGACCTCACCCTCCAGAAGGCCGCCCGCCTGCTGAGCCGCACCCCGTCCTCCCTCAGCAAGCTGGAGACCGGCAAACGCGGCATCCGCCAGCCCGCCCTGGAACACATGCTCGACCGCTACGAACTAACCGACCCCGACCGCCGCAAGGCCCTCTACGACCTAGCCCGAGACTCCAAGAAGAGAGGCTGGTGGCAGCGCTACGAAGGCAAGCTCGATCCAGCGACGCTCGATTACATCTCCCTGGAGTCGGAGGCCGCGTCAATCAAGTCTTTCCAGCTCCATCTGGTTTCAGGACTCCTACAGACGCAGCACTACATCCGCGCTGTCGTTGAGTGTGACATTGTTTTGGGTGAAACGAGCGATTTTGACGGACTTGCTGAGATCCGCATGCGTCGTCAACAGATCCTCTATGGGGAGAATCCGCCACACCTTTGGGCAATTTTGAGTGAAGCAGCTCTTCGTCAGCAGTTTGGGGGACCTGAGGTCATGAAAGAGCAGCTCATTCATCTGCTTGAGCTCTCAAGGCTGCCGAACGTGACCCTTCAAGTATTGCCCTTCGCTGTCGGTGGCCATGCTGGCCTCAATGGTTCCTTCACTATGTTGACCACTAGCGACCTATCTGTGGTCTTGGTTGAGAACCTCAGAACTAGCTTGTATCTCGAGGATAGCGATCAAATCGCTAGCTACAACATGGTCTTCGACCACCAGAGAGCCGCTGCGTTGTCGCCTTCCGACTCCCGGACCTTCATCGAACGGCTAGTGTCTGAGCTATGACCAGGCAGCAGTATGTTCAACGTCCATGGCGTAAAAGCAGCCACAGTGGCAGCGGTGGCACCGAGTGCGTTGAAGTTGCGGCGTTGTGGCGCAAGAGCTCCAGGAGTGGAGGCGGAGGTTCAGAGTGTGTCGAGGTGGTCGCGCTGCCCAATCGACTCGTTGCGCTTCGTGACTCCAAGGACGCGGACGGCCCGCTGCTCTCCATTGCCCCGTCCGCGTGGACGTCCCTCCTCACCGACATCAAGGGCGGCGCGCTCGACCTAACCCCCTGACCTGCAAACCCCCGAAGGGGACGGCCCGTCTGGGCCGTCCCTTCTTTCTGGCTATCTCACCCTGGCCGCGGACGAGCCCTTAGACGGGCATAACTCTCCCGAGCTCGTTCCTCTGATCCTGGCGGCAAGCTGGTCTTCTCCCACGCGCCAGCGGTCCCCGGCTCGTACGGCGTCCAAGGCATCTATGGCGGTGGCTTCGATGGTCCACGGGTGTGGCTCTACCGCTGGTCCTATGAGCCGGACGGCTGGACGGCCATCCTGCAAGCCCACGGCTTCGTGGAGGTCACGTCTCATGTGGAGGCCGCGCCGACCCCGGACCACGTCGGCACCCTCATGGCGCAAGCTCGCCGTGCCCGGAACGCTTAAGCGGGACTTTTCGAAATCATAGTTCCGATGTTCGTCAGGAGCGAGGCGTCCTCACGGGCCTCGGCGGCTACGGCGTCCACCACGGCGTAGGCCGTGTCCTTCACGCGCTGCAGCTCGGGCGGGAACGAGGGATCGATGGTCACGTTCGGGCACTGACGCCGACTAGCAGAGCCCCAGCATCTTGAACGGTACAAGGCACGGCTGCGTCGGGGCCGCCTGGGCGGAGGATCGGGCGGGTGTGGCGTGGGCAGGTGCGGCGACCAGGCCGGAGGCCAGGGTCAAGGCCGCGGTGAGCGTCGTTCCGGCGGCCAGTGTCGACAGGACCGTGGTGGCAGAGAGCCTCATCCCAACATCCTCACTCTTCGTAACTGAAATGTGCGGAGAGTGATATTGCCGGAGGAGTGTCGGGTAAACCCCTGACCCACAAGGCTCGGGCACGCGGACCGTCGGGCGCCAGCGAGCGACAAAACCTTCCAGAGCGGGCCCGGCCGCCACCGTCCGCACCCCCGCCTCGGGTCAGCCCGTCGCCCCGAACAGCAAGATCAGCGGATTAGGAACGGGCGCTTGAAGGGACGGCCGGGTTTTGGCCGTCCCCTTTCTTGCGGTTATGCCGGGCAGGTTGTGTCGTGGTGGGGGCGGTGGCCGGTGGTGAGGAAGTCGGTGACGGTGCGGTCGCCGCAGGCGTTGCCGGTGCCGAGGTAGGCGCCGTGGCCGCCGCTTTCGACGGTGACGAAGCGCGCCCGGTCGCCCAGTGCCCGGCGCATCTTCAGGCCCGCGAAGTGGGGGGTGGCGGGGTCGCGCCGGTTCTGGATCATGAGGATGTTGGACGGGCCCTCGTCCGTGATGCGGGCAGGCTGCTCGGCGGGGGCGTTCCAGAAGACGCAGCCCCAGATGCTCTGGGGCATACCGGCTGTGAGCGGGTGGCGTGCGCGGTCGGCGGCCACGGCGCGTTCGTAGGCGGAGACCGGCTTGCGCGGCCAGCGGACGTCGTTGCAGACGACCGCTATCGCCACGGCCGCGTCCTCATCCGGCAGCGGTCCGGCGACGTCCGGGGGGAGGACGGGCGTGGCCTCCGGGTCCAGGGCCTGCTTGACCAGCCGGGCCAGCGAGGGGAAGGCGGTGTCGCTGGACAGGGCGTTCTGCATCGCCTGCCGCAGCCGGTTGCCGGTGAGCGGTACGCCCGCGGTCGTGGTCTCCTTCGGCGCGCGGTCCAGGCGCGCCGCGAGGTCGAGGAAGAGCGGGCGGACGTCCTCGGCTCCCTCCGAGAGGCGCAGCCCCTCGCTCTCGCGGGCCGGGTCGGCCGCCCAGGCGGCGAAGTCGGGGAACCGGTCGTCGGCGGCCTGTGCCCAGTTCGCCAGCCAACCCCGTGCGACGCGCTCAGGGTCGGGGTCGTTGCTGCTGTCCAGCACCCAGCGATCGGTGTGGCGCGGGTATTTCTGCGCGTACACGGCCGCGACGTAGGTCCCGTACGAGATCCCCCATGCCGACAGCCGCTGCTCGCCCAGGGCCTGCCGGAAGCGGTCGATGTCGCGTGCCTCGTTGAGGGTGGTGAAGCTGCGCAGCACCGCGCCGCCGTTGCGGTCGCAGGCGGCGGCGGTGCGGCGGGCGCGGGCGACGTTCTCCGTGATGTCCCCGCCCGGGCCCGGCCAGGACTTGAGGTTCACCAGGTGCCGGTCGTCCTCGTCGAGGCCGCAGCTCGCCGTCGTGCTCCCGCCCACACCGCGCGGATCCATGCTGACGATGTCGTACGCGCCATCCAACGCCGCGCGCAGGGCGTTCCCCTTCAGCGTGAGCCGCTGCACCCCGGAGGCGCCCGGCCCGCCCGGGATCACGATCAGGGTCCCGCGCCGCGCGGACGGCCGTTCGCTGCGCAGCCGGGAGACGGCGAGGGTGAGCCGCGGGCCGTCCGGGTCGCGGTAGTCGAGCGGCACGGGCAGCTCGGCGCATTCCTGCCCGGCCGGGCCGCCGGGCTTGGCGCACGGCTGCCAGGTGAGGACGGGCGGCACGGGGCTGGGAGACGCGGCGGCCGGGGCGTGGAGCGCAGGGACGGCGACGGCCGAGGCGGAGAGGGCGAGGACGAGAGCATGTCGAGTACGCATCGACTGGCTGCCTTTCCAGGAGGGTGCTGCGCGAGAGCGCTGTCCGTCACCTGAATGCTGGCCGTCGAGCCTCTGCCGGCGGCAGCCTCGATGGGTTGAACCTCACGTCCACCAGTCGGTGGACACGGCCGTGATGCGCGTCCCGCCGCCCACTGGGGACGGCCAGGTGCCGGACGTCCCTTGTCCTCCCAGCGCGACGCGTCCCCGGGTCGGCAGGTCCAGGATCCAGGCACGGCTCGGCATCAGCACCCGCCTGGACCCGGACGAGATGGGCGGCCAGGAGGGCGGCCCGCCCTGACCCTGGGGCCTTGCTCGGGCTAGGTGGTCGTGTCGAAGCCGGCGCCGGTGAGGAGGGGGGCGAGGTCGTCGATGGTGATGGCGAAGGCGACGTCGGGGCGGCTGGGAGGGCCGGTCAGGACGCCGACCGCCTCGCCGAGGTCGTTGAGCAGCGGGCCGCCCGCGGCGTCGGGCGGGAGGGTATGGCCGGTGCGGAACACGTTGAGGTTCTGTTCCGGGAAGGACTCGAACGCGTCCACCACGCCGGGGAGCAGGGACTGGTGGGCGGCGGCGTACACCCGGTCGCCGATCCGGACGAGCTTCGCGTGCCCCAGCCTCAGTGGAGGCTCCTCGACGGGGGCGGTGAGCTGGAGGACGACCGTGCTGAGGTGCGGTGATTCGGGCGTGAAGATGTGCCCGACGGTGTGCGTGCCGGTCTGGGTGCGCACCTGGACGTCCTCGGCGGCGCGTCCGCCGAGGCGGCGGCGATCGGTGATCACCAGGCGGTCCGAGATCAGGAAGCCGCCGCCGGTGCCGATCTGGACGAGGGCCGATCGCAGGCGCGGCAGGAACTCCTCGGTTCGCGTGGCGTCAAGAACGACGGCGCCCAGCAGGTCGGCGTTGCCGGTGAGGGCGCGCCGGTACTCCTCGGCCGCGCCGGTCTCGGCCAGGCAGTGCAGCCAGCGCCGGACGTCCTCGGCGTCGTCGAGCCGGTCCGGCAGGTCGGCCCGCGCTTCGAGCGCGCGGACGTAGTCGCCCGTGGCGTGCCGGCTCCGGAACCGGCGGCGCGGGTCGGTCGCGGAGTCGGCGAGCCGGGTCAGCACCGTGTTCCACAGCCTCACCTGGGCCAGTCCGGACCGCAGCCGGGCGAGGTGGTCGTCCAGCAGGGTCCGCAGGTGCCTGCCCTCGGCGAGGTCGGCCTCCTCCCGGCCGAGGTAGGACCGCGCGGCGGCGGCCAGGTCGAGCATGGGCGCCCGCAGCCCCAGCAGCTCGGTCTCCAGCTCGGTCGGGGCCGGGCCGTAGATCTCCGCGAGCACCCGCTCGGTCGCCTCGTCGAGGCGGGCGCGCGTGGCGCGGTGGTCGCCGAGCCGCGCGCGGAACTCCCGGAAGAGCGCCTCGGGCTGGGCGCGGCCGGCCTCCTCGACGAGCCGGGACAGCTCGTCCTGGAGCTCCGCCGCCTCCCGCAGCCTCGCCTCCCGTTCGAGCTGGGCCCGCCGCCGCTCCGCCAGCACGCTGATGTCGTCGGGGGAGAGCAGCGTGGTGTCGCGGAGCTTGACCGACTTGCGGCCGCCGCTCCTCTTGTCGATCGCGGTGACCTCCAGGACGCAGCTGGCGTCGATGGCGAACGTCACCTCGATCTCCGGGGTGCCCGCGGGCGCGGGCGGGATGTCCAGCACGAACTGCCCGATCTTGGACTCCGGGCGGAGGTCGCCGTTGAAGACCTCGATGCGGACGGCGTCCTGGCCGTCCAGGGTCGTGGTGTACATGCCGTTCCGGCTGACGGGGATCTTGGTGTTGGCCGCGATCAGGGTGGAGAACTCCTCCGTGCCTGGCTCGGGGGAGGTCTTGATTCCCAGGGCGATCGGGGTGACGTCGTGCAGGAGGTGCTCCTTGAGCACGCCGCTGAGCGCGGCGGCCTGCAGCGCCGCGCCCGTCGCCACGGCGGTCCGCGGATCGGCGAGCACCGTGCGCCGCAGGCCGAAGACGTCCTCGACCACACCGGCCACGAGCGGCGACAGCATCGGGCCGCCGACCAGGACGAGATGGTCCGGCTCCTCCCGCAGCGCGGACCGCAGGCTCTCGCAGGTGTCGCGGAGCCCGCGGAGCCGCTCGGCGAGGATGCCGGCGAGGTCGTCCCGGCTCAGCTCCAGGCGGAAGCCCGGGTCCCCGTTGAATCCGGGCATCGGATACTCGGCCTCGCGCTGCGTGGACAGGCGGATCTTGAGGTTCTCGGCGGCGATCTCCAGGCGGAGCCGGTCCCTGCCCTTGGCGGGCACGTCGATGCCGTCCCGGACGAGGCGGTCCACCAGCGCCGTGGCGACCGCCGTGTCGAAGTCCTTGCCGCCGAACCCGGTGTCGCCGCTGACCTGGTGCACGTCGTAGACGTCGTCCTCGACGTTCAGGGCGCTGATGTCCAGCGTGCCGGCGCCGAGGTCGACGACGACGATCTCGCCGGTCAGCCGCCGCTGCCGGGTCGCCGCGATGCACGCCGCCGTCGGCTCGTGGATCAGCCGGGCAAGCTCCACCCCGGCGATCTCGCAGGCGTTCCGGGTCGCCTGTTTCTGGTTGTTGCGGAAGAAGGCGGGAATGGTCAGCAGCGCCTGGGACCGTTCGATCCGGACGTCGTGACCGTCCCGCAACGCCGTCACCCATTCGGTCCTGACCTCGGCGAGTTCGGCGCGCGCCAGTTCGGCCACGCGTTCCAGCACCCGCTCGGTGAGAAAGTCCTCCACCATTTCGCGCGCATGGGCGATCAACCGGGCCGCCACCTCCTCGGACCGGTAGACGCGGCCGCGCATGCGGTACTTGGTCACGCCGCCGATCCGGCGCTTGGCAGCACTGATATGTCCTTTCACCCAGCTCGCGAGCATTTCCTCGCCGCCGACGCCGACGCGTTCGTTGCCGTCCTCGTCGAGGCTCAGGGTCGACGCGAAGTAGGGGTGTCCCTTCCAGGGGCACAGCACCGGCTCGCCCTGGACCGTGTCGTAGATGGCGGCCACGGACGTGGTCGTGCCGAGGTCGAGCGCCCAGATGCGGGCGTAGCGCTGGTCGACGTCGAGCCGGGCCTCGGCCACCCATTCGGCGGCCCGCTCCTCGAACGCGGCGCGGTCGTCCGCGCTGAGCGACTCCAGGCGCTGGCGGACCTGCTGTTCGAGGCGCGGAGGGAGGAGGGAGTCCTCCGTCAGCCGCCGGAGCTCCTCGAACCCGGCCGTCCCCTTGCCGTGGACCTCGACGGCCCGCAGGCACAGCCCGGCGAGCCGGTCGGTGTCGCCGCTGCGGCGCAGGCAGTCGATCAGCCGGACGTCCTCGATCGCGTCGTCGCCGCGCCATTCGATCAGCAGGCGAGCCGCCTCGGCCGGACGGTCCGCCCGCAGGTAGAGCGCGATCGCCCGCTCCGGGTCCCCGGCCTCCGCGTGCAGCTCCGCCGCGCCGACGAGGTCGCCGCCCGCCTCCCGGGCGGCCGCCCGGGCCTCGCGGCCGCCGGTGTCGCCGCGCAGCACCCGTTCGGCCTCGCCCAGCCGGTCGGCCTTCAGGTACAGCCCGTGCGCGCGGTACAGGTCACCGGCGTTCTCGGCCTGCCGCGCGGCCGCGGCGTGGTCGCCCGCGCCCTCCTCGAACCGGCTCCATCGCAGGCAGGCCTCGTTCCGGTCGTCCGCCGCGGCGTCCTCGACCGCGGCCTGGAAATGCAGCCGTCCCGCGGTGACGATCGCCTTGCGGCGGGCGGCCAGTTCCGCACGGCGCCGCGTCAGGGCCTCGGGCGGTTCCACGGCCCGGTCGAGACACTCGATGACCTCGTGCGCCCGCGTGACCGCATCGGTGAACTCCCGCCGTTCGACGAGCGCGTCGATCTCCGGCCAGACCTCGCCGGCCAGCCGTTCGAGCCGGTCAGGACGGTCCGCCGGGCACGCGTCCAGCGCCTCGCCGAGACGGCCGAGCCGCTCCAGGCACTCGCTCTCCCGCTCCCGCCGTCCCGCGGCCCGGAAGAGCGGCAGCGCCTCGGCGTACTCGGCGGCCTCGAACAGGTGCTCGGCGGCGTGCGCCTGCAGAGCGGCGAGGTTCGCGTCGCCCTCGCCGCGCGCCAGCTCGATGCCGGCCCGGACGTCCTCGATCCGCGACGACCGCAGACAGCAGCGCAGCGCCTCCTGCCGTTCGGCGGGCGACTCAGCCAGCCGGACGGCCCGCGCGCCATGACCGAGGAAGGCGTGCACGGCGAACAGATCCGGCACCGACGACTCCGGCAGCTGGGCGAAGAACGCGCTCCACAGCTGCTCGTCCCGGCCCAGGGGCGACTTCCTCATGTGCGCCCGCAGCGCGCCCGCGAGGACGTCGCGTTCGAGGATCCCCAGCTCCTGCCAGCGGTTGAGGCCGGTGACCATGCGGTTGGCGTCGCCCAGCTCGGCGAGCAGCTCGGCCAGCCGGTCCCGGGCGGTCCGCTGGACAGCGGGAAGCCTCAGCCGCGTCGCCACCTCGAACACCACGGTCAGCACCTTCATGTCCTGGCCCGACGCGAACCTCGCGAGCAGTTCACGGTCCGAAGGGCGGAACACCGACGCGTAGGTGTCGGCGGGGAAACGTTCGTCGTACTCGCCGAACGTGTGGCTCGCGGCCGGCGGATCCTTTTCCAGCTCCTCAAGGAGAGCACCGACGTAATCGCGCGCGGCCTTCTCCATTTCTCTTCCGGTGAGCGAGGGCTTGGCGAATGCCGCCTCCAGCCTGCGCAGCCGCCGATTATGACGTCGCCCCAGCCCCGGCATGGCGCCACCTTCCAGATCTCCAGATGTTCGGTACCGCTGATGCTACAAAGCCGCTTTCGAGAGGGCTGCCGTCCCCGAGTTCCGCGCCGTGAGCGGCCCCGTTCACACCCGGGTGAAATGGACGCCGCCAGAGCGTTCCGCCCCTGGTCTAAGGGTCGGTGGCGAGGGCGACGATCGCGTTCAGGGTCAGGCCGATGCCGACGCCGCCCACGGTCCAGCCCAGCGCCTTCGCGCTGTTCCTGGTCAGCCAGTCGTTGATTCGCCGCAGCAGGGGGTCGACCTTGGCGTGGGCGGTGAGCCGGGCCGTGGCCAGGACGAGCGCCGGGACGGTCATCACCACGCAGTATCCGGCGAGCGCCGCGCCGGTGAGCTGCCAGCTCATGCCCGCGTTGGCGATGAGCCCGACCGCGCCCAGGTAGGGCAGCATCGTGGCGACCTCCAGCCCGGCCGCCACGAGGGCCAGGCTCATCAGCCCGGACGGGCCGCCGCTCCCCGCCATCGCACGCGCCCGCCAGCGCTGCACCCTGCCGGGGGAGTCGCCCTGCCCGCGAGCCCGCGCCTCCAGCCAGTAGCTCAGGACGATGACCAGCACTCCCGCCACCAGCTGGCACCATCGCAGGAGGACGGGTGAAACGCCGGAGAACGCGTCGCGCGCGGCCTGGAGCGCGGCGTCGGCGCCCAGGGTCAGCAGGATTCCGGTGGCGAAGTAGAACGCCGCGACGGTGGCGAGGTAGACGGCGATCCGGGTCGGGTGGAGGCGGCCCGGCGTCAGCAGCAGCCAGATCGGGATGAGCAGGGTGCCGAAGCTGGTGCTGTCGAGAAGGCTCAGCCCCAGCAGCGCGCCCGCGAGCGTCGTGCTCATCCGGCCTTCTCGTCCCCGAAGAGCCGGTCGACGTAGCGCGTGAGCGCCGTCCGCAGCTCGTGCGGGCCGTATCCCTCGTGGGTCGCGGCGTGGTGCAGGCTGAGGCCGTCCACGAACGCGACGAGTGCCGCCGCCTCCGCCGCGACATCCGTTCCCGCCGGGAGTTCGTCCCTGCGCCGCGCGGCGCGGAGAGCCTCGGCGATCCCGTCGACCAGCTCGCGGGTGGCGGCCTTGTGGGTGGCGGCCATGTCCGGATCGGTTAGCGACGCCTGGAGGAAGCTCAGCCAGACCCGCAGCTCCCGGGACCGCTCCTCGTCCAGCGGGAGGAAGGTCTCCATGATCCGGACGACGATGCCGCGCACCGGGGGAGTGACGTCCACCTGCCGGACCCGCTCACGGGCCCGGCCGTAGATCCACTCGACGCCGAACCTGAGCAGGTCGTCCTTGGTGCGGAAGTAGCGCTGGACGAGGCCCACGGACACCCCGGCCGCCGCCGCGACGTCGGCCAGGGTGGTGCGGGCCAGACCGCGCTCGGCCACGGTGGACATCAACGCCTCGGCCACCTGGGTCCGGCGGGCGCCGGCGTCGACGTGTCGGGTCATGAAAATAATATTAACCTATTTTTTGGCCTCCGGGTCGCGCCGGCGGGCGTAGACCTCAATCTCGATCTTCATGCGGGGGTCGGCGAGGCCGCAGACGAGCATCGTGGCGGCCGGGCGGACGTCGCCGAAGCGGCTTCGCAGGACCGGCCAGCAGGGCTCGAAGTCCTCGCGCTCGGGCAGCAGGTAGCGCACCCGGACCACGTCGGCGAAGGTGCACCCCGCCTCGGTGAGCGCGGCCTCGACGTTGCGCAGGCACTGCTCGGCCTGCGCGACCACGTCGTCGGAGATCGTCATGGTGGCGTAGTCGAACCCGGTCGTCCCGGACACGTGCACCCAGTCACCGTCGACCACGGCACGGGCGTATCCGATCTGCTCCTCGAAGGTCGAACCGCTGAGGATCGCGCGTCGCTCTGTCATCCGCCGAATGCTAGGGAGCCTCGCGTCGACACGTCTAATACGCGGTCAGTGCTCCGTCCGTTCGGTGGGTGCGGGGTGGCGGTGGATCGCGAGGGCCCAGGTGAGGCAGCCGAACGCGAGCGTCGTCGACAGGGCGCGGACGGTGTTCCAGGCTGTCCATTTCGCCTCGTCGAGCCGGGCGCGGGCGGCCGCGAAGTCGGCGTCGGTGCGGAGCTCGCCGCCCTCCATGATCTTGTCGTTGAGCGGGAAGTGGACGCCGAACGTGACCACGTTCGCCACCAGGTAGAACGCCAGCGCAGCCCCGACCCACAGCAGCACCCGCCGCCGTCCGGGACGCAGGTGCAGGGCGACGGACAGGCCGATGAACAGCAGGGCGCCGGTGAACTCGACGCCGACGAACAGCGGATTGTCGATCGCCTCGTTGAGCGCCCGGAAGGCCGTGACGAAGGTGCGGTCGTCGAGATCGCGCAGCCCGGGCATGATCGTGTTGGACCAGTCGGTGAAGACGCCCGCCGTCAGCCCGGTCGTGAGGGTGGCGATGATCAGGCTCGCGGTCGTCAGCGCGCCGCCTCCGGCGCGCCGCCGGTCGGCGGCCTTCGGGCGGCGGACCGGCGCGTTGAACGTTGGAGTGCTCATACGTCCAGGCAACCGGGCGGGGACGAGATCATCCATGGCTCGGTGACGCAGATCCATGTGAATTCGTCTAGCGTGGACCGGGTGGACGCGCTGACCGCACTGCTGGACGCGCCCCGCGCGCAGGGCGCCTTCCTGCTCCGCGTGACGATGACGCCGCCCTGGGCCGTCCGGGTGCAGGACGAGGCGCCGCTGGCGGTGGTGGCGATGACGGGCGGGTCCGCCTGCTACGCGCCCGACGACGGCGACCCGGTGCGGCTGGGTCCCGGCGACCTGCTGCTGATCGCCAGGCCCGATCCCTACCTGTTCGCCGACGACGTCGACCGTCCGCCGCAGGCCGTGATCCACCCGGGCGGACGGTGCGAGACCCCGGCGGGCGCGAGCCTGGACCTTCCCACGTTCCGCGGCGTGCGCACCTGGGGGAACGCCGCGACGGGACGCGACACCATGCTCGTCGGCACCTATCCGAGCGTGAGCGAGGTCGGCTCGCGGCTGATCAAGGCGCTGCCACCCGCGCTGCTGGTACGGGCGGACGATCACCATCCGGGGCTCGTCGAGCTGCTCGCCGGTGAGCTCCGCGGGGTGGGGATCGGCCAGGCCAGCCTGCTCGACCGGCTGCTCGACTGCCTCACGGTCGCCGCCATCAGGCAGTGGGCCGAGTCGCCGTCCGCCGACCCGCCCGGCTGGCTCCGCGCGGGCGCCGACCCGGTCGTCGGCGCCGCGCTCGACCTGATGCACGACCAGACCGCGCAGCCCTGGACGGTCGCGTCCCTGGCGCGGCGGGTCGGGATGTCCCGCGCCGGTTTCTCGCGGCGGTTCGCGGCCGTGGTCGGTGAGCCGCCGATGGCCTACCTCACGTCCTGGCGGCTGGCGCTCGCCGCCGACCGGCTGCGCGCCGAGGATCTGCCGGTCTCCCGCGTGGCGGCGGACGTCGGCTACACCAGCCCGTTCACGTTCAGCACCGCCTTCAAGCGCCACTACGGCGTCAGCCCGCTCACCTACCGCCGGCGCGCCGAGCTACCCGCGTGAACGACCGCTGAAGTCCGCCGGTGGGGCCCGGTGGGGCTCGGTTGCTCGGCGGAGCAGGTCGAGCATGCGGTGCGCCGCGGGCGGACGATGACGCGCCTCGCCGGTGACCGCCAGGACGCGCCGGGCGGGCAGCGCCGGGACGGTCGGCCGGAGCACGATGTCGTCGCGCGCCCGCGGCCGCGCGAGTTCGGGAAAGAGCATGATGCCCGCGCCCGAGGCGACCAGCGCCTGCTTGCCGTGCCAGTCGTCGCACTGGAGGCCGATCCTGGGCCGGAACCCTGCGGCCTCGTGGAAGCGGTCGAGCGGGCCGCAGCAGTCGGGGTGGGCGCCGTCGATCCAGGTCTCGTCCGCCAGGTCGGCCAGCCGGACCCGTCGCCTCGGGGCCAGCCGGTGGCCGCGTCCCAGGGCGACGCAGAGCCGGTCGTCGAGCAGCGGCGACACGTCGAGCCCGTCCGCGTCCCCGGGGAGGCCGGGGCCCCACTCGGCCATCAGGGCGAGGTCGAGCTCGCCCGCGCGCACGGCGGCGAGCGTCTCGTCCGCCCGGCGGCCGAGCATCAGCGCGAGCTCGACGCCGGGATGACGCTCGCGGAACACGGCGATCACCGAAGGGACCAGGGAGGTGTTGGCGGTGGCGAAAGCGGCCATCCGCAGCCGTCCGCCGTCCAGCCGGGCCAGCCCGCGCACCTCGCGCTCGGCGGCGGCCACCGACGCCAGGATGACGCGCGCGTGCGCGTGGAGCAGTTCGCCCGCCTGCGTGAGCCGGACGCCCCTGGGCAGACGGCGCACCAGCGGCACGCCCAGCTCCCGTTCCAGCGCCGCGATCTGCCGGGAGACCGCCGGCTGCGTGCAGTACAGCGCCTGCGCGGCCCCCGAGAACGAGCCGTGCTCGGCGACCTCGGCGAGCACGCGCAGCCGCTGAACGTCAAGCATGTCCCGAGCGTATGCCAGACCCAACGAAGTCTCAGTGGTGCCGATGGGCGACCGCGCCGAGGATGGGGCGTGTCCACCGCGAACGCACCCGGAGGCGATGTGCGAAGCAAGGAACTCCCGGCCAGGTACGAGTTCGTCCTCGGCCGCCTGCCCGACCGGCCCGCCCGAGTCGTCGAGATCGGCTGCGGGGACGGCGACCTGGCCCGTGCGATGGCCCGTGCCGGTCACGACGTCATCGCGGTGGACCCGGAAGCCCCACAGGACGCCGCGCCCGTGGCCGGATTGGAGTTCAGGCGATGCGCGTTCGAGGACGCCGAGCTCACCGGGGGCGCCTTCGACGTCGCCGTCGCGTCGCTGTCGCTGCATCACGTCGGTGACCTCGGGCACGTCCTCGACAAGACGGCCGGGCTGCTGCGCGACGGAGGCACGGTGCTCGTCGCCGAGTTCGGCTGGGACCTCATCGACGAAGCCAGCGCGCGCTGGTACAACGCCCACCTCCCCCCACCGCCGTACCCGCCGGAGGCGTTCCTGGCCGCGCACTGCGACCGCTGGCGGCAGGACGCGGCCGCCGGCCGGAGCCGCCCGCTCACCGAATACGTCGCGGAGTGGGCGGCCGGTGAGCGGATGCACCCGTCGAGCACGCTCCTGCGGGAACTACGGTCGCGGTTCGAGCAGCGGCACCTCGCGTGGCTGCCGTACCTCCACGACGGCCTGACCGCGACCGAGGCCGACGAGGCCGCGGCGATCCGCGCCGGCCGCATCCGGGCGACCGGCTTCCACTTCACCGGCACCGCGACTCCACCGGTGCCCGCGACGACCCGCAGGCGGTGACGTGGGCCTGTCCCCTCGGCCCTGAGACGGGGCTCACGGGGAGCGCCGGCGGCTTAGACAATTCGGACAGGACGTGGGACGATTCCGCAGGTGAGCAGCAGATCAGCCGAGGCGCAGCGCCTGAGTGACCTCGCGTTGCTGCGCCGCGTCCGCGACCGGATCGACCGGGACTACCGGCAGCCGCTGGACGTCGAGGCGCTCGCCCGCGGCGTGAACATGTCGGCCGGGCACCTCAGCCGTCAGTTCAAGCAGGCCTACGGCGAGTCACCGTACGGCTACCTGATGACGCGGCGGATCGAGCGCGCGATGGCGCTGCTGCGCCGCGGCGACCTCAACGTCACCGAGGTCTGCTTCGAGGTCGGATGCTCGTCGCTGGGCACGTTCAGCACGCGGTTCGCCGAGCTGGTCGGCGTCCCGCCGAGCGTGTACCGGCGGGAGCAGGCGCGGGCCACGGCGGGGATGGCGCCGTGCGTGGCGAAGAAGGTCACCAGACCGATCAGGAATCGAGAAGCACCGGTCTCCGAGCCGCAACTAGCGTGACAGCCATGGACATCAGCATTTACCAGACCTTCCTTCCGCACGACGACCCGGACGTGTCGCTGGCCTTCTACCGCGACGTCCTCGGCTTCGAGGTCCGCAACGACGTCGGCTACGGCGGGATGCGCTGGATCACGGTCGGCCCGGCCGGCCAGCCCGGCACGTCCATCGTCCTGGAGCCGCCGGTCGTCGAGGGCTGCGGCATCACCGACGACGAGAGCCGCATGATCACCGAGATGATGGCGAAGGGCACCTACGCGGGCATCAACCTCGCCACCGCCGACGTCGACGAGACGTTCGCGAAGCTGGCGGCCGGGGGCGCGGAGGTCGTCCAGGAGCCGACGGACCAGCCGTACGGCATCCGCGACTGCGCGTTCCGCGATCCCGCGGGTAACCTGCTCCGCATCCAGCAGCGGACCTGAGCCGTCCCGGCGACCGGTCCGACCCGCCCAGGGCTGCCTGCGCGAAGCCCGACCTGCGCAAAGCCCGACCGCACATAGCCTGACCTGCGCAGACCCCGACCTGCGCAGAGCCTGACTGCACATAGCCTGACCTGCGCAGACGGCACTTTGAACGAGGCCGCCCCCGGCGCCGGTGGCGGCCTCCGGCACGAGCGTACGCGGCACGGATGGAGACATGATGAGCATCACCAGGGGGACGGACGGGCGGCCGTCCGAGGCGCACGCCGCCGACGGCCACGATCTGATCCGCGTGCACGGCGCGCACGTGAACAACCTCAAGGACGTCAGCGTCGAGATCCCGAAGCGCCGGCTGACGGTGTTCACCGGCGTGTCGGGCTCGGGCAAGAGCTCGCTGGTGTTCGACACGATCGCCGCCGAGTCGCAGCGGATGATCAACGAGACGTACAGCGCGTTCGTGCAGGGCTTCATGCCGACGATGGCGCGGCCCGAGGCCGACCTGCTGGAGGGGCTGACGACGGCGATCATCGTCGACCAGGAGCGGCTGGGCGCCAACCCCCGCTCCACCGTCGGCACCGTGACCGACGCCAACGCGATGCTGCGGCTGCTGTTCAGCAGGCTCGGGCAGCCGCACATCGGGCCGCCGAACGCGTTCTCGTTCAACGTCCCCTCGGTCAAGGCGGCCGGCGCGATCACCGTCGAGCGCGGCGGCGCCGCCAAGGCCGAGAAGGTCACGTTCAGCCGTGCCGGCGGGATGTGCCCGCGGTGCGAGGGGCGGGGCATGGTCTCCGACATCGACGTGCGCCAGCTGGTCGACGACTCCAAGTCGCTCAACGAGGGCGCGATCACCGTCCCCGGCTACAAGGCGGGCGGCTGGTCGGTGAAGATGTTCGTCATGACGGGCTTCTTCGACCCGGACAAGCCGGTCCGCGACTACACCGACCAGGAGCGCCACGACCTGCTCTTCCGCGAGCCCGTCAAGGTGAAGATCGACAACACGAACATCACGTACGAGGGGCTGGTGCCGCGCGTCCAGAAGTCGTTCCTGTCCAAGGACAAGGACGCGATGCAGCCCCACATCCGGGCGTTCGTTGAGCGTGCGGCCGTCTTCACCGCCTGCCCCGACTGCGGCGGCACCCGCCTCGCCGAGGCCGCCAGGTCCTCGAAGATCAAGGGGATCAACATCGCGGACGCGTGCGCGATGCAGATCAGCGACCTGTCCGGCTGGGTGCGCGGCCTGGACGAGCCGTCCGTGGGGCCGCTGCTCACGACGTTGCAGGCCACGCTCGACTCGTTCGTGGAGATCGGGCTGGGCTACCTGTCGCTCGACCGGCCGTCCGGCACGCTGTCGGGCGGGGAGGCGCAGCGCACCAAGCTGATCCGGCACCTCGGCTCCGCGCTCACCGACGTCACGTACGTGTTCGACGAGCCGACCATCGGCCTGCACCCGCACGACATCCAGCGGATGAACGAGCTGCTGCAGCGGCTGCGCGACAAGGGCAACACGGTCCTCGTCGTGGAGCACAAGCCGGAGACGATCGCGATCGCCGACCACGTCGTCGACCTCGGCCCCGGCGCGGGGACGGCGGGCGGCACCGTCTGCTTCGAGGGGACCGTCGACGCCCTGCGCGGCAGCGACACGCTCACCGGCCGCCACTTCGACGACCGCGCCACGCTGAAGGACACGGTGCGCAAGCCGTCCGGGACGCTGGAGATCCGCGGCGCGAACGCCCACAACCTGCAGGACGTGGACGTCGACGTCCCCCTCGGCGTGCTCTGCGTCGTCACCGGCGTGGCGGGCTCCGGCAAGAGCTCGCTGATCAACGGCTCGGTCACCGGGCGGGACGGCGTCGTCACCGTCGACCAGGCTCCGATCCGCGGCTCGCGGCGCAGCAACCCGGCGACGTACACGGGGCTGCTCGACCCGATCCGCAAGGCGTTCGCGAAGGCCAACGGCGTTCAGGCGTCGCTGTTCAGCGCGAACTCCGAGGGAGCCTGCCCCGCCTGCAACGGCGCGGGCGTCATCTACACCGAGCTCGGTTTCATGGACGGCGTCACCACCACCTGCGAGGACTGCGAGGGCAAGCGGTTCGAGGCGTCGGTGCTGGACTACCACCTCGGCGGCCGCGACATCAGCGAGGTGCTCGCGATGTCGGTGGCGGAGGCCGAGGAGTTCTTCGGCGCCGGTGACGCGCGCACCCCCGCCGCCCACAAGATCCTCGCCCAGATGGACGGCGTCGGCCTCGGCTACCTCAAGCTCGGCCAGCCGCTGACCACCCTGTCCGGCGGCGAGCGGCAGCGGCTCAAGCTGGCCACCCACATGGGCGAGAAGGGCGGCGTCTACATCCTGGACGAGCCGACCACCGGCCTGCACCTCGCCGACGTCGAGCAGCTGCTCGGCATGCTCGACCGGCTCGTCGACTCCGGCAAGTCGGTGATCGTCATCGAGCACCACCAGGCCGTCATGGCGCACGCCGACTGGATCATCGACCTCGGCCCCGGCGCGGGCCACGACGGCGGCAAGATCGTCTTCGAGGGCGCCCCCGCCGATCTCGTCGCCGCCTGCTCCACCCTCACCGGCGAGCACCTCGCCGACTACATCGGCCGCTGACGCCGGAACCGCCTCCCTCTCCGGAGACGGCCCCACCGCAGGCCAGACGCCCTACCGCAGGCCGGACGGCCCCACCGCAGGCCGGGCGGCCCCACCGCAGGCCGGGCGGCCCTGCCGCAGGCCGGGTGGCTCCGCCGCAGGCCGGGCGGCCCTGCCGCAGGGCGGGCAACCCCGCCCGCTGCGCCGGGCGGTCGCTGTTAGGCGGCCGGGCCGTGGTCGAAGGTGTGGCGTGGGCCGGGGAGCCCGCTGGGCTTGGGCGGCGGGCCCAGCGGGACGCGCCGCAGGCCGAGGCTTCCGGCGACCTCGTTGCGGAGCCGCGGCAACCGCGCGTACAGCACGTCGCCGGGACAGGCGGTGCTGTTGTAGTCCCGGTGCCCGACGATGGCCGCGTGCGGGTCGAGGCCGTGGACGTCGCACAGCCACGCGCACGTCGCGACGAGCGCGTCCCAGAGTTCGCCGGTGGGCTCCGCGGTCATGTAGGTGCCCTCGTTCTCGATGCCGATCGTGTGATCGTTGTGGCCGAGCGTCTGCGCGCCGACGACGAGGTTCCCGGCGCCGATGGCGGCGAGGCTGCGGTTGCGTCCCTCCATGAGGTGGCCGCCGCGGCTGATGGTGAGCTGCTGGCCGGCGTCCTCCCAGCCGTTGGTGTCCATGTGGAACTTCTGGATCGCGCGGGACAGCTCGAAGGCGTGCTCCAGCGAGCGGTCGGCCGAGTTCGCCGAGGCGGTGTGGTGGACGACGATGTGGTCGGGAGCCCGGTCCAGGACGTCCGCGGCCATCTTGGGCGCACGCGCGCGCCACTCGGCACGCGTGTACCGGCGCGGCACGGCCCGCGCCGCGGCTGCGCGCGCTGAGGTGGCGTGCGTGGAGGTGGCGTGCGCGGAGGCGGGGGGCTGCGGGCCGAGCAGGGCGCCGCCGGCGGCGACGGCGGCGCTTCCGAGCAGGCCACGGCGGGTGAAAGGAACATTGGCGGGCACGAGTGACTCCCCTCTAGCTGGCGGTGGCCGGGGCTGCCGATCCTGCGTCAAATCTCCCGCCACCACAACCCCGCCGCCGGAGGAATCAGTTCGTCATGCGAACTGTGGGTATGCTGGTCACGTGGGTACGCAGGATGGTGAGCGGATCGGGGTCGTGGGCGCGCTGGTGCAGAGCGCGTTCCTGGTGAACGCCGTGTACGCCGAGTCGGCACGGGAGCACGGCATCACGTCGCAGCAGGGCGTGCTGCTGTGCGTGCTGATGATGCGGCCGCGCGGGATGGGCGAGCTCGGCGCGATGCTCGGCCTGGCCAAGTCGAGCCTGACCGGCCTGGTCGACCGGACGGAGCGCAACGGCCTCGTCCAGCGGGAGTCCGACCCGACGGACATGCGGGCGGTGCGGGTCGCGCTGACCCCGGAGGGCCGCAAGCTCATCGACGCGTTCTATCCCGAGACGTGCCGCCGGGTCGAGCGGCTCGCGGACGGTCTCGACGAGGCCGAACGGGACGCGCTCGCCGACGCGCTCGGCCGCGTCGTCCTGGACAACGAGGTCCCGGTGGTCTTCATGGAGCCGGGGGAGGGGCCCTTCTCCAAGCACTGAGTCCGTATGACAGGGGGTTGAAGTTCGTAGCACGAACTAATATGGTTCGTGACACGAACTCTTCTCCTATCAGCGGAGCGTGCGATCATGAACCGAACTGTCGCGGTCATCGGCGGAGGTTACGGGGGATCGGCGGTCGCCAAGGCATTGGACGCCGAGGCCGACGTTCTCCTCATCGAGCCCAGGGACGCGTTCGTCAACGCGGCCGGATCCCTGCGGGCGCTGACCCAGCCGGACTGGGCCGGCAACATGTTCTTCCCCTACGACGCGCTGATGACCAGGGGCACGGTGATCCGCGACCGTGCCGTCTCGGCCGACCCGGGCGGCGTCACGCTCGAATCGGGACGGCGCGTCGAGGCCGACTACCTGGTGCTGGCGTCCGGGTCCAGCTACGTCTACCCGGCCAAGCCCGACGCCGACACCACCGGCGCCGCGCTGGACGACCTGCGCGAGACGCACAAGGAGCTGGCCGCCGCCGACCGGGTACTGATCGCCGGGGCGGGGCCGGTCGGGCTGGAACTGGCCGGTGAGATCAAGGAGGTCTGGCCGCGCAAGTGGGTGACCGTCGTCGACCCGGTCGAGCACCTGCTCCCCGGCTTCCATCCCGAGCTGCGCGAGGAGCTGCACCGCCAGCTCGACGCGCTGGACGTCCGGCTGCTGCTCGGCGCGGGGCTGACCGCGCCGCCCGCGCCGAGGTCCGGCCGGGCCGAGACGTTCACCGTCGCCACCGACGGCGGCGCGGAGATCACCGCGGACATCTGGTTCCGCGCGTACGGCGTGCACGTCAACAGCGAGTACCTCGCCGACGGGCGGCTCACGGCCCGCACGGCGCAGGGCGAGGTGCCCGTCACCGAGACCCTCAACGTCTGCGGGCACGACCACGTCTACGCGGTCGGCGACATCACCGACGTGGCGGAGGCGAAGCGGGCTGGGCACGCCATGAGCCACGCCGAGGTCGTGGCGGAGAACATCCTCGCCCAGCTGCGCGGGGAGCGGGCCCCGGCGGTCTACCGGCCGTCGTCCGACCTGATGATCCTGCTCCCGCTCGGGACGCGCGGCGGCGTCGGCCAGATGGCCACGGAGGACGGGCCGTCCGTCCTCCCGGCCGAGGCGGTCGCCGAGTACAAGGGCGCCGACCTGTTCACCGGACGGTTCGCCGAACTGTTCGGCACCGCCTGAGAAGGCCCGGAAAGGAGGCAGGACAAATGCCGGTGAAGGATGTCGTGTTCGGCTTCGCCCCCCACAGCGGCGTCGGCGACGCGCCCGGGCTGCTCCGCCTGGCCCGGCAGGCCGACCGGGACGGTCTCGACTTCTTCTCCCTGTCGGACCACCCCTACCTCGGCGGACGCCTGGACGCCTACGCCGCCATCGGCTTCGTCCTCGGGCGGACGGAGCACATCGCGGGCCTCGCGAACGTCACCAACCTGCCGACCCGTCCGGCGCCGATGCTGGCGCGGACGGTGACGTCGCTGTCGGCGCTGTCCGGCGGCCGGATCGTGCTCGGCATGGGCGCGGGCGGACGCTGGGACCGGATCGCCGACCTGGGCGTGCCGCCGCTCTCGCCCGGCGCCGCCGTGGACGCGTTCGAGGAGGCGATCGTCCTGGTCAGGAAGCTGTCCGGCGGCGGCCCTCCGGTCACCCACCGGGGCCGCCACTACCGGGTGGACGAGATCGACCCGGCCCCCGTCGCCGCGCCGCCCGTGTGGACGGGCTCGGTCGGGCCGAAGTCCCTGGCCGTCACCGGACGGGTCGCGGACGGCTGGATCCCCGGCCACGCGGCCGACTGGCTGAGCGATCGATACCGCGAGTCGCGGCCGGTCATCGATGAGGCGGCGGCGTCGGCGGGCCGCGATCCGGGGGAGATCCGCACTGTCTTCAACCTCCCGGGCCGCGTCACCGGCCGTCCGCTGGCCGCCACGCGCGACCGGTCGGGCCGCTGGATCGGCGGTTCCGCCGCCCAGTGGGTCGAGGAGCTGACCGGGGCGGTCCTGGAGCACGGCGCGTCGGGCTTCACGTTCTTCCCGGCCGGTGACGGGGCGCCTGACGACACGTCCCTCGGACGTTGGGCCGGGGAGATCGCCCCGGCCGTGCGCGAAGCGGTCATGAAGGAGGCCCGATGACCGCGCCGAAGCGACGATCATCGGGCCTCAGCCGGGGCCGCGCCCGGAAGGGCGGGGCCGGTCAGCCGCGCTGGAAGCCGTCCTTGGTGCGCAGGCCGTAGCCGAGCGCGCGGTCGAAGGAGATGTGGGCCAGCCAGCCGCACATCCCGGCGAAGATCGGCGCCCAGGTGAAGGGCGTGAACGTGTAGATCGCGATGAGGGCGACGGGGACCAGCGCCCGGTGCGCGGCGTTGTAGTACGGGACGGCGCGCGGCGGGAGCTGGCCCTTCTCGACCTTGTGGGCGTCGCGCGCCCCGGCCAGGAAGGTCAGGTCGGGGGCGACGAAGAAGACGACGGCGAGGAGGGCGGCGAGCCAGCCGTGGTTGACACCTTCGAGGACGGCGAACGCTGTCCAGAACAGGGCGTTGGCCAGCCATGCGGCGCGGCGGACGGTACGGCCGAGGCCGGACTTGGCAGCGGCAGAGGCGGGGGCAGAGGCGGGCTTGGTGGCGGCGGGGGCGGTGATGCTGCTCATGGCCTGGCTCCTTGCGCGGGCGGCTAATGCTCTTAGCTATAACCATAAAGCTAAGAGCATTAGCCGTCAAGCTCAATGTCGCAGGCGCGCGTAGACGTCGCCGGACCGGCCGCGCGGGCGGATGCGCTCCAGCTGCCGCTCCAGCGTGGCCGCGTCCAGCCAGCGCCCGGCGGCGAACCGCATCGTCTCGACGGGCGAGTAGTTGTAGACGTAGCCGCCGGCCGCCGCGCCGAGCCGCTCCACCAGGCGCAGCGCCTCCAGCCCGGCCTCGTGCGCGGACGGGACGTACTCGAACGAGAGCGCGGGCACGACACGGCTGAGGCCCGCGAGGACGTCCGCCTCGAAGCCCTCGACGTCGATCTTGCAGAAGGCCGGGACGCCGTGGGCCGCGATGAGGCCGTCCAGGGTCGTCACGTCCACCTTGACGCTGCGGTCCCAGCGGACGCGGGCGAAACTGCTGTCCGTCGCCACCGACTCGATCCAGTCGCGCGACATCGAGGAGACCGTCGGCGTCGCCGTCGACAGCGCCAGCTCGGCCTGGCCCGGCCGCGCCCCGACGGCCTCCGGCACGATCGTCACGCCGCCGTCGCGGCCGTAGAAGAGGCGCAGGGCGCGCAGGCAGTCGGGCTGCGGCTCGACCGCGACGACCCGCGCCCCGAGCCCGCGCCACACGCGCACCCGTCCGCCCACGTGGGCGCCGACGTCGAACGCGAGATCACCGGGCTTGAGGAACTCGCCGTAGAGGCGCGACGCCCGCCGGTGCTTGCCCGGGACGCCGTAGTACATGACCAGGGAACGAGCCATTCCGTAGGCGCGCAGCAGCATCCGCCGACACTACCGCGCCAGGTTGCGACCAGGCCGCCGCCAAGCCGCGGCCGGGGTGGGCGGATTCCCCGCGCCACCTCGGGGAACGTCCACCGAGGTGGAGACCAGGCCGTGGACCTCGGGGCAGGCCACCCGCTCGGCGTTCATCGTGCCGGACGGGCTGCGCGGACGGCTCGCCGGACGCCTCATGCTGCGCATGAACAGGCAGGACGAGGTCGCCGCGCTGCTCGGCGTCCGGCCGGGGGAGCGGGTGCTGGAGATCGGGTACGGGCCGGGCGGCCTGGTCCGCCGCCTCACCCGGACGCCCGCCGGACGCGTCTGCGGCGTCGACCCGTCCCCGGAGATGCGGGCCATGGCCGTCAAGCACGCGCCGCGGGCCGAGCTCCGGCTCGGATCGGCCGCGGACACCGGGTTCGGCGACGCCGAGTTCGACTGCGTCGTCTCGGTCAACAGCGTGGCGCTCTGGCCGTGCCTGGAGAGCGGGCTGGACGAGCTGCGCCGCGTCACGCGTCCCGGCGGCCGGGTGCTGATCGCCTGGCACGGCGGCCGCCGCCCGCCGAGGGTCGCGCGCCGCTTCCGGCTTCCGGACGATCAGCTCCGCCGCGTCGAGGACGGACTGCGCCGCCGGTTCGCGGACGTGACGCGGCGCGAGCTGACGGAGCTGACGGCCTTCACGGCGCGCCGGTAACGCCGGTAACGCCCGGAATGGCGGGATCGGCGGGATCGGCGTCAGGGCTTGCGGGCCACCCCGCCGTAGATGGAGACCTGCGAGTCGTCGATCGTGCGGGCCTCGTCGTCCGGGCGCCAGTGGTGGACGGGCGTCACGCCCGGCTCGACCAGTTCCAGCCCGTTGAAGAAGCTCGTGATCTGCGCCGTCGTGCGGCCCTTGGAGCGGATCCCGTGCTCGTTGTGCTTCTTCACGGCGGCGCGGACCGGCCCGGCCGCGCTCTCGATGTTGATCGTGGAGAGGGCGAGGTAGCTGCCGGACGGGAGCGGCTCCATGAGCCGCCGGACGATCCGCTGCGCCTCGTCGTCGTCGTGCACGAAGTGGATCACGGTGAGGAGGCACAGCGCGACGGGACGGCTCAGGTCGAGCGTCTCGTGGACCTCCGGCGCGGTCAGCACGGCGTCCGGGTCGCTCAGGTCGGCCTGGATGTAGCGGGAACGTCCCTCGGGGGTGCTGGTGAGCAGGGCGCGGGCGTGCACGAGCACGATCGGGTCGTTGTCGACGTACACCACCCGGGAGGCGGGATCGACGTCCTGGACGACCTCGTGCAGGTTGGGCGAGGTCGGCAGGCCGGTGCCGATGTCCAGGTACTGGCGGACGCCGCGGTCGGCCGCCAGGTACCGCGCGACCCGGACCATGAAGTTGCGGCTCGCGCGCATCGACGTGCGCATGTACGGCGCTATCTTGACGACTTCCTCGGCGGCCTCCCGGTCGGCGGCGTAATTGTCCTTGCCGCCGAGCAGGTAGTCGTACACCCGGGCCGAGTGGGCGACGTCCGTCCGCAGATCGGCCGAGGGCGGTTCTCTGTCTGCTGTGTCCGGCACGGAAGCCCCCATCGGTCGGTGCGGTGGCACGCCCCACATACTAATGAGCCTGGTCACCCCTCGGATCACGTTTATGGGGGTTGACGGCAAGTTGCGGTAAAGGCAACCCCAGGGGCGGACATATTACTCCAAGTCGGTCAAGGTGATCAGGACGTCGGGAGGCCGAGGGCGCGGGCGATCAGCATGCGCTGGACCTCGGACGTCCCCTCGCCGATCTCCAGGATCTTGGCGTCCCGGTAGAACCGGCCGACCGCGTACTCGTTCATGAAGCCGTAGCCGCCGAAGATCTGCGTGGCGTCGCGGGCGTTGTCCATCGCGGCGTTGGACGCGACCAGCTTCGCGATCGCGGCCTCCTTCTTGAACTTCTCCCCGGCCAGCATCTTCGCCGCGGCGGCGTAGTACGCCAGCCGCGAGGTGTGGGCGCGCAGCTCCATGTCGGCGATCTTGAACTGGACGGCCTGGTAGCGCCCGATCTCCTTGCCGAACGCCTCGCGTTCCCGCACGTAGCGGAGGCACTCGTCCACGCAGCCCTGGGCCAGGCCAACCGACAGCGCGGCGATCGCGATGCGGCCCTCGTCCAGGATGCGGAGGAACTGCGCGTACCCGCGGCCGCGCTCGCCCACCAGGTTCGCGGCGGGGACGCGCACGTCGTCGAACGACAGCTCGCGGGTGTCGGACGCCGACCAGCCGACCTTCGAGTACTTCCGCCCCACCGTGAACCCCGGCGTGCCGTTCGGCACGATGATCGCCGAGATCTCGCCGTCGCCGGTCAACGCCGTGACGGTCACGAACTCGGTGATGTCCGTGCCGGAGTTGGTGATGAACGCCTTCGACCCGTTGATCACCCACGAGTCGCCGTCCAGCCGGGCGGTGGTGCGCATGCCGCCGGGGACGTCCGAGCCGCCGCCCGGCTCGGTGAGGCCGAAACCGGCCAGTCGCTCGCCGGACGTGAGCCGCGGCAGCCACCGCTCCTTCTGCTCCGCCGACCCGAACCGGTAGATCGGCATCGCGCCCAGCGACACCCCCGCCTCCAGCGTGATCGCGACGGACGAGTCGACGCGGGCCAGCTCCTCCAGGGCCAGGCAGAGGGTGAAGTAGTCGCCGCCCATCCCGCCGTGCTCCTCCGGGAACGGCAGCCCGAACAGGCCCATCTTCCCCATCGCGGCGACGATCTCGTACGGGAACTCGCCGCGCTCGTACAGGTCCCCGATCACCGGCGCGACCGTCTCGCGGGCGAACCGCCCGACCGTGCTCCGCAGCTCTTCCTGCTCCTCGGTGAGCGTGAAGTCGATCATCATGTCTCCGTTGCGGGTGAGAGGGCCTGGACTACGCGGGACGGGCTCGGACGCCCCAGCTGGCTCGCCAGCCAGCGGCTGGTCGCGACGAGCTTGTCGAGGTCGACGCCCGTCGCGACGCCGAGGCCGTTCAGCATCCAGACGAGGTCCTCGGTGGGCAGGTTGCCGGTGGCGCTCCCCGCGAACGGGCAGCCGCCGAGACCTCCGGCGGACGCGTCCACGACCGTGACCCCGGCCTGGAGCGCGGCGAGCGTGTTGGCGAGCGCCTGCCCGTAGGTGTCGTGGAAGTGGACGGCGAGCCGGTCGGCGCCGATGCCCGCCGCGCCGAGCGCCTCGATCAGCGCGGTGACCTGGCCCGGCGTCCCGACGCCGATGGTGTCGCCGAGGCTCAGCTGCGAGCAGCCGAGCTCCATCATCCGGGACGCGACGGACACGACCTGCTCGATCGGCACGTCGCCCTCCCACGGGTCGCCGCACACCATCGACACGTACGCCCGCACCCACAGCCCCTCCGCGCGGGCGCGCCCGACGACCGGGGCGAACATCGCGAGCGACTCGTCCACGGTGCGGTTCAGGTTGCGCCGGGAGAACGTCTCCGTGGCGGACCCGAAGATCGCGATCTCGGTGATGCCGTTGGCGAGCGCCCGGTCGAGGCCCCGCTCGTTCGGGACCAGGACCGGATAGCGCAGCTCGGGGGAGCGGGGGAGGACGTCCAGGAGCTCTTCGGCGTCGGCGAGCTGCGGCACCCATTTCGGATGGACGAAGCTGGTCGTCTCGATCGTGCGCAGGCCCGCGTCCGCCAGCCGCGTCACGAGCTCGGACTTGACGTCCACCGGGACGATCGCCTTCTCGTTCTGCAGCCCGTCCCGCGGCCCGACCTCGTAGATCGTGACCTCGTGCGGAAGCCCGGAGAGCGGAACCCGCATCGTCATGCCTCCTCGATCACAGCCAAGACCGCGTCGAGCGCGACCTGCGCGCCCGCGCGGACCGGCAGCTTCGCCACGACCCCGGCGAGCGGTGCGGTGACGGTGTGCTCCATCTTCATCGCCTCGACGACCACGAGCGGCTGCCCCTCGGCGACCCGGTCGCCCTCGGCCGCCTTCACGGCGAGGACCGTCCCCGGCATCGGGCTGCGCAGCACCCCGTCGCCCGCGTCGGCCGCGTCGGCGCCGCCTTCGGCGCGGACGTGCTCGCTCAGCGCCCACGTGCGGCCGTCGCGGCCGAGCCACAGCGTGCGGCCGTCCAGCGCGGCCTCGAACGAGGTCGTCCTTCCAGCGTAGGTCAGGACGAACGGCCTGGTCAGCGACGCCGCGACCGGCGGATCGCCGCCGATGGCGACGCGGGCGGACGCGGCCCGTCCCTGGACGCGGACCTCCACCGGGTCGCCGCCGGGCGGGGTGATGATCCACGGCGTCCAGGCGTGCGCGCCGGGACGCCAGCCGTCCGGGACGTCCCACGGGTCGTCGCCTACGGACTCCAGGGCCAGCATCCGCTCCAAAGCGGCCGCGGCGAGCACGTCGTCCGGGACGGACGCGTCCGCGGTCAGCTCGTCCAGGGACCGCTCGACCAGGCCCGTGTCGAGATCGCCCGACACGACGGACGGATGCGCGAGCAGGCGCCGCAGGAACGCGACGTTCGTCGGGACGCCCAGCAGCGAGTACGAGGCGAGCGCCCGGTCGAGACGGTGCAGCGCCTCCGCGCGGCCGGAGCCGTGGACGATCACCTTGGCGAGCATCGGATCGTAGGCCCCGCCGACCTCCGTCCCGACGTCCAGCCCGGAGTCGACGCGGGCGTGCTCCGGCTCCGACAGGGCGAGGACGCGCCCGCCGGTCGGCAGGAATCCGCGCGCGGGATCCTCGGCGTAGATGCGGGCCTCGATCGCGTGGCCGTCGAGCGTCACGTCGTCCTGGGTGACCGGCAACGGCTCCCCGGCGGCGACGCGGAGCTGGAGTTCGACCAGGTCAAGGCCGGTGACGAATTCGGTGACCGGGTGCTCGACCTGCAAGCGCGTGTTCATCTCCATGAAGAAGAACTCGCCGGGGCGGTCGGCGGAGACGATGTACTCGACCGTCCCGGCGCCCACGTAGCCGACGGCCTGCGCGGCGGCCACCGCGGCCTCGCCCATCCGCTCGCGGGCGGCGGCGTCCAGCAGCGGCGACGGGGCCTCCTCGATGATCTTCTGGTGGCGGCGTTGCAGGCTGCACTCGCGTTCGCCCAGGTGGACGGCATTGCCGTGGGCGTCGGCGAAGACCTGGATCTCGATGTGCCGCGGGTTCTCGACGAACCGCTCGGCCAGCAGCGTGTCGTCGCCGAACGAGCCGAGCGCCTCGCGGCGGGCGGACGCGATCGCGTCCGGGAGGCCGGCCGCGTCCCGGACGAGCCGCATGCCCTTCCCGCCGCCCCCGGCGGACGGCTTGACCAGCACCGGAAGCCCGATCTCCAGGGCGGCGGCCGCCAGCTCGGCGTCGGAGAGGCCGGACTCGTTCCGGCCCGGGACGACGGGGACGCCCGCCGCGGCGACCGTCCGCTTCGCGCGGATCTTGTCGCCCATCGCCTCGATCGCCTCGGCGGGCGGGCCGACGAACACCAGCCCCGCCTCGCCGCACGCCCGCGCGAACGCCGTGTTCTCCGCCAGGAACCCGTACCCCGGGTGGACGGCCCCCGCCCCGGACGCCCGCGCCGCCGCGATCACGGCGTCGATGTCGAGGTACGACGGGACGCGGAGCGCCTCGTCCGCCTCCCGCACATGCCGGGCCCGCGCGTCCCCGTCGGTGTGGACGGCCACCGCCCGCACGCCCAGCCGCCGCAGCGTGCGGAACACGCGGACGGCGATCTCACCCCGGTTGGCGACCAGGACGCTGTCGAACATCAACACCCTCACATCCGGAAGACGCCGTAGCCGACCGGCTCCAGCGGTGCGTTCGCGGCGACCGACAGCCCGAGCCCCAGCACGCGCCGGGTGTCGGCCGGGTCGATCACGCCGTCGTCCCAGAGCCGCGCCGTCGAGTAGTACGGGTTGCCCTGTGCCTCATATTGCTCGCGGATCGGCGACTTGAACGCCTCCTCGGCCTCGACGGTCCATTCCTCGCCGCGCCCCTCCAGCTGGTCGCGCCGGACGGTCGCCAGCACGCTCGCCGCCTGCTCGCCGCCCATGACGGAGATGCGGGCGTTCGGCCACATCCACAGGAAACGCGGCGAATACGCCCGGCCGCACATCGCGTAGTTGCCCGCGCCGAACGACCCGCCGATGACGACGGTGAACTTCGGGACGCGCGCGCACGCGACGGCCGTGACCATTTTCGCGCCGTGCTTGGCGATGCCGCCCGCCTCGTATTCGCGGCCGACCATGAATCCGGTGATGTTCTGCAGGAACACGAGCGGGACGCTGCGCCGGTCGCACAGTTCGATGAAATGCGCGCCCTTCTGCGCCGACTCGCTGAACAGGATGCCGTTGTTCGCGACGATCCCGACCGGATGCCCGTGGATGCGGGCGAAGCCGGTCACGAGCGTGGCGCCGTACTCCTTCTTGAACTCCTGGAAGCGGCTGCCGTCCACGATCCGGGCGATGACCTCCCGCACGTCGTAGGGGGTGCGCGGGTCGGGCGGGACGACGCCGTACAGTTCAGCCGGGTCGGCGTCCGGCTCCTCGGGGGCCGCGACGTCCCACGGGCGCGGCTCGCGGGGCCCGAGCGTGGACACGATGTCGCGGACGATCCGCAGCGCGTGCGCGTCGTCGTCGGCGAGATGGTCGGTGACGCCGGACGTCCGGGAGTGCAGCTCGCCGCCGCCCAGCTCCTCCGCCGTCACGACCTCCCCGGTGGCGGCCTTCACCAGCGGCGGCCCGCCCAGGAAGATCGTCCCCTGGCCGCGGACGATGACGGCCTCGTCGCTCATCGCCGGGACGTACGCGCCGCCCGCCGTGCACGACCCCAGCACCGCCGCGATCTGCGGAATCCCGAGCCCGGACAGCGTGGCCTGGTTGTAGAAGATGCGGCCGAAGTGCTCGCGGTCGGGGAACACGTCGTCCTGCCGGGGGAGGAACGCGCCGCCGGAGTCGACCAGGTAGACGCAGGGGAGGCGGTTGTGCAGCGCCACCTCCTGCGCCCGCAGGTGCTTCTTCACCGTGACCGGGTAGTAGGTGCCGCCCTTGACGGTCGCGTCGTTCGCGACGATCACGCACTCGCGGCCGGAGACCCGCCCGACGCCCGTGATGATGCCCGCGCCTGGCGCCTCGTCGTCGTACAGGCCGTTCGCGGCCAGCGGGGACAGCTCCAGGAACGCCGAGCCGGGGTCGAGGAGCGTGTCGACCCGGTCGCGGGGGAGCAGCTTGCCGCGCGCGACATGGCGTTCGCGGGCCCGCTCGGGGCCGCCGCGACCGGCCCGGTCGACGCGGTCGCGCAGCTCCGCGACGAGGGCCTCGTTGTGCGCGGCGTTCGCCTTGAACGCCTCGGCCGAGACGTCCGCGCGGGAGCCGATCGCGGGTCCGCCCATACCGTCCTCCCCGGTTAACGAGCGTTAACAATGCCGATGTTAACGGCCGTTAACAACTCTAGTCTAGACTGGCGGGCATGACGTCCCACCCGGCCGCGGAACTGGCCGGCCCGCCGCCGAACCCGCGCCGGGCCGAGATCCTCGCCGCCGCGGCCGAGCTGTTCGCGCGGCGCGGCTACCACGGGGCGTCCATCGGCGACCTCGGCCGGGCCGTCGGCCTCACCGGGCCCGCCCTCTACCGGCATTTCAGCGGCAAGGAGGCCGTGCTCGCCGAGATGCTCCTCGACATCAGCGAGCGGCTGCTCGCCGAGGGCGTCCGCCGCGCCGCCGACCCCGACCCCGGACGGGCCCTGGACGCGCTGCTCCGCTGGCACATCGCGTTCGCCCTCGACAACCCCGCGCTGATCACCGTCCACGAGCGGGAGCTGGACAACGTGCCCGAGCCGCGGCGGCACCGCGTCCGCCGGTTGCAGCGCGCCTACGTGGAGGAATGGGTCGCCGTCCTGCGCCGCCTGAACCCCGGCCTGCCGGACGACCGGACGCGCGCCGCCGTCCACGCCGCCTTCGGCCTCCTCAACTCCACCCCGCGCAGCGCCGCCGGGCTCGACCGCGCCGCGATGGCCGGCCTCCTGCACGGCATGGCCCGCTCAGCCCTCGAAAACGCCCGCTGACCGCGCATCAGGGGTGGTCGGTCAGCAGGATGCGGCCTTGCCGTCGAGGGAGCGCGTCACGGCCCGCGCGAACACCTCCGCGTCCGTCCCGGTCTGGTCGAAGACCCGCTGGACGCAGCCGCGGAACGTGCTGCTGAACGTGCTGTAGTGCGGGGTCACCGGACGCGGCTCGGCACGCCCCAGAGCGGTGACGACGGCGCGTCCGAGCTGGGCAAGCTGCGCCTGGTCGGGCAGTTCCTTCTCGCCAGGCCCCGGCGGCTCGCCCGTGAGCGACGAGCACGCCTGCACCTTCACGTCGGCGGGGGAGTGGCGCTCGGGGGTCAGGCCGAGCGCGGAGTACCGCCCGGGCGCGAACCCGCCGCACGAGAACAGCAGCCGCTGGCCGGCCGTCCCGCTGAGGAACTCCACCAGATCGGCGGCGGCGTCGGGATTGGGGGACCGCTCCGACACGGCGAGGTTCTGCCCGCCGAGGACCGTCCGGCCGGGCAGCGCCGTCACGCCGAAACGCAGGCGGTCGCCGTCCCGCATCCGCGGCTCGGTCGCGAGCGCCGAGAACGCGTACGGCCAGTTCCGCATCAGCCGGGTCCCGGACGCGAACGCCTCGATGCTCTCCAGCTCCTCGAACCGGCGGGACGGCGCCAGCGACCCCCGCACCCGCGGCGCGAGACGGGCGAGCGCCGGATACACCCCGGTGCGCAGCTCCGCCATGCCCGGACGTCCGTCGCCGGTGAGCAGACCGGCGCCGCCGTCGTTCCACACCGCCTCCAGCGCGTTCACGGTCAGCCCGTCGTAGTCGGCGAGCTGCAGCGCGATGCCGGAGCTCAGGAGCCCGGGCCACGCGGACGGCGGGGCCTCGCCCTCATGGAAGTAGAGGAGCCCGACGTCGACGTTGAACGGGACGGCGTACTGCTTCCCGTCGCGTTCGCCCGTCCGCAGCGCGGCGGGGAAGAAGTCGCCGAGGTCGCCGATGCCGTCGAGCGGGCGCAGGTAGCCGGCGTCGGCGAATTGCGCCGTCCACGTGTTGTCCATGATCAGGACGTCGTAGGCGCAGCTCCCCGACTCCTGCACCGCCTTGAGCTGGCTGTGCTGCAGATCGGTGGACTCGGACACCTCGACGAGCGTGGCGTGCGGGTGCGCCCGGCCGTCCGGGTGGCGTCCCTCGTTCCACTGCCGGATCAGCGCGCGGCGCTGGTTCTTCAGGCTGACGTCCGTGCCGCCGGCGACGAACAGCTCCTCGCGGTGGCAGTCGGCCTTCATCTCGGGATACGAATCGTCCGGCCAGAGGAGCACGGCCAGACCCGCGGCCAGCATCAGCGCGGCGCCTGACACGGCGCTGATCCAGGCCGTCCGGTCGCCCGGCAGGAACCTCATCGCCTCTCCCCGGTCGATCTCAGCCTGGACAGGAGCGCGGCGGCCTGCTCCACCTCGGACGCGCCGGTGAGCTCAACGCAGCCCTTCCCGTCCGCCCGGCGGAGCGCCGCGACGATCTGCCTGACGGGCGTGGACCGGCACGTCGCGGGACCCGTCAGCACGACGGTGAGCCGCAGGTCGGGATGCCCCTCGCGGAACTCGCCCGACAGCCACTCCGCCCGCGCGGCGAGCCCCGGATTCGTGCCGGGGATCTGCCCGTCGGTGACGAGGATGAGGTTCGGACGGCCCGTCCCGAGATCGGCGGCCGCGATCGCGTCGCTGAGCGGCTGGTCGCCGCCGCCGGACGCGACCGCCTGCAACCGGCTCGTGATCGCGTTCTTGTGCTCGGGGGACGCGGTGTCCTGCGGGACGTTCCCGAACGTCCGGGCGCTGTTCGGCGGCGCCGTCTGCGACGACACCTGAAGGCCGGCGCGGTCGTTGCTCTGGAGCTGTGACACCAGGCTCCGCAGGAACGCGGCCCCGCGGGCGAGGCGGGCGCCCTCGTGCGCCTGGGCCGCGGCGCCCATCGAACCGGACACGTCCAGCATCAGCGACGCCGAGACCCGCGGACGGGCCGCGCCGATGCGGTCGAGCGTCTTCTGCACGCCCTGCGCGGGGACCGGCTGGACCTCGCTCGGCATGACGCGGTCGCCGACGATCCGCTGGAGCCGCGACAGGTAGAAATGCCGCGTGTCGCCTTCGAGCGCCGGCGGCACGCTGCCCCGCCCGTCCCGGAAGCCCTGCCGGGTGAGCGGACGGCGGTCCAGCCAGCGGCGGAACGCGGTGACCGCCGCGTCCCGCTCCTCGGTGTCCTGGCCGCGCCACCGCACCTGGACGAACGGATAGTCGAGCGTCGGCAGGTCCGCCGCGTAGTACGGATGCAGGCGCCAATTCGCGTACGGGGCGGCGTCGGGGTCGACGGCGCCGCACCGGTCGCCGAGCGGGCGCCCCATGTCGTAGTCGTGCAGCACCTGCTCGGGGACGGCGACGGCGATGTCGCGCGGGGGCACGGACTGCTGCGCGCCGGCCTGCTCCCGGAACCGGCACAGCAGCGACACCGCGTCCGGCGCGACGAAGTCGGCGGGCGCGGCGAACCGCTCGTCCTCCGTGTCGCCGCCGCGCAGCGCGTCGTACAGCGCGGGCGTCGCGGCCAGCGCGGCCGACGACGTCTCGGGGACGGGACGGGCGACGGCGCGCAGTGGCCGGTCCTGGTCGGCGATGCGGTTCAGCAGGTCGGCCGTTCTCCGCGCGAGCGGCGCCGCCAACGGGTCGGTGACGGATCTGTGCGCGTCGGGGAACAGCGCCAGCACGAGCGGCGACGTCCCAAGCGAACCGCGCAGCCGGAAGTTGGGATCGCCGCCGCCATTCCCACCGGAGCCGTTTTCGCCATTCGCGCCAGAGCCGTTTTCGCCGTTTTCGCCGTTCGGGTCGTTCGGATTGGAGGCTTTCGGGGCCGATCGGGCGCCGCCCGCCTGAACGGGCGATGCGACCTGGCCCGGACCCTTCGGGATGAAGTCGTACTCCGCCGTCGACGACGGGATCCAGATGTCGGGCTGCGGGCCGAACAGCTGCTCGCCGTCGGCGTGCCGCTCGTCCGCGGGCGCGCTGCGCCGCCACAGCAGCCTGAACCCGTCGTACAGCGGGAGCGGCCCCGCCTCGGGGACGACGGTGACGCCGTACTGCCGGCAGCCGTCGTCCTCGCTGTCGTTGGCGAACTCGGCCGCGGCGGCGCGCAGCGGGGTGAGCGCCTCCGGCGTCGTCAGCACCCGCAGCTCCAGCGGCTGCCCGCACGACCCGGTGCGCTCCCGCAGCCCCTGGACGCCGGCGGCCAGGAGCAGGACCAGCGCCATCACCGCGGCCCCGGCGGCGACCCACGCGACGGCCGTCACCACCCTCATCGACAGCTTGGCGACGAGCGGTCTGAGGGCGTCCTTGACCTGCCGGCGGGCGGCGAGCCAGAGGAGCAGGGCGATGACGGCGACCGCGACGGCGCCCGTGACGAGCGCGCTGAGCCAGGCGACCTTGTGGACGTGATTCATCACGACGGTGACGATGACGCCGGAGCAGACGCCCAGGATCAGGGCGGGCGGCAGCGGGTCGGCTCCTTTGCCGCCGTTGCCGGTTTCTGTCATGCAGGCCTCATGGGCGCGTCTGCCCCGCAGTCGTCCGTTCCCCTGATTCTGACCACACATGATATTTGCCGGGGCGTGCACGGTCAGCGAAACCGCTGACCCGGACCGGCCGATTCAATCGGCCGCGCTTTGTGGACCGTCCACAATCTTGACTTGGTCACCACGGGATAGGTCAGATGGACGTGAAGGTCATCTCGCCATCTGACCCACACTAAGGAGTGCCGCATGGGTGTCGACGGAGTCGGCTTCTACGAGATCGCACAGAGGGACCCGGATCGCCCCGCCGTGCTGGCTCCCGGCGTGCCGGTCTCCTACGGCGGATTGCACGCCGAGGCGAACCGCCTGTCGAACGCGCTGGACGGTCTCGGGCTGCGCCCCGGCGACACGCTGGCGACCGTGCTCGGGAACCGGCCCGAATTCCTGACCGTCATGCTCGCCGCGTTGCAGTCCGGGCTTTATCTCGTCCCCGTGAGCCGCCACTTGACCAGGCCCGAGCTCGGCTACATCCTCGCCGACTCCGGCGCGAGGGCCGTCGTGACCGAGAGCGCGTTCGCCGACGCGGTGTCGGGCGGCGCGGACGAGGCGGGCATCCCCGCCGACGGACGCGTGAGCACCGGCCCCGCGGACGGCTACCGCTCGCTGGCCGGGCTGTGCGCGTCGGGCAGCGCCGAGCCGCCGGGCAAGCGGCGGATGGGCTCGATCATGCTGTACACGTCCGGGACGACGGGACGTCCGAAGGGCGTCCGGCGGCCGCTGCTGGACGTCCCGCCGGAGACGGTCGTCGACGTCCTGCGCCGCACGCTGATGCGGCAGCTCGGCCTGGAGCCCGGCGACGGCGTCCATCTCGCCGTCGGCCCGCTCTACCATTCGGCGCCCTGCGTCCACGCGCTGCTGTCGCTGCACCTCGGTCACGCCGTCGTGGTCGCGTCGCGGTTCCAGCCGGAGCACACCCTGGAGCTGATCCAGCGGCACGGCGTCACCAACACGTTCATGGTGCCGACGATGTTCCACCGCATGCTCGCGCTGCCGGACGACGTCAGGGCTCGCTACGACGTGTCGTCGCTGCGGCAGGTGTTCCACAGCGCCGCGCCCGTCCCCGTGGAGACCAAGCGGCGGATGCTGGACTGGTGGGGGCCCGTCCTCTACGAGTACTACGGCTCGACGGAGACCGGCCCGGTCGTCCTCGCCGGCCCGGACGAGTGGCTCGCCCGGCCCGGGACGGTCGGCCGCCCGGTCGACGGCGTGCAGATCAAGATCCTGGACGCGGAGGGCCGCGAGCTGCCCACCGGGGAGACGGGACTGATCCACGCGAGCGGCCATCCGGGGTTCGAGTACCACGGTGATCCCGCCAAGACCGCGTCCACCATGCACGACGGCTTCCACACCCCCGGCGACCTCGGCCACGTCGACGCGGACGGCTGGCTGTACATGAGCGACCGCCGCACCGACCTCATCATCTCCGGCGGCGTGAACATCTACCCGGCCGAGATCGAGAGCGTCCTGCTCCAGCATCCGGCGGTCGGCGACGCGGCCGTCATCGGCGTCCCCGACGACGACCTGGGGCAGATCGTCGTCGCGCTGGTGGAGCCCGCCGAGGACGCCCCCGCCGGCGCGGCCCTCGCCGCCGCCCTCCTCGCGCACTGCGAGCCGCGGCTGGCGAAACCGAAGCGTCCGCGCCGGGTGGAGTTCCGCGACGCGCTGCCGCGCACCCCCGCCGGCAAACTCAGCCGTCGCCAGGTCCGGGACGACTACCTGCGCGAATACGGCGACTGACCGCGCCCGCGGGTGCTGTGCGGAACGCTCCTGAAGTAGTTGCCGCGAACGTCGAACGCCTCCGGGCGTCGCTGCGTACAACGGCACATGAAGGACCTGAAGGTCGCCCCGCTTGAGAACGTCTCCCCGACCCGAGCCGCCCCGACGAAGACCGACCTTCCCGTCATCGACCCGGCCACCTCCACCACCTTCGCCCCTGGCGCGGCCTCCGCCCCTGACACCGGCGCGGCGGCGTCCGGCCCTGACGCCGCCTCAGCCTCCAGCGCAGGCCCCGCCCCGCACGCGGATCCCACACCGCGGGACGAGGCCATACGACAGGCGAGCACCGCGTCCCACATCGCCCTCGCGCCGCGACCCGAGCACACACCCCACGCAAGCACCACGCCCCAGGCGGGCTTCGCTTCCGGCGCCGGCGCCGGGGCGCCGGGCGTCGATGACGACCGCGCCGGGTTCGCACGCCTCGGTGACCCGGTCGCGGTCTGGCCGTGCGCCGGCTGCGGACGGCCCGTGCCGCAGCCGGTGCGCGGCGCCCGCACCGTCCGCTACTGCCAGGACGACGACGGGACGTGCGAGCGGTCCGCGCGCGAAAGCCGCGAACGCGGCCTGGAGTCCCCGGGGCTGACCGGCCAGGTCGCCTGGACGTGGGAGATGGTCGACCGGCTGGAGGGCGCCGCGGACCGGCTCGCGGGCGCGCTCATCTCCGAGCTCAGCGTCGCCGGCGTCGAACGGCGGGTCGCCGACGCCCGCGCCGACGCCGCCGGGCACATCGCGATCGCGCAGCGGGAACGCGACGCGTCCGAGCAGCAGGCGGCGGCCGCCTGGCGGGAGGCGGCCTCCGCCCGCTCCCGCGCGGACACCGCCGAGCGGGACGCCGCGTCCGTCCGCGCCGAAGCCGAGCGCCTCGCCGCCGAAGTCGACGCCGCCAGGCGGGAGGGCCAGGACGCGAAGGACGAGGCCGAGGCCGCGGCCGCCGCCCGGCTCGCCGCGGAACGCGAACGCGACCGCGTCGCCGCTCGCGAGGGCGAACTGCTCGCCTCACTGGAGAACGCCCGCTCGGAGCTCGTCGCCCTGCACGGGCGGCTGTCGGAGGCGGAGACCCTCGCCGAGGGCCAGCGCGTCGAGGCGGACGCCGCGAAACGCTCCGCCGAGGACCTGCGCTCCGCTGTCCGCGACGCCGAGGCCAAACGCGGCCAGGCCGTCGCCGACTGCGACCAGTTCCAGGCGCGGGCACGCGAGTCCGAGCGGCACAACTGGCAGCTGTCCCGCACGGCCGAGGAATTGCGGGCCGCGGTGAAGGCCCTCACCGCCGAACGCGACGCGGCCCGCGCCGAGGCCGACCGCGCCCGCCGCCGGGTCGACGCGTTCACCGCCGTCGCCGACGGACGCCGCGACGGCGCCCCCCACCACGTCGCCGACCGGGAGCCGCCGACCGGTCTGCACCCGCTCCCGCCGCTGAACGGATCGTCCCTCGACGGCCCCGACCCGCTCGCCCCCGCCCACGCCCCGCGGACCCGCAACGGACATCGCCTTCCTTACGCCGGCTGATCCCATGCCGGCGGGACGACGAACAAGGAGGAGGTGAGGCCCTTCCCCACACTGCACTGGCCCTGAAACCGGCCGCCGTATCGCACCGGGGTGGTACGGCGGCCGGTACCTATTCGCGGGCCTCCAGGAAGGCGGCGTAGTCGAGCGCACCGGCGTGGACGGCGGCGTGCACGGCGCGCGCGATCCTCGAACCCCACGCCGACCGCGGCCCTGCGAACGGCTCCCGCGGCCCGCCGGCGGTCGTGGCGGCGACGCAGATGGCGTCGGACGCGGTGCCGGTGCACGGATATCCCGCTTCGAGCAGCGCCTGCGTCTTGGCCTCGGTGGCGGTCACGACCGCGTTGACCAGCGCCGCGTCGCTCAACGGCACCGGAACGGCGACGACGATGTTGACCGTCCCGGGCGCCGGCATCGGCGGACCCGAGGGCCATGCTGGAGCACCCGAGGGGTGCGGAGGCGTCTCTGAGGGGCGGGGCGGGGGAGCCGGGGGTCCGTCCAAGTGGATCGGGGCGAGTTCGGGGTCGGACGTCCCGGCGGGCGCGGCGGCCCAGGTCGGGACGCGCAGACCGACCGTCGCGGAGACGTTCACGCCCTCGTCGTCCCGCAACATGGTGCGGGACACCGACGCTGCGGTGAGCATGCCGACGCCCGGGCCGTCCAGGCCGTGCGATCTGGCGAGCTCCTCCAGGTGGACGACCGGGTCCGTGCGCGAATAGCCGCCCGCGACCTGCGCGTTCAGCACCCAGCGGGCCGGGCCGGTCCCGCCGCCCAGCAGCGCGGACGAGATCATCCGATGCCCGTCGCCCGCCCGCCACACCGTCGCCGCGAGCCGCTTCCCGTCCTCCTCGCGCCACACCAGCTCGACTTTCACGGCCGCTCCAACGGGTGCTTCGCCGGACGCTCCTGTACGTGCTTCGGCGCAGGCTCCTGTACGTGCTTCGGCGAGGGGTTCAGTGAGCGCGTCGACGGGCGCTCCAGCGACAGGATCGGACGGCCTCCGGGCCCGGAACCGATGTGGACGCGCGCGTCGAAATGCTCCTCGACGGCGGCGCGGGTGAGGACCCGCGAGGGCGATCCCGCCGCGGCGACCCGTCCGTCCGACAGGAGGACCAGGTCGTCGGCGTACTGCCCCGCCAGCGTCAGGTCGTGGATCGTCGTCACCACGGTCAGCTCGTCGGAGAGCCGGAGCTGGTCGACCAGCTCCATCACCTGCTGCTGGTGGCCGATGTCCAGGGCGGTCGTCGGCTCGTCCAGCAGCAGGACCGACGTCTGCTGCGCCAGCGCCCGCGCCAGCACCGCCCGCTGCCGCTCCCCGCCCGAAAGCTGGTCCAGCGGACGGGACGCGAACCCCGTGAGATCCAGCCGGTCGAGGACCTCCGCCGTGATGGCCCGGTCGCGGGCGCTCTCCCGTCCGAGATGCGGGATGTACGGGGAACGTCCGAGCAGCGTGTAGTCGAAGACGGTCATCCCGACCGGGAAGTTCGGGCTCTGCGGCGCGTAGGCGATCAGCCGGGCCCGCTGCCTCGGCTTCAGCGCCGCGAGGTCCGAACCGGCCAGCGCGATGCCGCCCCTGGACGGCACCAGTCCCAGGACGGCGCGCAGCAGCGTCGACTTCCCCGCCCCGTTCGGCCCGATGATCGCCGTCCACGAACCCGCCGGGACGTCCAGCGACACGCCCTTCAGCACCGGCCGACCGCCCAGCGCCACGTCCAGGTCCCGGATCTCGATGGTCACGTGTCCACCCGCCTGCGGCTGGCGCGCAGCACGGCCACGAAGAACGGCCCGCCGACGAACGCCGTCACGACGCCCAGCGGCAGCTCGCCCGGCTTGATCACCGTCCGTGCCACCAGGTCCGCGAACCCGAGGAACGCCGCGCCGCCGAGCAGCGACAGCGGCAGCACGATCCGGTACGAGCCGCCCACCAGCCGCCGCACCACGTGCGGCACCACGATCCCCACGAAACCGATCAGCCCGCTCACCGCCACCGCGCACGCCGTCGCCAGCGACGCCGCGACCAGCACCGTCAGCCGCACCCGCGCCGCCGACAGGCCCAGCGACGCCGCCTCCTCGTCGCCGACGCTCAGCACGTCCAGGAGCCGCCCGTGCGCCAGCAGCACCACGGCCGACACCAGCGCGTAGGGGCCGATCAGGGCGAGCTGATGCCAGTCCGCCGACCCGACCCCGCCGAGGATCCACGTGAAGATCCGCTGCAGCTCCTCCGCCTTCAGCTGCTGGACGAACGTCTGCACCGCCGCAAGGAACGACGACACCGCGACCCCCGCCAGCACCAGCGTCGCCACCCCGTTCCCGCGTCCCGCCGTGCTGCCCAGCGCGTACGCGAGGAACACCCCGAAGATCGCGCCCGCGAACGCCGCGAGCGGCACCCCGTACCCCGGGTCGCCCGGCACCAGCGCGATCACCACCGTCGCCCCGACCCCGGCGCCGCCCGCCGCGCCCAGCAGGTACGGGTCGGCGAGCGGATTGCGGAACACGCCCTGATACCCGCCGCCCGCCAGCGCGAGCATCCCGCCGACCAGCGCCGCCATCAACGCCCTCGGCAGCCGCAACTCGAACAGCACGTTCTCGTCGATCACGCTGAGCCCTGAGTCGACGTCCACGAACGGCACCCTGTCGGCGAACGCCTTGAGCACCCCGCCGACCGGCAGCTCCGCCGACCCGACCAGGACCCCGGCCAGCAGCGACACCGCCAGCAGCACCACCGCCACGCCGAGGGGCACTGGCCGCAACCTCGCCTGCCCCGCCGCTTCCCCCGCCGCCCGCCGCGCCCCCTTCCGCGACACCGCACCGCTGAGCAGCGAGTACACACCTTTGCCCCGCCCATGGACACCTTCAACACCTGGCCGGACGTCCTCGCCACCGGCCTGGACGTCCTCACCCCTCGCGGAGACGTCCTCGACCTCTGCCGAGACGTCCTCAACGTCCACAGAGACGTCCTCAACCTCTGCGGGGACGTCTTCAACGTCTGCCGGGACGTCCTTTGCCTCTGTCGGGACGTCTTCAACGTTTGCCGGGACGTCCTCTGGGATTGCGGGGACGGATGCGTCGGGGGCACGGACGTCCGGGGACGCCTCGGCCGGAGGCGGACGTCGCGGGTCGGCCGGGGCTTCGTTGGAACGGCGGCGCGGGGGGCTCACGAGCGGGCGTCCATCAGTGCAGTGATCACTGGACCTTCTGCACCGCGTCGCCGATCGTCTTCACGAACTCGGGCAGGCGCGGACCCCACCGGGACGCGACGTCGTCGTCGATCTCGACGACGCCCTTGTTCTTGACGGCGTCCAGGTCCGACCAGCCGGGCCGTTTCGCGATCGCGCCGGTGTTCTGGCCGCAGCACTTGGTGTCGGCCAGGAAGATCAGGTCGGGGTCCTGCTTGAGGAGGTACTCGCGGGACAGCTGCGGGTAGCCGCCGCTCGCCTTGTCCGCCGCGTCCGCGATGTTGCGGAGGCCGAACAGCCCGTACACCTGGCCCACGAACGTCTTGGACGTCACGGAGTGGAGCTGGTTGTCGAGCTCGTGGTAGAAGGTGAGCCCCTTGGCCTTGGACGACGCGGCGACGGTCTTCTGGATCTCCGTCCGCATCCCGTCGACGACCTTCGTCGCCTCCGTGGTGTGCCCGGTCGCCCGCCCGAGGTCGTTGATCTCGTCGTACGCCTCGTCCAGCTTGGTCGCCGCGGGCTCCAGCAGAACGGGGACCTTGACCTTCTCCAGCGCCTTCACGATGCCGCCCAGGTCATCGGACAGGACGACGAGGTCGGGCTTGTACGCGATGACCGCCTCGGCGTTCGGCTTGAAGCCCGACAGCTTCGTGCGCGGCGCGTTCGCGGGGTAGGACGAGTAGTCGTCCACCGCCACCACCTGCGACCCGGCGCCGATCGCGAACAGCGTCTCGGTGTGCGTGGGGGAGAGCGACACGATGCGCTTCGGGTTGGCCGGGACCTCCACCGCGCCGTTGGCGGCCTGGACGGTGACGGTCTTCGCGCCTGACGCACTGTCCTTGGTATCGCCGTCGTCGCCGCCACATGCACCGGCGAACGCGACGGCGCCGATCGCCATCACCGCGACGAAGGAACGTACGGGTCTCACTGAAGCCTCCTGGCTGCAGGGAAGCCGCGGCCCGCTCATGACGGATCGCCCTTCCACGAGGTCGAGAATCGTCGGCGCGCGAGGAGGCGACCTGGCTCGGCCCTCTCGGGGCTCCACAGTTGCGGGACAGCGCCGGGTTCACACCGGACTTCGCTCCTGGGCGCGCAGCACCGTAACGGTATCAGCCGCCAAATCCGAATCTGTCCTGCTCATGGCGGGATAGCACCCGCTGCGCCTGGCCTCGACCGCGAAACCGCCATGAGAGGAGCACCCGGACGTCTTCCTCCACGGCGCGCTCAAGGAAGGACTCACCGAGTGACGATCACCCCCAACAATCCACGGTATTCGCCGATGCTTCCGGGTGGGCTTGGGGGCAGTGCATCGCGGACGTGGGACGGGCGAAGCCGCTGTTCAGGGGCAGTGCGGGTCGTGTGCGGCGCGGTCTCTGGCCTCGACGAAGAAGTCTCGTAGGGCATCGGCCCCGGGAAAGAGTCGCAGAGGCCGTACAGCTCCGAAAGAGGCATTCCAGAACGATCCCTGACGCGGTTCCCAGGGCCCGGCGTACGCGTATGGCTCGTCGAGGTGAGCGTCGCCGAGGCTGACCCCATAATTGACTTCGTCAAGGCTGATACCCACATCGAAATGTTCAGGCCAAAGCACGGGCATGGTATTCGGGGCGAACCCGGCGAGAGCCTCGTGCCCCCGGACGAGGCATTCTTCGATGTACTCCACTGCTTTCGCCTCGACGCCGAGCGTCTCGTCCAATCCGACGCCGCTGCCGTCCTTGTAGACGTCCCCCGCGCCACCCGCGTCGACGCGCGCCGCCGCGGCGAGTTCCCTGCAGGTGGTGCCATTCATCGGGATCTCTCGACCGCCGACCACAAGCTCCGTTCCGTTCACGCGCAGATCAGGGTCTTGGACGGTACCGAACCCGCCCCGGACGATCCTCAGCCGAATAGTTCCACTCTGCCTGTATTGCGGTCCGGCGAGCACCAGTTCGGCCACTCCATGCAACGAACGACGGGCCGTTTCCAACGTTTCCCGGTCGACGTCCATGCTCCATCCTCCGCTAGGGCCTACCGCGCAACCCGCGCAACCCGCGCGACCGCGCCAACCGCGCGACCCGCGCAATCTGCGCATCATAGGCCGTCTGGTTCGCCGCTCCGGGGCGCGTACGTTTCTGCCAGTTTCCGGTCGTTCTCAGCCCACCTGCGGTGCCGGGCGGCCGACTGCAAATGCAGCTCGGCCTCCTCTGGATGCGCCGTGGCCATCTGCTCCAGCAGCCTCGCCGCCCGGTCATGCGCTCGCGCCGAGGAGACCATCGCCTGACGCGCGTACTCCTCGGTCTCACGCCTGCGCTCCGCGGGACCGTCCGGTGACTCGCCGTCGCGGACGTCGGTCGTCCGCGGGTTCTCGCGCGCCTTCACCGGAAGCGCGCGGTCTTCGCTGCCCATACCAGCCAACCTGACGTCCGAGCCCGTCGATCAACCAGCCCTCCAGACACGTTCGACTATCTACCCAGCAACCCATCTGTTCAGCCCACCCGAAGGCCCACTCCACCCACGACGCACCAATTGGGACGAATTTCCTACCCGCCTCGCGGCATCGCCCCCTGCCCGTTATCTCCTTCGTGTCCCGGTGGTCGGGGATCTGGCCGCGGGGCCGGGCCGGGCTCGGCTGGTCCCGATGTCGTTGATGATCCGGCGGTGCCACCCGGTCCCGCTGGTGTCGATGGACCGCGCTGACAGGGCCCGGCTGATCTGGCCGGTCCGCCGCGGCAGGTCAGGTGCGGGAGACGCGCGCCTTGGGAGGCTTATGCTGATCTTGGGTAAGGTGTCCGTTTCCCCTGGTCGCGGGGGCGGAATGACCAGATCTGGGGGCGAGTGCCGTCTGGTGGCGCGCCGTGGAGGGGGGCGGTGGCCGACCATGGGAACCGTGGTGATTCCCGAACCTCTCACGCTCTACACGGCCGACGACGTCCGGATCGACGCGGGTCACCTGCGGGGAGAGGGCGATCTGTGCTTCATCCTGGCCCACGGCTTCACTTGCTCGTGGAGGCAGCCCATGCTTCGACGGATCGCCGGTGCCCTCAACCGGCACGGCGGTGTCATCGGGCTGGATTTCCGTGGCCATGGCAGGTCTGGTGGACACTCCACCGTCGGCGACCGTGAAGTGCTGGACGTCGACGCTGCCGTCGCGGCTGCGCGTCGGAGGGGGTACGGGCGGGTCGCCGTAGCGGGGTTCTCCATGGGCGGGGCCGTCGTCGTCCGCCATGCGGCGCTGCACGGGGGTGTGGACGCGGTGGTGTCGGTCAGTTCGCCTGCCCGCTGGTACTACCGCGAGACGGTGCCGATGCGGCGCGTGCACTGGGTGATCGAACGGCGCGTAGGGCGGCTGGTCGTCCGGCTGGCGCGGGGTACGCGAGTGGCGTCGAAGGGATGGGACCCGGTGCCGGAGGCACCGGTCGAAGTCGTCGGACGGATCGCTCCGGTGCCACTGCTGGTCGTCCACGGGGACGCGGACCCGTTCTTTCCGCTCGACCACGGACGGCAGTTGTACGGTGCGGCGCGTGAACCGCGCGAGTTGTGGGTGGAGCCGTCGTTCGGCCATGCAGAAGTCGCCGCCACGCCGGATTTGATAAAGCGCATTGGTGAATGGGCAGCGCTCGCCGCGTCCGCCATGGCGTGATGGGGTTATCCACATTTTGCCGGTGGTCTTCGCGGCGGCATACTTGCGGGACATGATCGTGGATATGGACGGGTACAGCGTCACCTGGAAGCGGACGGCCGCCGATTCGATCGTCCCGGTCGGGAACGGTGTCTACTTCGCTCCCGTCAAGGGGGCCTCGCTCGCCGCGCGTGCCGCCGCGCTCAGCGGTCTCCTGCCTCAGGAGGTCGTCGTCGCCCGCCGCGCCGCCGCATGGATCTGGGGGCTCGACGTCTTACCGCCGGGAGTGGACGAGGCCGACTGGAACGTCGAACTCATCGATCCCGGGTCGTGCGAGGATCCGGCGACACCGATCACCGCGGAGTGCGTGGAACTCCCCGCGGATCATGTCACGGAGGAGCTCGATGCGCGTGACGACTCTCGCTCGCACGGCTTTGGACTGCGCCCGCTGGCTCCCTCGATATGAGGCGGTCGCGGCGCTCGACCAGTTTCTCCGGCGGGGTGTGGGGACCGATGGACTCACGGCGATGGCCCGAGGCCTGCCGGGGTACCGCGGCAACAGGCGGTTGCGGGAGATCGTCCGGCTGAGCGATCGCGGTGCCGCGTCCCCGGGTGAGAGCTGGATCCGCGTGGCGGTCGTGGAATCAGGGCTTCCGCGTCCGCGTACCCAGGTTCCGGTGCTCGGCGAGGGTGGTCAGTGGCTCTACGTCGACCTTGGCTATCCGGAATTCCGTGTCGGGTTCGAATATGACGGCGAGCGTCATCACACCGGTTCCAGGGCGCGAGCCCATGACTCGCGGCGGCGGGCTTGGCTTACCGGAGAGATGGGATGGGAGATCATTCCCGTCACCAAGGGATTCCTTCGCCGGCCCGCGCCCTATTTGGGAGTTCTTCTGACCGCATTACTTCAACGGGGCTGGAAGGCCGACAATTCTACTATGGAACGCATAGGTGTCCGGCTGGCCCGGTTTGATCGCCGCCCACGCCATACCCATCGGCGTGGCGGATGATCGGTGCTCGATGCGCTCGCCCACGGGGTGGCGCCCACTGGTGGTGCTACTGGGTGGGTGCTACTGCCGGTCCAGCAGCTTCACCAGGCTTTTCGGTGCGATCATGCGGTAGCTGTCCTCGATGAGCTCCGCCATTTCGTCCCAGTCGTGGTCGACGTCGAGGCGGGCCCCCACCCATCCCTTGCTGCCGACGTACTTCGGGACGAAGAAGCGCTCCGGGCTCTCCGCCACGAGTGCTTCCTGCACGCCGGGGGCCGCCTTGAACGTCATCGAGAGGCCGTCCTCGCTGGTCATCACGAACAACTTGTCGCGGACCCGGAAAGACGGTGCCGTATGCCCACCGAACGGCTTCTCGACCGTCTCCGGCAAGGCCAGGCATATTTCCCGTATCCGTGATGACGCGTCCATTTGTGACACTGCGTTTCCTTGATTTCTTCCGGCATGCTTGTATGGATCGGTTTTGTTGTCGCCGTGTGAGTGGCGATTCGTCGCCTCGGCTGTCGGCCAGGACAGCTTAGTACTCCAGCCGTAAATCGTGATCTTGCCGGTGCGGGCCCCCGCGTGCGGGCGCGGGTACGGCCATCGCCGATCATCGTGACTTGTGTGGAGCGATGATGCGACGGTGGCCGCGGGTGGGGTACCAGGCGCCCCGCTGCCGCATGGCTACGTCATCGGTCGGATGAGATGATCGCCGGAGGCCGTACGAGTGGTAGGGGGTCGTCGTGATCGAGATGCTGGTCGGAGCGGTGATCTTCGGGACGGGGCTGGCGGTCGGTCGCCTGCTGCCCCGGCGCAGGCACAAGTCGAAGGCCGCCGAGAGCGGACCGTTGTGCCAGTGCGGGCACGGCGCCTCGTTCCACGATGCCGAGGGTCGCTGCAGGGCAGGCGTCGAACGCGCGAAGTGGAACAACGGCGCGTGGGCGGGAAATGAGTTGATGCCCTGCGAATGCCAGAAGTACACCGGCCCCGAACCGCTGCCATCGTTTTACGCCCCGGAACTGCCGGAGTAGGAAAAGCGGTGGCCGCGGGTCGCAGCGCGGCCTAACTGCCGCTGCCATTCCACCGAGGCGGGGCCGCTGTCAGCCCTGGTTCACCGGTGGGACGGGCGTGGCCTGGGGAGCGACGACCGCGTCCAGGCCATTGGTCAGGGAGCGAGCGGAAGTGCGGTGAAGGTGTGCTGTGCCCAGAGAGCTCGCGACGTCTCCTCCGGGTACGGGGTCACGGCGGAGGGGACGTCGAAAACGCGTGTGAGGCGCTCGGTCGAATCGTAGGCGGGCCAGCCGGGGTCGCCGGATTTCGCGAAATCCGTCCAGGCGGGGCGGATCTTCGCCGAGACCTCGGCGGCGGAGGCGCGGTGCTCGCCGATGAGCAGCTGGGCCATTCCGGCGGAGAGATCGCCCCACACGAGCGGGACGTCCAGCGCGTGGCAGGCGCCGAAGCCAGGGGCCTGCCACGACAGTTCGTAGAAGTGGACGCGACCGCCGCCGGTGGCGTGTGCTTCCGCGAGGTGCAGGCTCGGCATGCGGAACAGCCAGTCGGACTGTACGAGTTCGTGAAGGGTCCCCGGTGAGGCGTCCGGGAAGGCGGCGCGGTAGGCGGAAGGGTCGGGGGCGAAGACGCGCAGGGCGGTGGCCGCCCGGTCTTCGGAGATGCGGCCGTGGCTGCCGTCCATGACGGTGAAGAGCCGGTATTCGTCGCGGTTGTGGCCGACGATCAGCGGGATGCCGCGGGCGGATCCGGCGGCGAGCGCCTCCCAGGGTGGTCGCGGCAGCACGTCCCCGTCCACGACCGGGGAGAAGGGGGTCGGGGTGTGCGCGACCGGTCCCCAGCGGGTCCGTCCGGCCATGGTGACGGCGACCGAGTCCACGGCCGTCATGAGGCGGCCGGGTGTGATCGCGGCGAGGGCCCGGCGGGTGGGACGGGCACCGGCCTCGGCGGAGATCGCGGCGCTGATGTCGGCCGCCAGGGCGGGGGAGAAGTAGGTGCCGGGGACGCTCTGCGCGATGGCGCGGTGGAACAGCCCGGACGCGCTCGGCATCGTGAGCAGCGCCGCGATCGAGCCCGCGCCCGCGGACTCGCCGAAGACGGTGACGTTGCCCGGATCGCCGCCGAAGGCCGCGATGTTGTCCCGGACCCAGCTCAGGGCGGCGGCCTGGTCGAGGATGCCGCGGTTGGCGGGCGCGCCCTCGATGTGCCCGAACCCCTCCATGCCGACGCGGTAGTTGAACGTCACCACGACGACGCCGCCCTCCTGGGACAGCCGTCCGCCGTCGTAGCCGGGATCGGCGGAGTGCCCGGCGATGTAGGCGCCGCCGTGGATCCACACCATGACGGGCAGGGACGCGGCCGGGTCCGGCGTCCAGGCGTTGCAGGTCAGCCAGTCACCGCTGGTCTCCTGCGGCGCGCCGGGCGCGAGCGTCGACGACTGCGGCGGCGGCGGGCCGAACGCGGTCGCGGGACGGACACCGTCCCATGGCTCGGGCGGTTCGGGCGCGGCGAACCGCAAAGCGCCCACGGGCGGACGGGCGAACGGGATCCCGCGGAAGACGGCGAGACCGTCCTCCCGGCCGCCGCGCACCGTGCCGGCCGCGGTGACGGCTTCGATGTCCGCATCTGCCTCGTGGCGACTGCGCATGGGGCGATCCTTCCGGCGACGACGGTGATGCGGTACGGGTTCTTCCGCGGTACGGAAGGTGCCCGAAGCCGGTGCCCTGGGTGGGGCCGGCGGTAAGACACGCTGAGTCCGGAGCGGATGTCCGCGCCCGGATCATCATGCAGGTTTACGCTGAACCGTACATTTCACAGCAGTGGAGGGCATGGCGCATGAACCGCAGCGAACTGGTCAGAGCCGTGGCGGAACGCGCGGGAAGCGACGAGGCCGCCGCCCGACAGCACGTGGACGCCGTAGTCGAGACCGTGATGGAACGGGTGTCCGCCGGGGAACGTGTCATCGTCACCGGGTTCGGCACGTTCGACCGGCTGTCCCGTCCGGCGCGCAAGGCACGCAACCCGCGAACCGGGCTTCCGATCGAGGTGCCCGCCGCCGAGGTGCCGCGATTCCGGTCCGGGCAGACGTTCCGGAACCGCGTCGCCGGGAGCGGCCCCACGGCTGCCGAGGGGTCGGCAGTGGCGACGGTCGTCGCCGCGCCGGACGCGCCGGACGCGCCGGACGCGGCGGTGAGCGTCGTCGTCGACACGTCGTCCCCGAAGAAGGCGAAGAACGGCGGGAAGAACGGGAAGAAGGTGAAGAAGGGCGCGGAAGCCAAGAAGCCGTCGAAGAAGGCCAAGGTGACCAAGACGGCCAAGGTGGCGAACGCAGAGGCGTCCTCGAAGAAGCGTCCGCGCAAGTCCAAGCCCCGCACCAAGGCCGCCAAGTAGCAACGCGTCCGGTCTGCGAGTTCGTACCCGTACTGCGAGGGTCGGGTTCTCAGTCTTCGATGGAGACGCTGGTGACGCCGGGGATCGCGCGTGCGATGACGTCGGCGATCCGCTGTGCGGACGCGTCCGCGCGGCCGCGCAACCGGACCACGCCGTCGTGCACCGACACGTCCCAGCGCGGGCCGTCCGGTCCGTACTCCGCGATCGCGGCCAGGACGTCGTCGCGGATGCGGGCGTCGTCGCGGGCCAGGACCGCGATGAGGTCCCGGCTGCTGACAATGCCGACGACCTCGGAACCCGCCATGACCGGAACGTTCGTGATCCGCGCCTTCAGCATCGTCTCCGCGAGCACGGCGAAGTCCGCGTTGGGCAGGGTGATCTCGACGTCGCGGGTCATGACCTCCTCCACGCGCCGCGGCGCGGGGGACGCCGCGGTGGCGGGCCGCCGGGTGAACGCCCTCGGATCGTGCTCGAACACGTGGTGCAGGAGGTCCGTCTCGCTGACGATGCCGGCCAGGCGTCCTGACTCGTCCACGACGGGCAGCGCGGTGAGGTCGTGCTCAAGGAGGACGCGGATGGCCTGCCGGACGGTGGCCGACGTCGGGATCGTCACGACGGGCGAGGTCATCGCCTCCCGGACCAGCATGGCGGATTCTCCTTCCGGCAAGGACCCCCTTCATTTACCCGTGCGATACACCTCTGACCCTTATGTACGGGATTGCCGGACGGCCGATATTCCGTGCCAGCGGACGGGGAGGCGCGGCCGGGCCGGGCGAGCTCGTCAGAAGAGCGTCGGCGGCCCCACCGGCTCCGGCTCCGGGAGCGGAGCGAGTTCGGGCAGGCGGTCCTTGACCTCGCCGTGGAAGCGGCGGGCGAGCGGCAGCGCGTCCGCGTTGTCCGGTGTGTGGACGAAGACGGTCGGCGACCGTCCCTCGCGCAGCCACTCGACGGCCTTCTCGACCCAGAACCGCCATCCTTCGACCGTTCGCTCCGTGTCGTCCCGTCCGAGGTACCGGACGATCGGACGGTCGGTGAGCGCCGCCGACCGGCGCGGCACGCGCGGCTTCTTCGTCCACGCGTCCCGTTCGGCGTCGCTGCCCGGACGTCCCCGGAAGAACGCGGTGGTGTCGAACGGGACCCACTCGGCCCCCGCCCCGCCGAGGACCCGTTCGAGGTCGCGCACGCACCCGGCGTCCTCGAAGAACGCGCGGTGACGCACCTCGACCGCGTACCTGTGCGCCGCCGGAAGGCGACGCAGGAACCCGGCCAGCGTCCCGAGGTCTGCCGGGCCGAACGATCCCGGGAGCTGCACCCACAGCGCGTGCGTCCGCGGCCCGAGGGGCTCCATCGCGGTCAGGAACGTCCGGAGCTCCTCGTCGAACCCGGCCAGCCGCCGCTCATGCGTGATCGACCTGGGCAGTTTGAGCACGAAACGGAAGTCGGGCGCCGCCTGCTCGGCCCACGACTCCACCGTGCCCCTTGACGGGGTCGCGTAGAAGGTCGTGTTGCCCTCCACCGCGTTGCACCAGCTCGCATAGGCCCGCAGCCGCTCGCCGGGAGGCAGCGGGTGCGGCAGGAAGCGCCCCTGCCACGGCGGATGGGCCCACATCGCGCACCCCACATGAAGCCGCATGAACCCGACGCTACCGAACCCCGGCGGCCGACCTGACGGCGTCCGTGACCGACGGCGCCCGTGACCTGACGGCGTCCGTGACCTGCGTCCGTCCGGGCGCTTGAACTCCGTCCGGCCGCGCGCCGTATCTCCACGCACAGACCGGACCTTGGAGGACCCATGACGCGCCGCAACGCCACGAGGAAGTCTCGTACGCGCACCGTGGTCACCTGGACCGCGGTGGCCGCCGGAACCGCCGGACTCGTGGCCGGCTCGCTGTACGTGGTACGGATGCCGGACCAGTCCGGCGGCCGGCAGGCCACGCTCGCCGGACGGCAGGCACCGAACACCCCGAAGAGATCGGCGGGCACCCTGGCCGCCAAGCTGGCCGACCGGCTCGGCACGCGCACCGCCGGCGCGTACCTCGACTCGTCCGGCCGGCCCGTCGTCACGGTCACCAACCCCGCGGACGCCGCCATGGTGCGCGCCGCCGGCGCCGTGCCGAAGACGGTGCAGCGGAGCCCGGCGACGCTGAAGCGGATCACCTCCGCGCTCCGCCAGTCGACGTCCGGCATCTCGGGCACCGGCTGGGCGGTCGACCCCGCCACGTCCAGGGTGACCGTGTGGACGGACGACTCCGTCACCGGCGCGCGCATGGCCGCCGTCCGCCGGACGGCCCGGCAGATGGGACCGGCGATCCGCATGGTCCGCATCCCGGGCCGCCTCAGCACCTTCGCGCTCGGCGGCGACGCGATCTTCGGCCAGGGCACCCGCTGCTCGCTGGGCTTCAACGTCAAACGCGGCGACCAGGACTTCTTCCTCACCGCCGGACACTGCGGCAACGTCGTGCGCACCTGGACCGCCGACCAGCAGGGCGCCCAGGCCCTCGGCACCACCGTGGAGAGCAGCTTCCCGGGCGACGACTTCGCGCTCGTCCAGTCCGAGGAGGCCGGGGAGGGCGCCGTCAACCTGTACAACGGCCAGTCGCAGGACATCACCGAGGCCGGCGAGGCCGTCGTGGGCCAGCGCGTCTCGCGCAGCGGCAGCACGACCGGCCTGCGCAGCGGTACCGTCACCGCCACCGACGCGACGGTGAACTACCCCGAGGGCACCGTCTCCGGCGCGATCCAAACGACCGTCTGCGCGGAGCCGGGCGACAGCGGCGGATCGCTGTTCAGCGGAAGCACCGCCCTGGGCCTCACCTCGGGCGGCTCGGGCGACTGCCAGTCGGGCGGCGTCACGTTCTTCCAGCCGGTGACCGAGCCCCTGGAGGCGTTCGGCGCCGAGGTCAGCTGACCGACCGGCACGACCAGCAGCGCAGAGGCCGGATCCGACGTGTTCGGACCCGGCCTCCGCGCTGCCGTCCGGACGATCGCCCCGGCCTGAGCCTGCACAGCCAGTACCTGCTGGGACGCACCCGGCAACTTCTCCGGACCCGGACCCGCGTGGTCATCCAGGCCCGGCGGCGCGGCGCGGACCGCTGGATCGACATTTACAGCCACCAGGACAGGCTCCTGCCGTCCGCGCGCACCGCGCGGGGATGCCGATTCGGCCGCGCCCGCACCGATGACGCCGGCGCGATCGCCACCGAGCTTCTCTTCGACTCGGGATCTGATCGGCGCCTCACCTGAGCGCGGTGAACCAGCGGACGATCCGCGCGGTGCCCGCGAGGTTGGACCCGAGGTGGCGGGAACCGCCGTACACGGTGTCGCCCACGTCGACGACGGGGACGTCGACGCCGCGCCGGCGGAGCCACGAGGCGCAGTGGTCGGTGTTGGCGGTCGTGGCCTGCTCGTCGTGGCTGATCTTGTAGAGGCGGATCGGGACGCGCGGGGTCCAGGTTTTGCAGACCTCCGCGTCCACGCGCAGGGCCTCGGCGAACGCGCCGGACGGGTGGCGCAGCAGTGTGAAGCCGCGCCGGGTGAGGAGGTCGTTGAGCGTGTCCGGGAGGTTCGCGACCACGTCCGGTCCGGGGGTCGTGCCGTCGAAGAGCTTCTCGACGCGGCTCGCGTAAGGCTCCTGGAACACGTCCGAGGGCGTCTCGTAGATGCCACCGTAGATGCGGTTCCAGGCGGTGAAGAGGTAGGAGACGTACACGGCGGCGACCTTCGGGGGCACGTCGCCGTCCAGCAGGGCGCGCAGTTCGGCGCCCTCGAAGTCGTAGGCGCCGCTGATCGGGGCGACCGCGCGGAGCCTGAACCGAGGATCGGCGCCGTCCTGCAGCGCGCGGGCCAGGCCGAGGGCGGACGAGGCGCCCTGCGAGAACCCCGTGGCCAGCACGTCACCGTTCAGCACGCGTCCCGTGCGCGGCGCGAACTGCCGCGCCGCGCGGAGCAGGTCGAGGGCCGCGGACACCTCGGACGGCACGTGCTTCCAGGGATGAAAGCCGGGGCCGGTGCCGAGACCGAGGTAGTCGGGCGCGACGGCGGCGAACCCGGCGGCGCCGTACGTGACGGCGGGGCCGGAGCCCCAGACGTCGCTGGACGTCGAGGGCGCGTCCGGCTTGTAGATCTCCGTGCCGTGGGTGTACGAGACCGTGCGGAGCCGGCGTTCGGCACCGCGGGGCAGGACGAGCAGGCCGCTGGCCGTCGTTGCGCGGCCGCGGGTGTCGATCGTCCGGTAGACGAGGCGATAGGCGTCCACGCCGTACCGGACGGACGTGGCGTCGAAGTCCTCCGTCGCCAGCCATGCGCGTACCTCGTCCGCGGACAGAGTGCGGAGGTGGGTGGCGGAGACCAGATGTCCGCGGTCGGCTTGCCGATGGGCGACGGCGGGACGGTCCGCGGGATCGGCGGAGGCGGGTGCGGTGCCGACGCCGGCTCCTGCCCCCGCGGCGGTGATCGCCGCGGCGGCCACGAGCCTCGCGGTCAGGCGTATTGCGCTGCGAGTCATGGGCAACAGCCTTCTGGCGAGCTGATCGAATCCGCATCCCGCAGGCGAGTGAACTCGGAACCACTGCCCGAGGTTTCGACGGGGTAAGGCCTTCACCCCCGGGCGGGCTAGGCGCGTCCGCGCGCCAAACCCGGGCCGGACGAACTCGCAGGCAGTGCACCCGCCTGTATTCTCCAACTGTGAGCAGCGGCACACAAAAGGCGACCGAGTCCGCGACGGATCTGTTCCTTCGGCGGGGGAAGAGAGTGGGTCTCCGGCGCGTCTCCGCCGCCGATCGGGACGCTTTTGTCGAACTGGCCGGGCAGAGCGAGTCGTTCTTCCGTCCGTGGATCCTGGCTCCGAAGACCGCGGACGAGTTCGACGGCTACCTCAGGCGATTCGATCGGGTGGCCGCGGACGGGTTCGTGATCTGCCTGCTCAGCACGGGCGCCATGGTCGGGTTCGTCAACATCAACGAGATCGTGCGCGGACCGTACCTGCGCGGCGTCATCGGTTACGGGACTTTCGCGTCCAGCGCCGGACGCGGTTATATGACCGAGGGGCTGCGGCTGCTGCTCGACTACGCCTTCACCGATCTGGACCTGCACCGAATCGAAGCCGATATCCAGCCGGCGAACCACAGGTCCTTGAATCTGGTCAAAAGGCTCCAGTTCCGGAAAGAAGGATATTCGCCGAACTTCATCAAGATCAATGGGCGATGGATGGACCACGAACGCTGGGCCAGGACCGCACCGTAGGGGACGGGCGGCGTGCGCGGAACGTCAACAAGCGTGCGGTGAAACACAAGGGAGCAGGCGGCCGGCGGCCGATACTTTGACCGGCGTGGCGTCCGGCTGCGGGCATCGCCGCGAACGGCTCCGGAGGAAAGGACCTCAGTTGGCGATCAGCCTGTTCATCGGCGCATGGCGGGACATCGGCACGCGGTGCCGCGGATGACCACGCCGAGCGAGACGGGACGGGTCATGACCGTCACCGGGCCGATCGACCCGCATGCGCTGGGGCACGCGGTCACGTCCGTGCACTTGGTCAGCGGCCTGAACGGCCCCACGAAAAGCGACGCCACTGAGGCGACCGACGACGCGCGGGTGACCATGGGCGTGCTCGGTGCGCTCGCCCTGGGTGCTCCGAACCGGGACGACCGGCGGCTCTCGGAGGAGATCGTCCGTCCCGAGCTCGCCGACTTCGCCGCGCTGGGCGGGGGCGCCGTCGTCGACGTGACCGGCGTCGACCTTGGACGTCGACCGCGAGCACTGGCCCGGCTCGCCCAGGCGACCGGGGTCGCCGTGGTGATGGGCTGCGGCGGATACTCCCCGGCCAGGACGCCCGAGCTCGCCGGCAGACCGGTCGAGAGCATCACCGCCGAGCTCGTCGGCGATCTCCACGAGGGAGCGGACGGCGGCGTCCGGGCGGGCGTGATCGGCGAGATCGGGCCGCTGGACCTCGACCGGCCCGCCGACCGCGCCCTGGCCACGAGCGTCGCGGACGCCGCCCGGCGGACCGGGGCTCCCGTGCTCGTCCGCCGGGCCGCGACGGCGGCCGTCACGCACCAGCTCCTCGACCTGATCGCCGCGCGCGGGGCCGACCTCGGCCGCATCGCCGTCGGGCACTGCGACGGCCTCGCGACCGACGCCGGCGCCCTCGCCCGGCTCGCCGACCGGGGCGTGTTCCTGCAGTTCGACGGGCTCGGCCGCCTGCCGACCGTGTACCGCGAGGTCGACGACCAGGACGTCGCCGCCGCCGTCCTGGACCTCGCCGGACGCGGCCACGCCGCGCGGGTGCTGCTGTCCCCGCGCGTCTCCCGCAAGATCGACCTCAAGGCCTTCGGCGGCGGCGGTTACGGCTTCGTCGCCGAGCAGTTCGTCCCCTACCTGCGGTACCTGGGGGCGGACGAGGCCCTGCTGAACGCCCTCACGACGGCGAACCCGCGCCGCTGGCTGACGATGACGGAGGGCCGCGGATGAACCCGCCGCCGACCATTCCCAACCTCGCCGGTCAGGTGCTCACGGTCGCGGGGCCGGTCGACCCGTCGGCACTCGGCCCGACGCTCATGCACGAGCACCTCTTCGTCGACCTCCGGCGTCCGGCCCACGCGCTGCGCCCGGGCGAGGACTCCCCGCGGGCGCGGGAGCCGCTCACCCTGGCCAACCTGGCGCGCACCAGGCACGGCGCCGTCAACGCCGACAACGACGTCCTCGCCGACTTCGACGAGATGCTCGCCGAGGTGCGGGAGTTCCGGCGCGCGGGCGGCGGGACCGTCGTGGAGGTCACCAGCCTCGGCATCGGCCGCGATCCCCGCTCGCTCCGGCGGATCTCGCAGGCGAGCGGGCTCCACGTCGTGATGGGCGCGGGCTGGTACACGCCGACCTTCCACCCGCCGGACCTGGGCGAGCGGACCGTCGACGAGCTCACCGCCGTGATCGTCCGCGACGTCGTGGACGGCGCCGACGGCACGGGGATCCGCGCCGGAATCATCGGCGAGGTCGGCGCGGAGTCCGCGCCGCTGACGCCCGCCGAGCTCAAGAGCGTGCGCGCCTCCGGACGCGCGAGCCGCATCACCGGCGCTCCGATCACGTTCCATGTGGGCGGGGTCGGCGAGGAGAAGTTCACGGTCCTCGACATCCTCGACGAGGAGGGCGTGGACCCGGCGAACGTCGTCCTCGGCCACGCCGGGACCATGGCCGTCGACCTGCCCTTCGCGCGGCGGGTCCTCGCCCGGGGCGTGTTCGTCGAGTTCGATTTCCTCGCCTCGCCGGGCAGCCCCTGGGGCCATCTCGTGCTGCTCGGCGACCACAAGACCGCCCGGGGCATCGCCGACCTGGTCGAGGATGGGCACGCCGCGCAGATCCTGCTCGGCCACGACGTGTGCCAGAAGATCCAGCTCAGGCGGTACGGCGGGCAGGGCTACGGCTACATTCCCGACCATTTCCTGCCGGCGCTGCGGCGCCTCGGGGTCGCCGACGAGGCCATCCAGGCGATCATGGTGGACAACCCCGCCCGCGCCCTGGCGTTCGCCGCCCCGGAGCCCTGATCCGGGGACGGGACGGACATCCGACGGTGGACACGTCCTGAACCTGCGGTGCGCGCGGGTCTCAGGCGTGCTCGCTTCCCTGCCGGGGAGTGTTCAGGAGGTCTAAGAGCCGGTCGAGGTGGCCGTCCAGCGCCGCCGCGTGCCGCCGGAACGCCGCCGACTCGGGGTCCGGGTCCACGTCCGGGTCCAGGGGCGGCGCGACCACGTCGATGGTGATGCCGTCCTCCGCCAGCGTCGGCACCAGGCCGTGGGCCCAGGCGCGCAGGGTGTCCTTCGCGGCGTCGTACGACCCGGTGCCGCGCGACGCGGCGGCGGACCCGGTCGCGATCACCCGACCGCCCGGACGGCGCAGGTACGGCAGCAGCGCCCGCGTGAGCAGCACCGTCGCCAGCACGTTGGGGTCGTAGCGCCGCCGCCGGGAATCGGCCTCCTCCACCGGGGCGTCGGCGTCGCCGTGCGGGCGCCCGCCGGCGTTGGTGACGAGGACGTCCACCGGGTCGCCGACCTCGTTGATCGCCGCGACCGCGTCCAGCACCTCGTCGGGCCGCGTGAGGTCGGCGCCATGCCACCGGACGCGGTCCGTGCCGAGCGCGGTGTTGATCTCCTCGGCGGCCTGTTCCAGGAGCTCGGCACGCAGGCCCAGGATCACCACCTGGTCGCCGCCTCCGGCCAGCCGGTGAGCGACCGCCCTCCCGATCCCGGTTTCCCCGCCCGAAACTACGACCAGTCGTGTCATCACGCTTCTCCCTGGAATTCGGAACCCGCTCGGCCGAGCCGCGGTGCGTCCGCGCCCATGCGGGCACGCGAGGCGGCGCCGCGCCGCGGCCGGGCGACCTAGGACGGAGTGTGTCGAAGCATCGGTTTCGTCAGGGTGAGCACCGTGGCGGTTACTCGAAAACCGCTCCGTCCGGGGTGCTGTAGCGTGTGATCGCTGGCCCGATCGGTCGGGGTGATGTGCGTGGGGACGAAGCGCTTCCATTTCACCATTGAAGATCTCGCGCGGGTGCGCGTGGCGGCGCCCGATCCGGTCGCGGAAACGCTGTTCGCATTCCGGTTTCTGCGGCATCGCGGTGAGCGCGGATTGTTCCAGCAGTGGAGCACGGACGTCCGGGCCCGGCTGACGGGTCGCCCGGAGGCCTTCATGCTCGCGCCGCTGTTGCCTCCCCAGCCGCTCACCTTCGATCTGCACACCCTCTGCGGGCGCGCCGACTCGATAGAGAACGCGGTGGAGAATCTGCGCGGCCGCACCGTCGAGCACCTGTCCGCCGAGGTCGCGCATGCCGCCGCGATGATGCCGCTGCCCGGCTGGGCCCGCCACATCGCCGCGGCGGACCGGGAATGGCTCGACCTGCTCGGGACGGCCATCCGCGGCGCCCACGAGGCGATCGTGGCGCCCTACTGGCCGCAGATCCAGGCGCGCCTGAGCGCCGAACGCGCCGGACACGGAAGAGCGCTGCTGGACTTCGGCGTCGAGCACATGCTGAGGAATCTGCACCCCACCGTGCGGTGGAATTCCCCGGTGCTGGAGATTTCCAGTCCGCATGACGCCGATTACCGGCTGGGCGGTCGCGGGATGATCGTCATCCCTTCTGTTTTCTGCCGGCCGGGGCCGACTCCGGTGCTCGATTATTCGTTGGGGGAGGACAACCCTCCCGAGCTGTGGCTCTTCGTCCCCGCCACCGGTGCGCCCGACGCCCTCCTCCCGCCGCTGCCGGACCCGTCCGCGGACGGACGCGCCCTCGCCCTGCTGCTGGGCCGCACCCGGGCGGCGGTGCTGCGCGCGGTGGCCGCCGGGCCGGTCACCACCAGCGGCCTCGCCCACCGTGTCGGCGTGTCCGTCCCGGCCGCCAGCCAGCATGCCGCCGTGCTCCGCGACGCCGGGCTCATCGACACGCGCCGGACTGGAAAGGCCGTCCTGCACACCACCACGGCGACCGGTGACGCACTCCTGGACGGTGGCGCCGCCGCCGGAAAGGCCGTCCTGCCGGTCCCGCCCGGGCGGGACCACGCACCGGCCACCCATCCTTTTGGCCAGCGCTGAAAGGATTGCCGCGGCGCCCGGGGCGGGACAAGATCATGACGTCCGGCAAGCGTTCTCGGGGGACGAGCGTTCTCGGGGACGAGCGTTTTCGGGGAAAGGACGGCGAGCGGGGCCGGTGCCGTGCCGGTCGCGTCGGTAAGCAGCTTGCGCCCACCCGCGACAGGTCGTCGCGGCCGGTCGGGGTGGCGCGCGGCGGGGGCACCGACGCGTCCGTCCTCACAGCGCGCGGCCCCCTCGGACGCCGGAGCGGCGAGCCCGGCTAGGCGATCCGGTAGCCGACCCCGGGCAGGGTCTCGATGACGGGCGGGTCGCCGAGCTTGCGGCGCAGCCGGCCCACCGTCACGGTGACGGTGTTGGTGAAGCGGTCGGCGTTCTCGTCCCAGACCTGGTCGAGCAGCGTCTCGGCGCTCAGGAAGCCGGGGGTCGCCCGCAGCAGCGCCTCCAGCACGGCGAACTCCTTCACCGAGAGGTTGAGGCGCCGCCCGTCGCGGACGGTGGTCCGGCGCACCGGGTCGAGCTCGATCCCGGCGGCGTGCAGCGTCCGGGGGCGCGCGTGCGGCCTGCGGCGGGCCAGCGCGTGGATGCGCAGGATCAGCTCGGGGAAGTGGAAGGGCTTGGCGAGGTAGTCGTCCGCGCCCAGGGTCAGCCCGCTGACGCGGTCGCCGGGCGCGCTGGCCGCGGTCAGCATCAGGACCATCGGCCGGTCCGCCCGCTCCGTGACCATCTGGCAGAGCGTGTCGCCGTGGAGGCCGGGCAGGTCCCGGTCCAGGACGACCACGTCGTGCGCGGTGAGGTCGAGTTTGGCGGCGGCGACCAGGCCGTCGTGGGCGAGGTCGACGGCCATTCCCTGGTCGCGCAGCCCTTCGGCGACGACCTCGGCGAGCGCCTGGTCGTCCTCGACGACGAGGATCCTCATGCCGGCACCGGCACGTCCGCGTCCGGCCGCGCGCCCGGCATGGCGACCGGCAGCGCGACCGACACGCGCAGGCCGCCCTCGGGACGGGCGAGCAGGGCGACCCGGCCGCCGTGGGCGGCGGCGACCGCGGCCACGATGGACAGGCCGAGCCCCGAGGAGCCGGTGCGCTCGCCGCCGAGCCGCTCGAACGGCCGCACCAGCCGGTCGACCCGCGCCTGGTCGAGGACGCGCCCGCCGGTCTCGACGACGAGCGCCACCTCCGCCCCGCGCGCGTGCCCGGTGATCCGGATCCATCCGTCGCGCTCGTTGTGTGCCACGGCGTTGTCGACGACGTTGTCCACCAGCCGTGCCAGCAGTGCCGGACTGCCCTGGGCGGCCGTTCCCGGCGGCAGGTCGACCGTCACGCTGAGCGCCTTCGTCCGGACGCCGGCGGACCGTTCGCCCAGCGCCGCGCCGACCAGCTCGGCGAGGTCGACGGGGGCGGCGTCCGCCAGCGCGCCGTGCTGCGCCCTGGCCAGGACGAGGAGCCCGTCCAGCAGGTGATCGACCCGGTCCAGCTGCGTGCGCAGCCGGTCCGCGAGCGCCACGGTCGAGGCGTCCGGGCCGGGCTTGGCGACCGCGACGTCGAGTGACGCCCGCATCGTCGCCAGCGGCGTGCGCAGCTCGTGGGACGCGTTGGCCACGAAGCGGCGCTGCGCGTCGAACGACCCTTCGAGCCGTTCGAGGAGCCCGTCGATGGTGTCGGCGAGGTCCTTCACCTCGTCGTCCGGTCCGGTGACGGCGAGCCGCCGGTCGAGGCTCTCCGCGGAGATGCGCCGCGTGACGCTGGTGATGAGCCGCAGCGGACGCAGGACGCGCCGTGCGAGCACCCGGCCGAGCAGCGGCGCGACGGCCGCCATCACCAGCAGCGCCCCCAGCGACCCGGCCAGCAGCCGGCGGGCCTGCTGCGCGTGCACCGTGGCCAGCTGCTCCTCCAGGTGCAGGACGCGCTGCCGCGCAGGGTCGAGACCGCCCTGGACGGGAGCGTTCCCGGCTGGGGCGACGCTGGTCGTGTCGCCGGCGGAGAGCAGGAACGTCAGGCCCAGGAGCACGACGGCGAACGCGAGGAACACGACGGCGAACAAGATCGTGAACCGTGCTCCCACGGTCCCGCTGCGCAGGCTGATCATCCCTCCAGCATGCCGCGCGGCGCCTAACACCGGCATGACGACCGTGGTTCGGGCCGTGCTACGCGCCGATCTGTAGAACCGGCGGCATGCCGAACACCGAACCGCTGCGGCGGGAATGGACCGCGTTCCGCCGCCCCGGCCGCCTGCTCGCCCTGGCCGCCGCGGCCCTCGCCCTCATCGCTATCGCCGTGCTCGTCACCTCGGGCGACCGCGCGTCCTGCGACGGGCCCTGCCCGGACGCCCCCGCCACCGGCGACGGCCGCGTCGTCAGCGACCAGTTCTGGTTCCTGCATCGCGACCTCGGCCCCGAGGGCGCCATCACGGTCCGGATGACCTCGATGACCGGGACGATCACCTACCCGCCGCCCGGCCACGACCGGATCGTGTCCGGACTCGTGCCGTGGGCGAAGGCCGGGATCATCGTCAAGGACGGCACGCGGCGGGGCTCGCGGTACGCCGCGCTCATGATGACCGGCCGCCACGGCGTGCGCTTCCAGGACGACTACGACCACGACGTCGCCGGAAGCGCTGACGGCGTCTCGGACCGTTCTCCGCGCTGGCTGCGCCTGACCCGCTCGGGCGACACCGTCACCGGCGCCGAGTCGTCCGACGGCAGGCGGTGGCGCACGGTCGCGAAGGCCAGGCTCGACGGGCTGCCGGACACCGCGCAGGTCGGCCTCTTCGCCGCATCCCCGGGTGACCTCACGCTCCGCGACACCGGGCTGGGCGGCGCGATCGAGGAGGTCCGGTTCACCCAGGCGGTCGGCGTCTTCGACAACGTCTCCGTCGCGGGCGGCGCCGGCGGCGCGTGGAAGAGCGACCCGGTCGGCGAGATGAACCACACCGACTGGGAGAAGTCCCACCACGCGTCCGGGGCGGTGGAGAGGGACGGCGTGATCACCGTCAGCGGCACCGGCGACATCGGGCCGCGCAACGAGGAGGGCGCGCGTACCGTCGAGAAGACCCTGCCCGGCCTCACCGTCACGCTGATCATCATGCTGGTCGTCGGGGCCCGCTACGGCGCCCGCACGGCGCGCGGCACAGCGCGCGGCACGACCTCCCGCCGCGTGATCGTCGACCGGTCGGCCGTCGTGGGGGCGGCCGCCTTCGTCACCGGCCTGGTCGCCGTGGGCGTCGCGCTCCCGGTCGGCGTGGCGATCCTCAAGGGCAACGGCGTCCCCACGCAGCCGTTGCCGGTGCTGACCGGCGCCCGCGTGGTCGTCGGCGTCGCGGCGGCGCTCGCGCTCTGCGCCGTGCTCGCGTTCGGGATCGGCGTGCGGCTGCGCCGCGGCTGGGCGGCCGTCCTCCTCGGGACGTCGCTGGTCGCCGTGCCCTACGCCGTCACGGCGTTCCCGCTGCTGCCCGACGCGCTCTCCGAGTGGCTGCTGCGGCTCACCCCGGCGGCGGGCTTCGCCGTCCAGCAGACGATGGTGGAGTATCCGCAGGTGACAGCGCATTATGCACCGTCGGCAGGGTACTTCCCGCTCCCGTGGTGGGCCGGGCTCGCCGTGCTCTGCGCGTACACGGCGATCGCGGTGACGTCGGTTACGACTGGTCGATCTGCATGACGACCGCCTTCGGCTCGGTGAAGAACTCGCGGCTGAAGTCGCCGCCCTCGCGGCCGACGCCGGAGGCGCCGACCCCGCCGAACGGGGCGCGCAGGTCGCGGATGAAGAAGCAGTTCACCCAGACCGTCCCGGCGCTGAGCGCGGCGGACACGCGGTGGGCCCGGCTCAGGTTCTCGGTGAACACCATGGCGTTCAGGCCGTACTCGGTGTTGTTGGCCATGGCGACCGCCTCGGCCTCGGTGTCGAAGGGCGCCACGACCACGACCGGGCCGAAGATCTCCTCCCGCCAGTGCGGGGCGTCCTGCGGCATGTCCGTGATCACCGTCGGGCGGACGACCCAGCCGTCGCCGAACCCCCCGGTGCGGATCCGGCCGCCCTCCGCCTCGATGGTCTCCATGTAGCCGCGCACCTTCGTGAAGTGCTCCTCGGAGGCGAGCGGGCCGAGCTGGGTGGCCGGCTCGGACGGGTCGCCGATCACCATCGCCTTCGCCGCGGCGGCGAACCGGTCGAGGAACTCCTCGTAGACGCCGCGCTGCACGTAGAGCCTGCTGCCCGCCAGGCACACCTGGCCCGCGTTGGTGAAGATGGCCTTGATGGACCACTCCACGGCCTTGTCCAGGTCGGCGTCGGCGAAGACGAGGTTGGCGCCCTTGCCGCCGAGCTCCAGGCTCACCGGGACCAGGTTCGCGCCCGCGATCCCGGCGATGGCGCGGCCGGTGCTCGACGCGCCGGTGAAGGTGATCCGGTCGATCGCGGTGCTCTCGGTCAGCGCCTGCCCGGCCGACCCCGGCCCGTAGCCGTGGACGACGTTGAACACGCCCGGCGGGATGCCCGCTTCGAGCGCCAGCCGCGCCAGGAGCGTCGCGGACGCCGGGCTGTCCTCGGCGGGCTTCAACACGACGGTGTTGCCCCACGCCAAGGCGGGTGCGACCTTCCAGGTCTCCAGCATCAACGGGAAGTTCCAGGGCGCGATGGCGGCGACGACACCGGCCGGGCCGTACCGGGTGTAGGCGTGGTGGCCGCTGTCCATCGGCAGCGCGTCCGCCGCCGCCAGCCGGGCGTGGTCGGCGAAGAAGCTGATGTTCAGGGCGGAGCGGCTGACGTCGTTGCCGATGCTCTGGGTGACCGGCTTGCCCATGTCGCGGGTGTCCGCCAGGCCGAGCTCCCGCTTGTTCTGCTCCACCAGCTCGGCGAGGCGGTGCAGGACGCGTCCGCGCTCGGTGTAGCCCATGCGCGGCCAGGGGCCGTCGTCGAAGGCCCGCCGCGCGGACGCCACCGCGGTCTCCACGTCCTTCTCGGAGGCCAGGGCCACCTCGGACCAGGGCTTCCGGGTCCAGGGGTCGACATCGTCGAACCGTGCGCCGTCCTGGGACTCGACTTCCTCACCGTCGATGACGTGGCCGTAGAACTCCATGTCGTGGTCAACCCTCATTCCTCTGTAGTGCTGGCGGTGTCGGCGGTGCTGGGGACGTCGCGCTCGGCGAGCGTGATCCCGCCCGCGGCCCAATGTGTCGGTGGCAGCTCGTGGACGAGCACCCGTACGCGCGCCGGATCGGTCCCGGTGGAGCGCACGACCGCGTCGTGCACCTCGCTGATCAGTTCTCGGATCTGGTCGGGCGACCGTCCTGCGGCCAAGGTGACCTGGACGAGGGGCATGTCGGATCCTCCTGGCGGGAAGGGGCGGTGAGGGCGGGGACCAGCCGTGTCGCGTTCCCGGCGAGGATCGCCCGCTCGGCGTCGGGCGGCAGGTCCTGTCCGCGGATCGCGGCGACCGCGTCGACGTCGGCGAGGTCGAACGGCAGGTCCGTGCCGAGCAGGACGTTGCCGTGCCCGACGTCCTCGATCAGGCGGCGGAGCGCGGTCCCGTCGAAGACCGCGGTGTCGAAGTGGAAGCGGCGCAGGTGGTCGCGCGGGGACGTCGGGGTGGTCCGCGCCTCCCGCTTGCGCTGCCAGCCGAGGTCCAGCCGGGGCGTCAGCGCGGGCAGGCAGCCGCCGCCGTGCACCAGGCACAGGACGGGATCGTGCCGGTCCAGGACGCCGCCGAAGATCAGCCGCGCCGCGGCGAGGGCCGTCTCCGCCGGGTAGCCCAGCAACTGCACCAGGTGGTACTCGCGCAGCCGGGCGGGGGACGACGCGCGGCTCGGATGGACGAGGCAGAACGCGCGGCGTTCCGTCAGCAGGCTCCAGACGTCCTCGTTGACCGGGTCGTCGAGTTCGCGGCCGCCGCCGAAGGTGCCGGTCGTCAGGCCGGCCATGCCGAGCTCGTCCAGGCAGCGGGCCGCCTCCCGGGCCGCTCCGGGCAGCCCGACCGGCACCGTGCCCAGCGCCGCGAGCCGCCGCCCGCCGGTCGCGACGTGCTCGGCGAGCGCGTCGTTGGAGCGGCGGGTGATCTCCATGACCAGCTCGTGATCGTCGGAGGTCGAGCCGAACACGAACGGCGGGGCCGCGACGAGCTGCGCGTCGATGCCAGCGGCGTCCATGGCGGCGAGGCGGCGGCGGACGTCGTACTGGGCGGCGGGCAGCGGGATGCGGGCGCCCTTGGCGACCCCGGACACCCTCGGGTCCAGCAGCAGGGTTCCGGCGTCCACTCCGGACAGGTCCGCGTAGCCGCGGTCGGCGAGGTGGCGGAGCAGGGGCATCGGCAGCGCGTGCGCGTGGACGTCCACCGTCGACGGCCCGTCCGGTCCCGGATCGGGGCCCGCCGAGGCGCGCCCGCTGGTCGATGTCATCCCCGTCCTCCGCTGGGTCTCCCACTGGCCTGTTTCAGATAACCATTATGATGGATATGTGTGTGACTGACAATCGGCGGGTGTGTAGGTGACCTCACGCCGGTGTCCGGGAAATCGGACATTGACTCTAATCAACATGGTCGTTAGAGTCACCGCGAGCGCTGGCCCCCGGCCGGGCACGCCGAGCCAACCGAGGAGTGACATGTCGAAGATCTCGATCAGTTCCAGCAACGCGCCCAAGGTCGGCTTCTCGACGGGGACCACGCCTCCGCTGTCGCAGGCGATCGTGCACGGCGACCTGATCTTCTGCTCGGGGACCGGCCCGCTGGACCCGGCCACCCGCACGATCGTGTCCGACGACCTCGCCGAGCAGGTCCGGCAGACCCTCACCAACCTGGTCGCGGTGGTCGAGGCCGCAGGCGGGACCAAGGACTCGATCCTCAAGTGCAACTGCTACCTGCGCGACGCCGCCCAGTTCCCCGAGTTCAACCAGGCGTACCGGGAGTTCTTCGAGGACTGCGAGAGCTTCCCCGCGCGCACGACCGTGAACGCGCCCCCGCACCGGGCCGGCGTCCTGGTCGAGGTGGAGTGCGTCGCCGCCGTCGAGCCCAAGTAGCCGGCCGGGCCGCCCAGGACACGGGGACGCCAGGACGCTGGGAAGGAGCACCATGACCGAGCCGTACCGTATGCCCGTCGTCGACCTCGACGCGATCGCCGAGCGCCTCGGCGAGAGCGGCAGGCGCGTGGAGGTGCTGTGGCAGCACAGCGAGTCCCTCGCCTTCGTCGCGCGGGGACGCGAATACCGCAGCGAGTTCCACCTCAACCCGAGCGACGAGGTGATGTACACCATCCGGGGCGAGCTCCGCCTGCACAGCCGCCAGCCGGACGGCACCGAGGTGGTCGACGTGATCCCGGAGGGCTCGGCGATCTTCACGCCGTCGCGGCTCCCGCACTCCCCGCGGTTCGACCCGGACGCCTTCATCATCGTCATCGAGCGGCTCCGCCGCCCCGGCGAGCTGGACCGCTTCCAGTGGTTCTGCCAGGGCTGCGGCGAGTTCCTGCACGAGGAGTCGTGCCACGTCGCCGACTACTCCACCGACCCGGTCGGCCAGGCCTACCAGCGTTTCTTCGACGACGAGCAGGCCCGCACGTGCGACAACTGCGGCGAAGTGCTACAGCCCTACTGAACCGCGTCCACGTCCACGTCTACGTCCCGCGTCTACGTCTTCGCCCGCGTCAGAGCCGGTGACCGGCCCCCGAGTGGAGTCCACCATGGAACGAACACAGGTCGCCATCATCGGAGCCGGCCCGGCCGGTCTGCTCCTCGGCCGGATGCTGGAACTCGGCGGCGTCGACGCGGTGATCCTGGAGCATCGGTCGCGCGCCCATGTGGAGGGCCGCATCCGGGCGGGCATGCTGGAACATCGCACTGCGCGGCTCCTCGAAGAGCTGGGCCTGGACGAGCGGATGCGCCGTGAGGCGTTCGTCCACCACGGGTTCGAGATGCGCTTCGACCGGACCCGCTACCGGATCCCCATGGCCGAGCTGACCGGCGGCTGCACCGCGGTCATGTACAGCCAGCAGGAGATCGTCCGCGACGCGATCGAGGCCCGCGCCGCCTCGGGCCTCCCGCTGGAGTTCGAGGTCGGCGACGTGCGGCTGGACGGGCCCGACACCGACCACCCGAAGGTCCGCTACCGGACGGCCGACGGCACCGAGAAGGTCCTGGCCTGCGACTTCATCGCGGGCTGCGACGGCTTCCACGGGGTGTCGCGGCCGTCGATCCCGTCCGGCGTGCTGACGGCCTACGAGCACGTCTACCCCTTCGCCTGGCTCGGCGTGCTGGCGGACGTCGCGCCGTCCACGTTCGAGCTGGTCTACGCGTGCCACGAGCGCGGGTTCGCGCTGCACAGCATGCGGTCGAGCGAGATCAGCCGCTTCTACCTGCAGGTGCCGCCGGACGCGGACCTGGCCGACTGGCCCGACGACCGCGTCTGGGCGGAACTCCAGCTGCGGCTCGGCACCGACGACGGCGCGCCGCTCGCGGAAGGCGTCATCACGAAGAAGAGCGTCACCGCGATGCGGAGTTTCGTCGTGGAGCCGATGCGGTACGGGAGGCTGTTCCTCGCCGGGGACGCCGCGCACATCGTCCCGCCGACCGCCGCGAAGGGCCTCAACCTCGCCGCGGCCGACGTGCGGCTGCTCGCCGACGCGCTGTGCACCTGGTACGAGTCCGGCGACCGGACGGCGCTGGACGCCTACTCCGACGACGCGTTGCGCGGCGTCTGGCGCGCCCAGCAGTTCTCCCGTTCGATGACGTCGCTGTTGCACCACGACCCGGGCGACCCGATGGAATGGCGGCTGCAGCACGCCGAGCTGAAGCACGTCTGCACGTCGGAGTCGGCGATGCGGGACTTCTGCGAGAACTACGTGGGCCTCCCGGCGGTCGGCCGCGTCCACCGCCGCGAACCCGAGCCGACCCGACGGCCCGGGCCGACCTGAGGCCCGGGCCGATATGACACACCGGGCCGAGACGAAGGAGATGGGCAGCTCATGACCACCGACACCGGCGCGCTGGACCTGGCGGCCGAACGCCTGGACGGCGCGCAGCACACCGTGGTCGCGGTCGGGCAGCTCCCGGCCGGACTCACCCCCGCCGACGCGTACGCGATCCAGGACGGGGTGATCGCCCGCCGCCTGGCGCGGGGGGAGCGGCAGGCCGGGCTCAAGCTCGGCTTCACCAGCAAGGCGAAGATGGCGCAGATGGGCGTGTCCGAGGTGATCGTCGGGCGGCTCACCGACGCCATGCGCGTCCCCGACGGCGGCGCGGTCGACCTGGCCCGGTTCATCCACCCGCGCGTCGAGCCGGAGGTCGCCTACCGGATCGCCCGCGACGTCGTCCCGGACGACGACGAGCTGCCCGTGGACGCGGTCGCGCCCGCCCTGGAGATCATCGACTCGCGGTACCGCGACTTCCGGTTCAGCCTGCCGGACGTGATCGCCGACAACGCCTCGTCCGCCGGGTTCGTCGTCGGCGCCTGGCAGCCGCTCGGCCCGGACCTGGGCGGACGCGAGGTCCGCCTCACCGTGGACGGCGCCGTCGCCGAGACGGGCTCCACCGACGCCATCCTCGGCCATCCGGACCGGGCGCTGCCCGAGCTGCTGCGGATCGCCCGCCGCCAGGGGATGCCGCTGCGCGCCGGTCACGTCGTCCTCGCGGGCGGCGCGACCGCCGCGGCGCCGTTCCCGGCGGCGCGGGTCGAGGTCCACGTCGAGGGGCTGGGGACCGCGTCCGTGCTGGGCGCCGCCTCCGCCAAGCCGTAGGGCGGGCGCCGCACCGAACGCGGAAGGTGGGCCGGATCCCGGAGGATCCGGCCCACCTTCATCGGCCCCCGCAGGTCGGGCGTCAGGGTGGGCGGCGGGTCAGGTCTTCGGCTCCTGGATGAGGTCGTCCAGGCCGACCGGCTTGTCGACGAGCTTGTACTTCTGCGTCAGCCGCACCAGTTCCTCGATCGACGTCCGCTCGAACGTGGTCGGCCAGGCGATCATCTTGATCCGGGTCGCCTGGGCCGCGGGGATCTTGGTGTACTCGGAGAGGATCCCGCGGATCTCGTCGGTGTGGGCGTTGGCGTACTCCAGCGACTTGCGGACGGCCGCGTCGAACCGGCGCACCACGTCGGGGTTGCTCTTGGCGTAGGCCGCGGAGGTGAAGTACGAGGCCACCGCCAGCTTCGGGTGGGTCTCGGCGTAGTTGTTGAGGATGGACCTGGCGCCACGGTCCAGCAGCGAGGTGACGAACGGCTCGCACTCCCAGGCCGCGTCGATGCGGTCCGTGTTGATCGCGGTGACCATGTCGGGGAAGCCGATCTCGGTGAACTTCACGGAGCCCGGGTCGACGCCGCCCTTCTCCAGCGCGGCGCGGATCGTGACGTCGCCGATGTTGTTGAGGGTGTTGACCGCCAGGGTCTTGCCGGGCAGGTCCTTGACGCCACGGATGGGGCTGGCCTTGGGGACGAGCACCTGGCACGCCTCGTCGTTGCCCGGGGCGATGCCGACGCCCGGCGTGATGGCCTGCAGCGGCACGCCCTTGCTCTTGGCGACGATCAGCGACACGTTGTTGGAGAAGCCGAACTGGTTGCTGCCGCTGACGACGGCGGGCACGATCGCCGCGCCGCCCGCGGCCAGCTGCGCGTCGACCTTGAGCTTCTGCTCGGCGAAGAACCCCTTCCGCACGCCCAGGTACAGCGGCGCGACGTCGGTGATCGGGATCAGGCCGACCTTCACCGTGGTCACGCCCTCGGAGTCGGTCTTGCCCGCCGACGCTCCGCCCGAGCCGCAGCCCGCGGCGGCGAGGCCGGCCACGAGCGCCGCCACGGCCACCTGGAGCCGGCGCCGCCGGATCGTTCTCATCATGGCCTCACTCCTCCGCGCGGTACACGGCGCATATCGCCTGTTATGACCAGAACGATTATCATCATTAGGATGTTATCGTCAACGGTGTATACGCCCTGGTCTGACTGATAACGTACAATCGTTATGACGAATCATGATGGCGATTACATCGTCCTGGCCGGGTCCGTCGTCACCATGGACGCGGCGCGGCCGCGGGCCGAGGCGCTGGCGGTCCGCGGCGAGCGCGTCGTCGCGGCGGGCACGCTCGACCAGGCCCGCGCGGCGCTCGGCGAGCACGCGCGCGTCCTCGACCTGGGCGGCGCGACCGTCCTGCCGGGACTGATCGACACGCACATGCACCTGCTGTGGACCGGGCTCGCGCACGTCCTCCTCGACCTGGCGGGCGAGCGCAGCATCGAGGGCGTCGTCGCGGCGACCCGCGCCTGGGCCGACGCCCACCCCGAGGCGCCGTGGATCGTCTCCGCCGACGGGTGGGAGGTCGAGGACATCGCCGAGCGGCGCCTGCCGACCCGCGACGAACTCGACCGCGCGTGCCCCGGCCGTCCGGTCCTGATCCTGCGCTGCGGCCACGAGGGCGCGGCGAACTCGGTCGCGCTGAAGCTGGCCGGGCTCACCGACGCCATGCCCGACCCGCCCGGCGGACGCCTCGGCCGGGACGCCGGCGGACGGCTCACCGGCGTGCTGATCGAGCCCCCGGCGATCGAGCTCGTCCGCCGCCACATGCCCCCGCCGGACGACCGGGCCCGCCGCGCCGGGATCGCCGCCGCGGCGCGGGAGGCCCTCGCCGCCGGGCTGACCTCGGTGGTCGAGCCGGGCCTGCGCACCGAGGAACTCGCCACCTACCAGGGGATGCGCGCCGACGGCGAGCTGCCGCTCCGGGTGACCGCGATGCCGCTGCAGGTGGCGGGCGCATCCGTCGACGACGAGATCGCGCGCCTCACCGGCCTGGGCGTGGGCTCCGGCTTCGGCGACGACCGGCTGCGCCTCGGACCCGTCAAGGTGTTCCTGGACGGCGGCGGCTCGCTGGGAACGGCATACCTGCGTGAGCCCTGGCCCGGACGATGCGGCGACCACGGCCAGCTGCTGCTCGACCCCGACGCGCTGCGGGCCCTCGCGACCGGGCTGGTGAAGCACGGCTGGGGGCTGGGCGTGCACGCCGTCGGGGGAGGGGCGCTCGACGTGCTCTTCGACGTCCTCGATCAGGCCGATCGGGTGGCCGCGCTGGGACCGCTGCGCTGCCAGGCCATCCACGCGTACCTGACGCCGTCGGAGCGCAACATGGCCGACGCCCGCCGGCTCGGCGTGGTCGTGGCCGCGCAGCCGACCATGCAGGAGCAGTTCGCCGACCGCCTCATCGCCCAGCTCGGCCGGGACGCCGCGGCCGCCGCGGCGCCGCTGGCGACCTGGCGGCGCGCGGGCGTCCGGGTGGCGGGCGGCTCGGACTCGCCCATCACGCCGTTCCAGCCGCTGCGCGGCATCTGGCAGGCGGTGACCCGCCACCACGCGCCGAGCGGCGGGCCGCTCGGCCCGGACGAGCGGGTCGGCGTGGACGCGGCGCTGCGGATGTACACCGTCGACGCCGCGTACGCCGCGTTCAACGACCACGCGGTCGGGACGCTGCGTCCTGGCATGCGGGCCGACTGGGTGGCGCTGGGCGGCGACCCGGAACGGTGCGCGCCGGACGAGCTGCGCGACCTACCCGTCCTGGCCACCGCGGTCGACGGAAAGATCGTCCACCGCGCCTAGACCGTCCTCCACGCGGTCAGTTGATGACCGACGTGGGTGGGCTGTGGCGCCGGACGGCGCGGCGGACGCGGGCGCTGTCCTGCGACTCGACCGCGTCGACCAGCGCGACGTGGATGCGGAAGGTCTTGCTCGCCGTGAACAGGGCGTCGGAGCTGACCTCTTCGATCTCGTTCTCGATCATGTCGAGCATCGTGGTGTAGATGACGCGCAGGACCGCGTTGGGGGTGATCTCGGCGATCCGCCGGTGCACGGCCCAGTTGGCGCGCAGGAACCCGGCGGCGTCGCCGCGCCGCTCGTCCATGCGCTCCAGCAGCCGGCGCAGGTCGGCCAGGTCCTCGTCGGTGCGGTGGACGGCGGCGTCCATGAGGATGGGCTCCTCCAGGGCGTCGCGCACCGCCAGGCACTGCGCGCTGGCCTCGCCGTTCTCGCGCAGCCCGAGGATCAGATGGTTGACGCGCACATGGCCCGGCGTGCGGAGCGCGAAGAGACCGCCCCCGGGGCCGGGCTTGGCGGACACCACGCCGCGCATCTCCAGGAGCCGGACCGCCTCGTTCACGGTCCCGACGGCGACGCCGTACTCCTGGCGCAGATCCTCCTTGGTGCCGAGCCGGCTGCCGTCCGGCAGCGAAGCCTCGATGATCTTGCGCTCGATCTCGCGGGCGATGGCCTCGGCGCGCGACAGCCGCCACTCGGCGCGGCCAGGACGCTCGGGAACGCTCACCGGTCGCTCTCCAGGGGAGTGAGTCGAGTAACGGTCGGCCGGCGGACGCCCGGCGGGACAGCCACCACATCTTGACAGATAATCATCATGCTCAATATATTCAGTTTGAGGTTAGATTGCAATCTGGTGGCGACCGCGCCGGTCAACCGAGCGGACCGCGGTGCGCCGGCGCGCCCGGATTTCCACGATGTGCGGCCGGGCTTGGCCTGCGCGACGACGCGGGAGGCGACGAGGAGCCGCCCCCAGAAGGAGTATTCGTTGACCCGGACTGCGACCATGTCGACGTCAAGCGTTCCTGGCATGAGACGGCGACTCCCGCGAACGCCGAAGTTCATCGATGGGCTTCTCGGCGCAGCGGGGCTCGTGGCGGTGCTGGCCGTCCTTGAGTTCTCCACGATAGCGGGATTGCTGCCGGAGAAGACGTTTCCGCGCATCTCTGCCGACCTCCGGGAACTCGCCGGACTGGCCGGCGGCACGGAACTGTGGAACGCCGTCGGCGACACCCTGCAGGGCTGGGCGATCAGCTTCGGGCTCGCCGCGGTGATCGCGGTGCTGCTCGGCCTCGCGATCGGCTCGAACGCCGTCCTGCACGCCGCCACCAGCGCGGTCATCGAGTTCCTGCGCCCGATCCCGTCGGTCGCGCTGATCCCGCTGGTCGTGCTGGTGCTCGGGACCGGCCTGCAGAGCAAGATCTTCCTGGCGACGTTCGCCGCCAGCTGGCCGATCCTCGTCGCCACCATCTACGGGATGCGGGACGTCGAGCCGGTCGCCCTCGACACCGCGCGCTCGTTCCGGGCCCGTCCGCTCGACACGCTGCGGTCGGTGGTGCTGCCGAGCGCGGTGCCCTACATCGCGCCGGGGCTGCGGGTGGCGTCGACCACCGCGCTGATCCTCTGCGTCACCGCCGAGCTGGTGATCGGGGCGCCCGGGCTCGGCCAGTCGATCACCGTGGCGCAGGCGGGCGGACGGTTCGAGCTCATGTACGCGTTCATCATCGCGACCGGCCTGCTCGGGGTGCTGCTCAACCTCGTCTTCGTCGCCATCGAGAAGCGGCTGCTCCGGTGGCACCCGTCGCAGCGAGTCCAGGGAGGCGCACAGTGAATCCAGGGTGGCGCACGGAGAGTCGAGGGTGGCGGGCGGTCAGTCCAGGGAGGGCGCGGTGAACCGCCGCGCGGTGCTGCTGGGCATCCAGATCGCGGCGCCCGTCCTCGTCCTGCTGGGCTGGGGGCTGTGGTCGTCCGGCAGCACGAACATCTTCTACCCGCCGCTGACGACGATCCTCGACGTCTTCCAGGACACGTGGCTCTTCGAGCGGGTCGGGTCGGACGTCGTGCCCAGCCTGACCAACATGCTCGCCGGGTTCGCGCTGTCGATCGTCATCGGGGTGCCGCTCGGCATCCTCATCGGCCTGGTGCGCACGCTGCGGACGGCGCTGGCGCCGGTCATCGAGTTCGTCCGGGCGATCCCGCCGCCGGCGCTGATCCCGTTCGGGATCGTCGTGCTGGGCGTCGGGACGAGCATGAAGGTGTTCATCATCCTGATGGTCGGGCTGTTCCCCGTCCTGATGCACACCATCGACGGCGTCCGCGGCGTCGACCCGGGGCTGATCGACAGCGCCCGCGCGTACCGCGTCCCCCGGCGCGACCTGCTGGCGCGCGTCGTCCTCCCGGCCGCCGCGCCGCAGATCTTCGCGGGGATGCGGGTGTCCCTCTCGCTGTCGCTGATCCTGATGGTGATCAGCGAGATGGTCGCCAGCACCCGCGGGATCGGCTACTTCATCCTGGAGTCCCAGCGCACCTTCGCGATCCCCGAGATGTGGTCCGGGATGGTGCTGCTCGGAATCCTCGGCTACCTGTTCAACCTGGCCTTCGGCACCATCGAGCGTCGCGCGCTGCGCTGGCACCACGGAGCACGAAAGGGAGCATCCTGATGACCGACGAACGGCCGATGCTGGAGGTCGACGGCCTCGGCAAGACCTACGGCGGCGGCGACCGGGCGGTGCACGCGATCGACGAGATCGGCTTCACCGTCGCGCGCAGCGAGTTCGTGTGCGTGGTCGGTCCGTCCGGCTGCGGGAAGACCACGCTGCTGCGCTGCCTCTCGGGCCTGATGCCCGCCTCGAAGGGGCAGGTCCGGGTGGACGGCCGGAAGGTCGACCGCACCCCCGACGACATGGCGATCGTCTTCCAGGACTACAGCAGGTCGCTGTTCCCCTGGATGTCGGTGACGGAGAACGTCGCGTTCCCGCTGCGGCGCAAGCGGCTGGACCGTGCCAAGCGCCGGAAGCTGATCAGCGACTCGCTGGCGGCCGTCGGGCTCGCCGACGTCGGCAAGCAGTACCCGTGGCAGCTCTCGGGCGGGATGCAGCAGCGCGTGGCGATCGCCCGCGCGCTCGCGTACGAGCCCCAGATCCTGCTCATGGACGAGCCGTTCGCCGCCCTCGACGCGCAGACCCGCGCCGACCTGGAGGACCTGACCCTCGGGCTGCGCCACGACTACGGCGTGACCGTGGTGTTCGTGACCCACGACATCGACGAGGCCGTCTACCTCGCCGACCGCGTGATCGCGCTGACCCCGCGGCCCACCCGGGTGCGGGAGATCATCGACGTCGACCTGCCGCGTCCGCGCGACCAGCTGACGACGAAGGAGCTGCCCGACTTCGCGCGGCTGCGGAGCCACGTCTACCGCCAGGTCCGCCAGCTCGGCGCCGACGCGGGCCAGGGCGCCGCCGGGGACGCCGCCCGGGACGCCGCGCAGGAGGCGGGCCAGGCCGCCGACCTGGACGCGTCCGCCCGAGCCTCCTGATCATGCGCCGTACCGTGCGCCGGCGGGGTGCGGTGCACTGCCGCCAAACAGGTAGTTTCGATCTATTGAATATATGCATTAGGTGGATTAGGTTTGGGTGGAACGAACACGTCCCACCAGCGGTGATCTCGCCGCCGCGATCAAGGTCCCGCACCCGCGCCGGACCACATCGATGACCTCGCGCTCGCCTCGCGCACCACCTCATTCCTTCTGGAGCTCCGAGATGACCCTTCTCCACCGCGACCGGCGCGGACGCCCGGTCCGCCGCCGCACCGCCGTCGCGGCCATCGTGGCGCTGGCCCTGACGCCCCTCACCGCCTGCGGCGGCGGAGACGACGCGAAGGTGAGCGCCTCCGGCACGGCCGCGGTGAAGCTCGGCGTCATCCCCATCATCGACATCGCGCCGGTGCAGCTCGGCATCTCGAAGGGCGTGTTCGCCCGGCACAAGCTGAAGGTCACCACGCAGAGCGCGCAGGGCGGCGCCGCCATCGTCCCGGCGGTGGTCAGCGGCGACTTCCAGTTCGGCTACTCCAACCTGGTCAGCCTGTTCATCGCCCAGGGCAAGCGCATCCCCGTGACGATGGTCTCCGTCGGGGCGCGCGCGTCCGGCGACGTGCTGGACGACGGCTCAGGGCAGCTGATGGCCCGCGACCCCGCGATCAAGGGGATCGCCGACCTCAAGGGCAAGAAGATCGCGATCAACACGCTCAAGGGGATCAACGAGGTCGCGGTGACGTCCAGCCTCAAGAAGCAGGGGCTGGCGCCCGGGGACGTCTCGCTCGTCGAGGTCCCGATCCCGAACATGCCCGAGACGCTGAACGCCGGCAAGGTGGACGCGGCGATGATGAGCGAGCCGTTCATCTCCATCGCCAAGGGGCAGGGCGCCAAGCCGCTTCCGGTCAGCTACGCCAGCATGGGCCGGGACCTGCCGTTCGCGGGATGGTTCACGTCCAAGCAGTTCGCGGCCAAGAACCCCGAGGTCGTGAAGCGCTTCACCGCCGCGCTGAAGGAGTCCCTGAGCTACGCTCAGGCCCACCCGGCCGAGGCCCGCGCCGCGCTGAACGGCTACCTCAAGCTGGACGCCGGCCTCAGCGAGAAGGTCACGCTGCCCGGCTGGAACCCGGAGGCCGGACGGAACGAGATCGCCCCGCTGGCCCAGCTGACCGTCGACGCCGGGCTGATCGACAGCACCCGTCCGCTGGACGACCTGCTCGCCAAGTGACGCCACCAGGACCCTCGGGACGATCATGAGCTCACCACCGCACACCGCCGCCACCGGCCCGGCCGCCGCCCCCACCGCGAACCCGGACCCGGCACACCGACCGCAGGGATCGGCGGCCGTGGCCGGGGGCGACGTCTTCGCGGGCACGCTGGCGGAGCTGACCTGGTACGAGGTCGATCGGGCCGCCAAGTCGGGAGCGGTGCTGCTGTGGGCGTTCGGAGTGATCGAACAGCACGGCCCGCACCTGCCGACCGGGACGGACGTCTACGTGCCGGTCGCCCGGTTGCGCGCCGTCCAGGCGCTGCTGGCCGAGCGCGGCGTCCAGGCGCTGATCATGCCCCCGTACTACTGGGGCGTCAACGTGGTCTCCGGGTCCTTCCCCGCGTCCTACAGCGTGCGCCCGGAACTGATGCGGGAGGTCATGGTCGACCTGCTCGGCGGCATGGCGCGCGACGGGTTCCGGCACGTGTTCTGCTTCTCCGGCCACGGCGACGCCCTGCACAACCGCACGATCCACGAGGGTGTGCGGGCCGCCCGCGAGCGCACGCCCGCGGACGCCAGCTTCGTCACCGAGCCCGCGCTGGCCCGGCGCATCGGCCTCGCCCTGGACGACCCGTGCCTGACCCTGTACGGCCCGGACGAGCCCCCGCCGCCCGGCCCGGCCGACGTGCACGCCGGACGCTGGGAGACGTCCCTGATGATCCACTCCTGCCCCGAGCTGGTGCGCGAGGACGTCCGCGCCCGGCTGGAACCCAGCGGCCTCGGCGCGGACGACCTGGCCACCTGGCGGCAGGGCTTCGACGCCGCCCGCCGCGTCACCCCCGACGGCTACTTCGGCGACCCCGCCGCGGCCGGCGCCGACGAGGGACGCCGCCTCCACGCGCTCGCCGCCGAGCGGGCCGCCGACGCGATCGCGCTCCGCCTGCGGCGCCCGCCCGCCCAGACCGCTCACCCTTCCCGGACGGAGGAATGATGGCTGAGATCAGCCTCGCCGTGGCCGCGAGCCACACCCCAGGCCTCACCGGCTGGTTCGACAAGGCGCCCGAGGCCGACCGGGACACGGTCCGCGCGGCCTACGCCGAGATCCACGACGCCGTCGTGCGGTCCCGCACCGACGTGCTCCTGATCATCGGCAACGACCATGTGGAGAACGCCGCGGTCAGCGACTACCCCGACTTCACCTTCGGCCTCGCCGAACGGCACACCGGCCCGGACGAGTGGTTCAAGCCCTGGCTGCGCGTCGCCGACTACGCCGTGCCCGGCCGTCCCGACGTGGCCGACGTCCTGTACCAGAGCGTCAAGGACGCCAGCCGGAGCGGCACGGACGCGGGGCCGCGCGTCCGCGCCGTCCGCGAGAACCTGCGCTACGACGACAACCTCTCCGTGCCGATCACCCTCGCCGGGCTCGTCGACGCCGGGGTGGCGGTCGTGCCCGTCCTGCAGAACTGCACGGTCCCGCCCATCCCGGACGAGCAGGCCTGCTACGCGTTCGGCGCGGCCCTCGGCGACGCCATCCGGACCCAACTCCCCGCGGGCCTGCGGGTCGGCCTGTTCGGCTCCGGCGGCCTGTCGCACGAGCCCGGCGGGCCGCGCTACCTGGAGATCGACGAGAAGTTCGACCGCTGGTGGCTGGACCTCCTCGTCGAGGGCGACCACGAGAAGATCCTCGCCGAGGGCACGTTCGACCGCATGGAGGAGGCCGGCTCGGGCGGCACCGCGGAACTGCTCTCCTGGACGGTCGTCATGGGCGCGATCGGCCCGCGCCCCTGCAGGTCCCTGGGCTACGCCGCCGTCCCGGAATGGCGGTGCGGCGTCGGCGCCGTCCGCTGGGACCTGCCCTGACCCGACGAACTACCCGAATGGACGCACCGGACATGGCACTCGAACACTTCGATCCGCTGCTGCGCACCAACGACCTCGTCCAAGACCTGAAATGGGACCGCGAACTGCGGGCCCGCTTCGAGTCCGCCGAGAAGGAGGTGCTGGACGGCTACCCGCTCACGGACGAGGAGCGCACGGCGATTCTGAACCGCGACTTCAGGACGCTGTTCCTGCTCGGCCTGCACCCGTACCTGCTGTCCCAGCTCTCGCGGCTGATCTACGGCACGGGCGAGAAGGCCGGCTCGTCCGAGGCCGCGACGGCGCTGATCAGGTCGCTGCTGGGCGACCAGTACGAGACCTACATGGCGGAGCGCGGTGAATAGCCCGGCACAGGGACGATCCACGGGGGCGCAGACGGCCCTGCTCGTCATCGACATGCAGAACGACTACTGCCATTCCGACGGCGTGTTCGCCCAGGCCGGGCTCCGCGTCTCGCATCTCGACGAGCTGGTCGGGCAGGTCAACGTCCTCGCCGCCGCCGCCCGCGCCGCGGGCCGGCCCGTCATCTGGGTGCGGATGGAATGGGACGGCGACGCCGACGTGGGCCTGCTCGCCGACCGCAGCCCGTTCCTGCGCACGCGGGGCCTGCGGCGCGGCACCTGGGGCGCCGAGCTCCTCGCCGGCCTCGACCGCGCGCCGGACGACCACGAGGTGATCAAGACCCGCTTCGACGCCTTCCACCGCACCGGCCTGGACGGGCTCCTGCACGACCTCGGCGTCGGGACGCTGGTGGTGGCGGGGGTGCGCACCGACTTCTGCGTCGAGTCGACCGTCCGGCAGGCCTTCTTCAACGACCTGCGGGTGATCGTGGCGCGCGAGACCGTCGCCGGATACATCGACGACCTGCACCTCAACAGCCTGCGCCTGATGGGCACGGTCTTCGCCGAGATCGGCACGGTCGCCGACGCGACTGCCGCGCTCGCCGGAACCGTCCCGGCCCCCGGCTGACCCCCGCCCAGCCCAGCCGACGGCGGCCGCCGAGCTCCACCACCCGGCGAGGTCACCACCGAGCCTCTCGATCGTTCGACGGATTCCGCGCGCCGCGCGTCGCGCGTGCCGTCTGGCGCGCGCCGTGTGGCGCGTGCTGCGTGCGCGTACCGCGTGTGTCCGGCGTGGTCAGGCGACGCCGGCCTCGGCGAGCCAGCGCCAGAGCTGGTCCTGGTCGACGACCGTGACGCCGAGCTTCTCGGCCTTGCCGGTCTTGGCGGCGCCGACGTTCTCGCCGGCGAGCAGGTAGTCCGTGCTGGCCGACACCGACGACGCCGTCGTGGCCGCGGCCTGCTCGACCAGGCGGGTGACGTCCGGACGGCTGATCTTCGCGCCCGAGCGGGGGTCGGTGAACGCGCCGGTGATCACGACCGACTTGCCCTTGAGCGGCGAGTCGCCCGCGGCGGCCGCGTCGACCGGCCGGTCCTCGTCCAGGACGTCGAGGTCGACGCCGCGCTCGCGCAGCGCCGTGATCTCCTCCTGCACGTCCGGGCGGGCGAAGAAGGCCACGACGCTCTCGGCGACCTTCGGCCCGATGTCGCGGATCGCCACCAGGTCGTCGGCCGTCGCCGCCGCGACGTCCTCGATGCGCCGGTACCCGGCCAGGCACAGGCGCTTGGCCGTGCCCTCGGAGGCCATCGGGATCGCCAGCCCGATCAGCGCCCGCCGCAGCCCCATCCCCTTGGACGACGCGATCGAGTCGACCATGTTCCGGGCGCTGACCTCGCCCATCCGCTCGTAGCCGAGCAGCTGCTCGGCGGTCAGGTCGTAGAAGTCGCTGCGCCGCCTGAGGACGCCGTCCTCGGCGAGCTTCTCGATCCACGTGTCGCCGACGCCCTCCATGTCGGCGGCCTGGCGCGAGGCCCAGTGCATCAGCCGTCGCGTCGCCTGCGCCGGGCACTGGAGGTTCACGCACCAGCGCTCCTCGCCGGCGCCGCGGACCTCCAGCTCCGAGCCGCACGACGGGCAGTGCTCCGGCGCGACGATCTCGACCTCGCTCCCGTCGCGCCGCTCCGGCAGCGAACGGCCCGCGAACGGGATCACGTCGCCGCGCCGCACGACCGCGACCGTGTCGCCGATCCGCAGGTCGCGCTCGCGGATCAGCCGCGGGTTGTGCAGCGTGATGTTCTCCACCGTCACGCCGCCGACGAACACCGGCGCGACCTTCGCGCGCGGCGGGACGCGGCCGATCTTGCCGACCGGCCACTCGACCGACAGCAGCGTGGTCAGCTTCTCCTCCGGCGGGTACTTGAACGCGATCGCCCCGCGCGGCTCGGCGCTGTTGAAGCCTGCCGCGTCGAACGCCGCCGGTTCGTGCAGCCGCACGACCGCGCCGTCGATGTCGTAGTCCAGCCCGTCGCGGCGGCCGCCGATCTCGTGGATCGCGTCCAGCACCTCGTCGACGTCCGCGCACACGTACTGGGCGACCGGCTCGAAACCGGCCGGGATCTCCAGCGCGACGCCGTCGCGGTCGGCGCCGAACGCGAAGAACCGCAGCACCCGCCTGGCCTCCGCGGCCGCCGCGGGGTCCTTCAGCACCAGCGTCCCGGCGGCGCCTGAGCGCGGGTTGGTCAACGGCTTGTCCGGATATGCCGCGTTGTAGGCGGCCCACACCGACCGCAGCATCACCGCCTCGCCGCGGACCTCGACGCGCCCGGCCGCCGCGATCTCCGCCGGCAGGCCCGGGATCACATGGCGCACTTTCTCGGTCACCAGTTCGCCGACGGCGCCGGTGCCGCGCGTGGCGACGTAGTCGAGCCGTCCGCCGGTGTAGACGATGCTGAGCGAGAGCCCGTCGAGCTTCTCCGACACGCGGAAGACCTGGCCGCCGAACCGCTCGCAGAACGTGCGGATCTGCTCTTCGCCCGTCGCCTTGCCCAGGGAGAGCATCGGGCGCGCGTGGCGCACGGTCGGGCCGGCCAGCGCGGCGGGCGCGTTGACCTTGCCGAGCGGGCTGTCGGCCGGCTCAAGCTCCGGGTGCTCGGCGACCAGCGCCGCCAGCTCGTCCTTCAACGCGTCGTAGTCGGCGTCCGGCAGCGGGCTGTCGCCGGTGCCGTAGTACAGGTCGTTCAGCCGCTTGACCTCGGCGGCCAGCTCGGCGATGCGCTCTCTCACGTCCACCCCTCGATTAAACGCGATCCCACCGACACTGGTGATCGCCCCCGCCCCCGGCGGCCTCCCGTCCGTCCCGCCCGCGGTGCGGGGGCCTACTTTCCGGGACGCGGGCAGGGACGGGCCGGGACCTGTCAGCCTGGGGTGCAAGACCGATCCGTTGCAGTGCTGGAGGTTCCGATGCGTGCAGGCGTTGTGGTCCCCGCACAGCCCGGGGTGGACGATCTCGCCATCCTGGCCGAGGAGCTGGGCCTGCGCAGTTTCTGGGTCAACGACACCCCGATGGTGCACGGCGACCCCTTCGTCGCCCTGGGCCTGTGCGCGAAGGCCACGCGGCACATCAGGCTCGGCGTCGGCGTGACCTCACCGGCGTTGCGGTCGGCCCCGGCCGCCGCGAGCGGGCTCGCCAGCCTCAACGCGCTGGCGCCCGGCCGGATCATCTGCGGGGTCGGGACGGGGAACACCGCTCGGCGCACCCTGGGCATGCGCCCGACGACGGCGGCCACCATGGAGACCTTCATCGCCGCCCTGCAGGATCTGTGCGCGGGACGCTCCACCGAGTACCGGGAGGGCGACCGCGTCCGCGACATCCGGTTCCTGCACACCTGGACGCACGTGAACACCGCCGACCCGATCGAGTTCGTCGTGGCCGCGCTCCTCGGACCGAAGGCCGCCGCCGTCGCCGGCCGCCGTGGCACCGGCCTGATGTCCTACGGCCTGCTGGAGCCGTCCGCCTGGGACGCGCTGCACGGCGCCCGCCGCGACGCCGCCCCGGCCGCACCCCGCGGCCCCGACGCCCGCACGGACTCCTACCTGGTCGCCCCACTCCACCTGCTCGACGAGGACGAGGACCCCCACGGCGTCGCGGCCCGCGACGCGACGGGCCAGATCGTCCTGTCGCTGCTGGCGTTCGCCGCCGACACCGCCGCCGATCCGGATGCCTTCGCCGGCCAGCTCGGCCCCGAGGAACGCCAGGCCGTGGAGCGGCTCCTCGACCGTCGCGGCACCACCGCCTCCGCCCCGGACCGGCACATCAAGCTCTACCCCGGCTACCTCGGACGCATCGCGCCGCAGGACCGGGACCTGGTCCTGCCCTCGCTGATGGACACCCTGGCGCTGGTCGGCACCCGCGACGACCTCCGCGCCCGCATCGCCACCCTGGAACGGGCGGGCATCGACGAGCTGGTCATCCAGCCGGTGATCGACCCGCCCGCCGAAATGGCCCGGTTCGCCGAACTGCTCTCCTGAGCGGGCCTACGAGCGAGGTTTCCGGTTCTCCTTGCGGCGGACGAACTTGAGTCCCGACCAGTCCTCGCCCAGCGCGGCGACCTTAACGTCGACCACGCCCATCGGGAGGAACAGGTCGCGCAGTCCGTTCTCGGTGATGTCGCTGTCGTGCCCGGCGGCCCGCCGCGGCCACGCGATCCAGAGCGCGGACTGGTCCGCCAGGTCCTGGACGAGCCCGGGCCCTTCGGCGGCCAGGTCGTCGAATGCCCGGTAGAAGGACACGGTGACGTCGGCGTCGGCCGTTCCGCCGTCGGAGAGCGCGCAGTCCGCGGGGAGATCGGGGATGGTCCACCCGTCCGGGCGGTGGGTGAGGCGCACCCGGTGGCCGGGCTTGACGCCGATCTTCCTGCCGAGCGGGGTGCCCGAGTAGCCGGAGGTCATGGCGCTACCGTAACCCCGCCTCGACGCGCCGGTCCGCCGAATTCACGGCGGCGGGGCCGTGTCGACGGTGATCGCGCCGGACCTCGGGTCGTAGGAGCCTTTGGCGATGAGGCCGTCGTAGAAGTACTCGGGGTGACGGCCCTGTTTGAGGCGGACGACCCACACCACCCCCGACGCGCCGGTCGGCTCGCCGGAGAGCGCATCGGTCAAGGCCTCCACCGCTCGTTGCCGATCGGCGCTGATCCCACCGGGCCCGGCGCGCCTCGCGTCCCGGCAGCGGACGTCCCAGCTGTACAGATCCCCGCTCGGGCTGTGCGTCCTGGCTGCCATCGGCCTGCTCCCTTCGGCCGTGCCGCCCCAGGCTCGCGCGAGATCGCGTCCTTGACTGGTGGCCTCGTCCCCTCCGAACAAGGACGACCCATGCCTCCTCCGGCCGATGCCCATCCTGGTGGGGGCGCGGTAGGCGCGCATCGGTCAATAAACCGATGTCGCTACCGATTCCGAGGCGGCCGAACGCGTGCGGGTCCTCCTCCCCGATCGCGGGGCGACGGAGAACCAGGCGATCATGGTCGCTCTGCGTGGCGCAGTGAATACAATCCAGATGTCCTGGTAGCCGGGCTTCCGGCGGGAGCTGACTCGGAGGCAGCCGTGGCATCGAACGCGACGCTCGAACGACAGACGGGAAGGCTCCCCGCGGAGCTCACGAGCTTCATCGGCCGGGACGCGGAGCTCGACCGGCTCCGCCGGCTGATCGGCGAGCACCGGCTGGTCACGCTGATCGGGCCCGCGGGCGTCGGCAAGACCAGGCTCGCGGTGCGCGCCGCGACCCTGGTGCGGGACGGCTTCGACGAAGGCGTGTACTTCGTCGGCCTCTCGGGCCTCACCGAGCCGTCGCTGCTGGCGCAGTCGATCTGCGACGCGCTCGGGCTGACCGCGCAGGACGGCGAGGCCGCGGTCCGGCTCGCCGAGCATCTCGCCGACCGCCGGCTCCTGCTCGTCCTGGACACCTGCGAGCACCTGCTGGACGAGTGCGCCATCCTGACCGAGGCCCTGCTGCGGGCCGCGGCCGGGCTCCGCGTCCTCGCGACGAGCCGTCAGGCGCTGGACGTGATGGGCGAGCACACGGTCGTCGTCGCGCCGCTGGGCCATCCGGGTTCCGCCGCGGACGGCCCCTCCGACGACCCACCGACCGCCCGGCGGGAAGGCCTTCCGGACGGCGGCGGCCCGGACGGCCCGGACGGTGCGGAGTGCGACGCGGTCAGGCTGTTCGCCGAGCGCGCGGCCGCGGCCGTCCAGGGATGGACGCTCACGCACGGCAACCGCGACGCCGCCACGCGGTTATGCGACCGGCTCGACGGGATCCCGCTGGCGATCGAGCTGGCGGCCGTCCAGCTGCGGGCGTTCTCGCTGGACCAGGTGCTGGGCCGCCTCGGCACCCACCTCTTCCAGGTCCGCGGAAGGCGCACGAACGTGCGGCGCCATCAGACGCTCCGCGCCGCGGTCGACTGGAGCCACGAGCTCTGCTCGCCCGAGGAGCGGCTGCTGTGGGCGCGGCTCTCGGTGTTCGCCGACGGCTTCGATCTCGACGCGGCCGAGAGCGTCTGCTCCGGCGACGGGCTGCCGCCCGAGGTGATCGTCGAGGCCCTGACGGGCCTGGTCGAGAAGTCGATCGCGCAGCGCGCCGACCGCGGCGGCGAGGCCCGCTACCGGATGCTCGACACGCTGCGGGAGTACGGCGCGGAGCGGCTCGCCGAGCTGGGCGGGGCGGACCGGCTCCGGCGCCGCTGCTTCGCCTGGTACGCCGGTCTGCTGCGCCGCGCCGGCCGGGAGCTGCCGAGCGCGGCCCAGGTCCGCTGGCTCGGATGGTTCGACCGCGAGCTCGGCAACATCCGCGCGCTGCTGGGCGACGCCGTCGCGACGGCCGAGGCGGGCCTGCTCCGGGACGCGATGGAGTCCCTCGGCCGGTTCTGGGCGCTGCGCGGGATGGTCGGCGAGGGCCGCCAGTGGACGGACCGGGTGCTGGAGGCCCGCGACACCACGGGCGAGGGCTGGTCGGGCGTCCTCGCGGTCGCCGCCCTGACGATGACACTCCAGAACGATCTGGCCGGGGCAGGCCGCCTGCTGGACCGGTCGCTGGCCCAGGGCCGCGCCGAGAACGACCGGGGCGGCATCGCGCTGGCCCACGCGGCCCAGGGCATCACGGCCCTGTTCGCGGGCGATTTCGACCTCGCGCTGCGGCTGCTCACCACCGCCGACGAGCTGTCCCGCGACACCGGCCACGACGATGTGCTCTTCCTGCTCATCGACGTGTTCCGCGGTGTCGCGTACCTGTTCCGGGGCGACTTCGCCGCGTCCGTCGCGCACGCCGACCGCGCGGCGCGCGCCGGCGAGGAGAGCGGCGAGCTGTGGGTCCGGTCCTACGGCACGCTCGTCTGCGGCCTCGCGCTGTGGCTGTCCGAAGACCTCGACGCGTCGCTGGAGCGGCTCCGCGAAGCGCTGCGGATCAAGCGCGATCTGAACGACGGGCTGGGCACGACGCTGGCGCTGGAGTCGATCGCCGCGTGCCTGTCCAGCCGGGGCGAGCCCGTCCGCGCCGTCAGGCTGCTGGGCGCCGCCGACCGCCTCCGCGAGTTCACCCAGACGTCCTGGTTCGGCCCGCATCACGCGCTGCTGCGGGAGGTGCACATCGGCAGGGCGATGGAGGCGCTCGGGGAGGAGCGCTACCGTGCCGCCCTTGAGGAGGGCGGGCTCCTTCCCCTCGCGGACGCCGTCCAGGACGCGCTCGGCGAGGCCCCGCCCGGTGCCGCCGCGTCCAGCGGGCCGCCGGACGGGCCGCTCACCGGCCGCGAGCTGGAGGTCGCAAGGCTGGTGGCCGAGGGCCTGTCGAACCGCGCCATCGCCGAGCGGCTGACGATCGCGAAACGCACCGCCGACTCGCACGTCGAGCACATCCTCGCCAAGCTCGGCTACTCCTCGCGCGCGCAGATCGCCACCTGGATCACCGCGCAGGACACCTGACCACCGGCCGGACGCCCGCACCCGCCACTCCCGCAGCCTGCTACACGTGTAGTTGAATGGCGACCGGGGCGTTGCGGCTGATCGACGCGTCCGCCACCGCCGCCGAGCACGTGCGGCCCGGCTATCCGGAACCCGACGTTCTGCGCAGGAAAGGGTGAGGCCGTTGTCGCGTAGACCATTGGGGCAGTTGGAGGCCGAGGTCCTCGCCGCGCTGGCCGGGCTCGGCGGCTCGGCCAGGACCGCCGAGCTGGTGGCCCGGCTCGACGACGATCTGGCGTACACGACGGTGAACACCATCCTGCACCGCCTGCACGAGAAGGGCCTCATCTCGCGGACCCGGACCGGCCGCCACTACCGGTACCACCTGACGGTCGACGAGTCGGAACTCGTGGCGGGCCGGATGCGCGAGCACCTGCGGCACGCGAGCGACCCCGTCGGCGTGCTGAACCGGTTCGTCCGGACGCTCAGCGGCGAGGAGGCGCGCCAGTTGCGCGAGATGCTCGACGACCCGGGGGAGTCCCGGTGAACTGGTTCACCTTCCTGCCCCTCGCCGTCATGCCGGCGCTGAGCATGGTGCTCGGCCGGGTGCCGTTACCGCTGCATCCGTCCTGGTCGGCGCGGCTGCTGGCGATGACGGCCGCGATGACCGCGGTGGCGGCGCTGGGCACCGGCGTCTTCGTGTCGATCAACTACGCGGCCTCGCTGGCGCCGTCCGCCATCGCGCACGTCCCCGAATGGGCGCTGTTCGGAGACGACAGGCCGGTCCCCGGCGCCGTGGGGGTTCCGGCGGCGCTGCTGACGGCGGCCGGGCTGGCTCTCGCCGGACGGACGGCCGCGCGCTGGGCGTCCGAACTGCGGACCGCGCGGGCACAGGCCCGGGAGCCGCTGGACACCGACGTCCCGATCGCCGTCGCGGTCCCCGGCCGGCACGGGGGAGTGCTGCTGTCGAGGGGCATGCTCGGCACGTTCACCGCCGGCGAGCTCCATGTGGTCCTGCAGCATGAGACGTCCCACCTGCGTCATCGGCACCACCGCTACGCGGCGTCCGGCGCGCTGCTCGCGGCGGTGCTGCCGCCGCTCCGGCCGCTGGACGAGCGGCTGCGCCTCGCGGTGGAGCGCTGGGCCGACGAGGACGCGGCCGAGGCGGTCGGCGACCGGGCCTACGTCGCCCGCACGATCGCCAAGGCCGCCCTCGCCCACCCGCGCACCGCCGGACCGGCCGCCGCGTTCGCGGAGTCGGGCGTCGTCCAGCGCGTCGAGGCGCTGCTGGGCACGCCTCCGGCCAGGAACGCGGTCACCGGCCCGCTGCTGTTCACGGGCAACGGCTTCCTCACCGGTTCGCTGACCGCGACGACCCTTCAGCTCGACCACGCGCTCGCGTCGTTCCTGCTGCCGCTGCTGGCCGCCGGGTAACCGGACGTGCCGCCCGGACGCGCTGCCCGGACACGGCCCGGACGCGCCGCCCGGACGCGCCGCCCGGACGTGCCGCGCGGATCAGAGCTCGAATTCGCCCGGGTTGAGGTCGAGCGCGAAGCAGGCCTCGCGGACGATCGCCTTCTCGTTGTCGTCGAAGTTGCCGTCCGCGCCGCCGATGATGATGCCGATCTGGACCACGGCGCGCGCCTCGGCGGGCTTCTTCTTCGCCTTGCCGATGTCCTGAAGGACGGAGACCTTGCCGAAGTCGAAGTCGGCGGTCAGCTTCGTCACGTAGTCGTTGAAGCGGCGCTGCAGGTCGTCCGCCGGGAAGTTCTGCAGCACCTCGTTGCTCGCGATCAGCGACGCGGTCCGCTGCCGCTCGGACGGGTCGACGCTGCCGTCGGCCGCCGCGACCAGCGCGCACATCGCCATGCTCGCGTCCCGGAACGCGCCGCTCTTCAGATCGTTCTTCCTGCTGAGCAGCTGCGACTGCATGGTCTGGGTCGACTCGCGTAGCTTGTCCCAGAAAGGCATCAGGTCCTCCGCTCGTTGTCCGTCCCACCCGACCCTAACGGGCCTGCTACAACCGTAGTAGTGATGGGCGTTCCCCGCCCGCGGCCCGGAACGCGTGTCGGCGCTCAGGGGCGAAGGCGGTGGAACAGTCCGACCCGGTCGCGGTGGTAGTCGACGTCCTCCTGGTCGTGCACGACACCGCGGTCGACGGACCAGTGGAAGTAGGCGGCCTCCCTGCGCAGCTTGTGCCGGATGAGCTGAGCCAGGGCCTCGTCGTCGAGTTCTCCCGCCGTTCCGCCCTCCGCCATGTATGCGTCGACGAACCGCCTGACCAGCCGCAGCTCGTCGTCGCCCCATTCGGTCGCCGCGGCGGCCAGTTCGAATTCGGGCGCGCCCACGAAGGATTCGTCCCAGTCCAGGACGGCGGTGATCGCGTCGTCGTGGACCAGCGTGTTGCCCGCGTAGTAGTCCCCGTGCAGGGGGTGCCGCGTGGGATGCGAGCGGTGGAACTCCGCGAGCCAGCGGTCGAGAGCCGGGTCGGCGAGCTCGACGGGATTCGCCGGCGCGCCCTCCGCGGCCGCGTCCTCCGCTCCGTAGAGGCCGTACTCGGCGAAGGCCCGGACGGGGCGAGGGCCGGGCTCCGCGGTCGAAAGGGCACGGTGGAGGCGAGCCAGCAGGCGGGCCGCCCGGAGGTGCTGCTCGTCCTCCCGCGGCCAGCGCCCATGGACGAACGGCCACAGCGAGACCGGCCGCCCCTCGACGCGCACGACGCTGGCGCCATCGCGCCTGGACAGCGGCGCGACCGCCTGCGGCAGGAACCTGGCGGCGTGCCCGGCGACCGCGTGGCACCACTCGATCTCCTCATCGGCCCGCCACTTCGGCCCGATCCGCACGACGTGATCCCCGAGCCGGTACGCGGCCGACTCCTCACCGCCGTGCAGGCGCCGCGCCTCCCCGTCCCCCGCCACTCCCCACCCCTCCTCGACCGCGCGCCGGACGGCCGAGGTCAACGGGATCTCCGCGTAGATCATGTCCGCCACCTTACGAAACGCGGGTTGGGGGTCAGACCCAGTTGCGGTGGGCGGCCTGGACGCCGGCCTGGAACCGGTTATCGGCGGAGAGCTCGTCCATCAGGCGGCGCATGCGGCGGCGCATCGTGCGGGTGGACAGGCCCAGCTGGCGGGCGATGGCGTCGTCCTTGAAGCCGCTGAGGAGGAGCGCGAGCAGGTCGGGGTCGATGGACGGGTTCTCCGCGCCGGAGCCGCTGAGCGGCAGCGCGCGCGTCCAGTAGTGCTCGAAGAGGTCGATCAGCGCGTCGAGCAGTGTCGACTCGCGGATCAGGACGGGGCGCATGTTGTCCGGGTCGAAGCCGAGCGGCATCAGGGCGAGGCGGCGGTCGGCGATGGCCAGCTTGATGCGCAGTCCCGGCAGGACGCGGGCGTTCTCGCCGCGCTCGGCCAGCTGCTCGATCTCGGCGAGGGCGCCGCGCTGCTCCAGCGCCTCGGGCGCGTAGATCGCCCGCCAGCGGACGCCGCGCGCGAGGCTGGCCGGCTCGACCGGGTTGGTGGCCGCGAGCGCGTACGGCGGACGGTCCAGCACGAGCATCTCCTCGCGCACCTGGTGCTGGAGGCGGACGAACCAGCGGCCCAGCTCCTCGGTCCCGCTGAGCAGGTCGATGGCGCCCGCGTCGTCGGCCCGGGACACGCTGTGGAACACGGAGTCGAGCTCGGCGGCGACCGTGCGGACCTCCTGCAGCCGCGCGGTCTGCCCGCGGACCAGCGCCTCAAGCGCGGTCTCCGGGGCTGCGGCGGTGTACCGGAGGCGGCGCCCGGACAGCCGGCTGACCAGGCCGAGCCCGCGGAGCCTGTCGAGCGCCCGGCGGACCCGGTCGGTGCGCTCCCCGAGCCGGTCGGCGAGGTCGGCCGGGCTCGCGTCGCGGCCGGCGAGCAGGGCGCGGTAGACGGCCTCGTCGAAGCCGTCCACGCCGACGGCTTCGAGCGCGCTGCGGTTCCCGGTCATGATCCACCTTCGTCGTGGCCCCATTGTGCCACCGTCTCCTAGCGGCCACGGGAAAGCGTTGCCTCGCGCACCGTCCCCCGGTTACACGTAGATCACCGACGAAGATCGCCAAACGGACAAAGCCGTCAGACGTTCAAGAGACGAGGCCACGGTGAAGCATCCGCCCTCCGGTCGCACGCGCGTCATCGCGACGCTGACCACCATCGTCCTGCTCGGCTCGGCGCTGGCCGCGGCGCCCGCGTCCGCCGACGCGCCGGCTCCGAAGACCCGCGTCGTGATCGAGCTGGCCGGCCCGGCCGCGCTCAAGGGCGCGGGCGGCCCCCGCGCCCTCGCCCCGAGCGCCCTGGCGCAGGAGCGCGACCGCGTGCGGGACGGGCAGCGGGCCGCCCTGGCCGCCGCCGAGTCCGCGGGCGTCCGGGTGGACGTGCGCCGCACCCTGACCGACCAGGTCAACGCCATCGCCGCCACCGTTCCCGCCGCGGACGTCGGCCGGCTCGCCCGGCTGCCGGGCGTCCGGGCCGTCCGCCCGGATCGGCGGATGCGGATGAGCACCGACGTCAGCGTCCCCCTGGTCGGGGCGCCCCAGGTGTGGAAGCGGGACGATCCCAAGGGCCGCCCGACCCGCGGGACGGGCGTGACGGTCGCCGTCATCGACACCGGGATCGACTACACCAACCCGTCCCTGGGCGGCGGCTTCGGCCCCGGGCACCGGGTCGTGGCGGGGCTCGACATCGTCAACGGCGACGGCGACCCCGCCGACGACAACGGGCACGGCACCCACGTCGCCGGGATCGTCGCCGGTTCCGGCGCGGTCACCGGCGTCGCGCCGGACGCCACCCTCACCGCCTACAAGGTGCTGGACGACTGGGGCAGCGGCTACGAGTCCGACATCGCGACCGGGCTGCAGGCCGCCGTCGACCCCGCGAACCCGCACCGCGCCGACGTGGTGAACCTGCGCCTCGGCGGGACGGGCGACGGCACCGACCTGGTCGGCCGGGCCGCGACCGCCGCCGCCGAGGCGGGCGTGGTCGTGGTCGCCTCGGCCGGGAACAGCGGTCCGGCGGCGGAGACGGTCGGGACGCCCGCGGCGGCCGACGGCGTCCTCGCCGTGGGCGCGTCGACCAGCGGGCTCCGGCTCCCGGCGGCCTCGCTGGTGGAGCCGGTCAAGGACAAGCTGCAGTCGTTCCGCGTCCCGTTCAGCGCCAACCCGCCCGCCGAGCCGGCCACCGGCGAGCTCGTCGACGTCGGCGAGGGCGCGCCCGCCGACTTCGACCGCGCCGGCGACGTGCGCGGCAAGATCGTCGCCATGAAGGTGCTGCTGCCGACCAGCCCCAAGGACGTGCAGCCCTGGATGCTGGAGGCGGCCCGGCTGGCCGAGGAGCGCGGGGCGATCGGGCTGCTGGCCTACACGACGTCCGGCGGCGGCCCGGTGATCGCCCAGCGGCCGGACGCGGGCGACGTGGAGGTCCCCGTCCGCACCCTGCAGTCGGGCGACAGCTTCCGGATGGACAAGATCGTGGTGTTGGGCGTCGACCCGCTCCAGTGGCGGGAGGTCGCCGCCCACCTCGCCAAGGGCAAGGTGCGGATCAGGCTCCAGGGCGAGGACATGACCGACCGGCTCGCCTCGTTCAGCTCGCGCGGCCCGACCTCGCGGTACACGCTGAAGCCCGAGATCGTCGCGCCCGGCGTGGAGATCCGCTCCACCTGGCCGGTCGGGCAGTGGAAGCCGGGCGTCTACCGGCTGTCCGGGACGAGCATGGCGTCGCCGCACGTCGCGGGGGCGGCGGCGCTCGTCCGGCAGGCGCACCCCGGCGCCTCGTCCGCGTGGGTGCGCGCCGCGCTCACCGGCTCGGCGAAGGGCCTGGCTGGTTCGGGGCCGCGCGACCAGGGCGCGGGACGGCTCGACGTCGACGCGGCGACCCGCGCCACGGTCACCGCTTCGCCGTCCGCGGTGTCGATGGGCCTGGCCGATCTGGGCGCCGCGAAGGTGTCCGGCAGCGGGACGGTGACGTTGCAGAACTCCGGCTCCGGCCCGGTCGGCGTCAAGCTGCGGGTGGAGAAGGCGCCCGGCAGCCCCGGGGACGTGAGGCTGTCGGCCGCGCAGGCCACCATCCCGGCGGGCGGCAAGGCGACGGTCTCCGTCGCGGTGTCGGCCGACCGGCCGGGCGGCGACGCCGAGCTGTCCGGCTGGATCGTGGCGGACGCCGACGAAGCGCCGGACGTGCGCGTCCCTTACCTGCTGTCCGTCCGCCCGCTCGTGGTGCAGACGTCGCCCGACCCGAGCGACGGCACCGGAGAGGTGTTCGTGTACGGTCCGGCGGACCTGGCCGCTCCGCCGGTCGTCACCGTCACCCCGCCGCACGGCAGGCCGACGACCGTGCGGACCAAGCCGGACCACGGCCGCTGGTACCGCGCGAGCCTGACCGGGCGGAAGGCCGGCGTGTACCGCCTCGCCGCGACCGCGTCCGCGACGGCCGGGCAGCGGCTGGTCGGCGCCGCCACCTGGGAGGTCACGGCCGACGACAGCCGGCCGGGACGGCAGAGGTGGACCCCGGTCGGGCCGAACGGCGAGGCCGGCGACATCGCCACCACGCCCCGCGACCCCGCCGTCGCCGCGCTGGACCAGCCCGGCAAGTCCGGCCCCTGGGTGACCGAGGACCACGGCGCGACCTGGGCGCAGCGCACCCGGCTCCCGGTCGCCGGCGGCACCGGCAAGATGATCATCGACGCGCGGTGGCCGAAGCGGATGTGGTACGCGATCAACGGGGAGGGACAGGACCCGACCTACCAGGGCAGGATCCTGCGGTCGGACGACGCCGGCCGCACCTGGCGCACCCTGCCCGCGCCGGACACGGCGTACTCCGGGTTCGTCGCCGACGCGCGGACCAGGGCGCTGATCGCGGTCACCGCGGACGGCCTGGTGGTCAGCCGCGACCGCGGCGACTCCTGGACGCGGTACCCGCTCGGCCTGGGCGACGAGGTCATCTCGACTGCGGTCGGCGGCGACGATCTCTACGTCGCCACCCGGCGCGGGGTCTGGGCGGTGCGCGGCCTCGTCCGCGGCGAGCCGTCCCGCGTCCAGCAGGTGTTCGAGGGCGACACCGACAAGATGGTGGCCGACGGCGGGCTGATCGCCGTCCTGGGCGGCGACGACCGCGTCCGCGGATCCCGGGACGGCGGCGCCACCTGGCAGGACCTCATCGGCAAGGAGGTCGGCGGCGCGATCGACATGGCGATGCGCGACGGGAACATCCTGGTGTCCACCTACTACCCGGACAACATGATCAGCCGGGACCACGGCCGGACCTGGGCCGCGCAGCCCGGGCCGGTCACCGGCGCCATCGAGACCGACATCGCGCCGTGGGGCCGCGGTTCGCTGCTGCTGACCTCCGCGCGGGCGGGCATGTTCCGCACCGGCGACCGGCCGGGACGCGTCGGCGTCCAAGGCGTCACCGTGTACGACATGGCGGTGACCAGGGACGCCTCAGGCCGCACCATGCTGGTCGCGGGCACCGACTACGACACCTACCGGACGCCGCTGCCGGCCGGGCGCGTCCGTCCGGAGACGAGCGAGTGGGGGCTGTCGGGCAAGGAGGCCCACCACGGCAGCGCCGTCGCGCAGGTCACCGCCTCGCCGTCGCGGCCGGGCACGGTGTGGAAGATCCGCAAGTCGTCGGCGATCTCGTCCTTCTTCGTGCTCCGCAGCACCGACGGCGGCGCGACGTGGGAGCAGCGCGGTGTCGACAGCGAGATCCCGCTCGACCTCGTCGTCGGGCCGGCCGAGTCCGACCGGGTCGTCGTCCCGTTCTGGAGCCTGCAAGGGCAGGGCCTGTACGTGACGCGCGACGCCGGAGCCCACTGGAAGAAGCTGTTCCACGACCAGCTCTTCACTACCGCAGCGGCGGACCCCGCCGATCCGGACCGGCTGTGGCTCGGCGGCGCGGACGGCCTGTACCGCTCCGACGACTACGGCACGACGGTCACCAAGGTGCTGTCCGGTCCGGTCACGGCGATCACGGTGGACGGGCGGCGGATCATCGCCGGTGGCGACACGATCCGCCGCAGCGACGACGGCGGCCGCACGTTCCGCGACGCCGACGCGGGCGGCCTGCCGATGAGCGTGTCCGCGCTGGCGACGTCGCCCAAGGCCCCGGACACCGTCTACGCGGCCACGGCCACGTTCGCGGCGAACGGGCTGCGCAAGGGCGGGCGCGGCGTGCTGCGCAGCCGCGACGGCGGGCGCACCTGGGAGAACGTGTCCGGCGGGCTGCAGAACCTGTCGGCCCGATCGCTGACGATCAGCCCGGACGGCCGCTGGCTGTTCGCGGGCACGGACGACGCAGGCGTCCACCGGCTGCAAATCCGCTGACGCCCGCTGCTGGGTTGGGCGGGGGCGGCCGTGGACCGTCCCCGCCTAGCGGTCGTCCGGGCTCCTCGGGTTCCGCTCAGGCGGGCGGCCGGTCTCCACGCGCTTCCCCCGGAGCTCGTAGTCGCGCCGTTTCAGGCGCGGCACGTAGCCCTCGGGGCACAGGCCGGGACGGGTCGCCTCCGGCGGCTGCGGGCCCGGCGGGAGGGCGGCGTCCTCCAGGTCGGCGCGGACGCATTCGTACGCGTCGTCCGTGGACGGGACGACCTCGGGACGTTCTACGGGCATAGCGCGTTCCTCCCGCTGCCGCCCCACCAGAAGTACGGGCCCCACGACCCGGTGTTGCCGAAGTCGGCCGCGAGGTCGTAGCACATCGGGTGCGTCACGGACGGGGTGCCCCGCATGCGGCTCATCCCGCCGCCGGTGTCGGACTGGTAGTGCAGGCCCCGCATGTAGCCGCACCACTGCCAGCCTTCGGCGGGCCAGTGGCCGCTGCCCATGTCGGTCGCGGTGGTCGCCGGGACGCGCGGCGTGTCGACGATCTCGCCGCCCCAGTCGACCACGTCCGACTGCGAGGCGAGCCCGCCCGAGTTGAACAGCGAGGCGGGGTAGTAGCCCATCCAGGTGGAGCCGATCCGGACCCACCAGTTCCCCTGGTAGAGCTGGACCTTGACCCCCATCTCGTACTGGTCGCCGCCGAACGTGCTGAGCGGCCCGAGCAGCTGGCCCGGCACGATGTTGGTCGCGTACTGGACCCAGCCGAGCACGTCGGTGTTGTAGCCGCCCAAGTGGTCACCGCAGTGGGTGTACCCGTTGGTGGTGTAGTAGAGCATCAGGTGGGGTTTCCAGTCCCCGTACAGGTCCCGGTACGTCTGGGCGCCGACCTCGACGGTCTGCAGCCCGGACTCGAAGCCGCGGGCCATCCACTGCTGGCCGAGCGAGAACTCGTCCGACCATTCGACGTACGGCCACCACAGGTTGATGAACCCCTCGGTGCCGTAGCACCTGACGACCTGCGCGGCGTGCGCGTACTTGTGCGGGTTCTCGCGGCGCGCCTCCTGGAGGCCGCCCTGCGGGTCGTCCGGCGCGGTCAGCTTCTTCGCCTCGACGCCCTTGGCCAGCCAGTCCTGCAGCGTGCCCGCCGGGTGGATCTGCTCGATCTGCTTGCGCACCAGCGGGACGGTCCCCGGAGGCCCCGTCTCGACGCCTTCGGCCTCCAGTTCGAAGCGGACGTGCTCGGCCACGTGGATGCCTTCGAGGCGTTCCAGCGGACGGTTCTCGTCCGGCGGGTCGGCGACGCGGCCGTCCGGCGCCTGCGACTCGGCGGGCACCCAGTCGAGGGTCTGGCCGGACGGCGTGTTCGTGCGCGTCACCACGTCCCGGCTCGCGTACAGGTCGCGCAGGTACTGGTGGATCTCGTCGAGCCGTTCCGCGGCCTCCTTCTCGCGCACCGCCTCGGATTTGGCGAATTCCCTTCGGGGAGCGGCTTCGCGGCGTCCGGTGCGGTCGGGATTCCGTTCCACAAGGATGTCATGCATGACGTTCCTCCGCTGACGATATCGATGCAGCATTACGGGTTTATGTGGACCCCTCCAATTCCAGCGTCAACTTGCCTCTGACCTGCGTCAACATCGATTGAATGCGAATTTGCCCGCGTTTGCGCGATCGGCCGTTTGGGCGGGACGAATGAACGCGTCCTGTCGACGACCTACGGTTCTTTGGTGGTTCAGGCGCGGATCGCTCTGATTGACTGGTGAAAGGCGCGGAAGGGGGGACGGCGACCGATGAGTCGATGGACCGGCTGGATCCCCGGCGCCGCGAGGCTGGGCGAATGGACGCGCGAGCGGGGCTCGTGGGTGCTGTGCGAGGAGGTGCTCGCCGGCGCCCGCGAACTCCGCGCCCTGCTGGCCGCCCGGCGGGACGACGGCGAGGTGTCCGGCCAGGACGCCGACCTGCTGCGCGCCGCGGAGGACGCCCTGGACCGCGCGGAGCACGTCATCGACTACCGCGGGCACCGCAGGAGCCGCACCGCGTCGCACGTCACGACCGCGCAGCTCCACCTGAACTCCGCGCGCTCCCTGTGGATGCGGACGCTCCCGCCGCACGAGCTGCAGTCCTGCCTGCCCGCCATGTTCGCCGCGGTCAAGCGGCATCTGGCGCCGTCCGACGAGCACCGGGTCTTCGTGGAGCGGATCGCCCGGCAGGTGCACGACGCCCAGCAGGCGGGCCGCCCGGCCCGCGTCCCAGGCGGGCAGCTGATCGTCGTGGTGGAGGCGGTGGACGCGGCGCGCCAGGCCGCGCTGCGGGAGAAGCTGCGCGCCGGCAACTTCGTGCGGATCGTCCACTGGATCACGGTGTTCCTGTTCGCGCTCGCGATCAGCATCGGGGTGCTGTCGGCGGCGGCGAAGACGGCCGTCCCGCTGTGCTTCAACCCGGCGCCGAGCCCCGGCGCGCGCGGCGACTTCAGCGTCGTGTGCCCGACGCACACCGAGCCGTCCGTCCCCGCGGGCCAGCTCGCGGAGCAGACCCGGCGGACGGCCGGCTGGGCCGACTACATCGTCGTCGAGTTCGTCGGGCTCGTCGCGGCCGGGATCGCGGCGGCCTCCGCGCTGCGCAAGATCCGCGGCACCGCCACCGCGTTCGGCATCCCGGTCGCGCTGGCCATGCTCAAGCTGCCGACCGGGGCGCTCACGGCCGTGCTCGGCCTGCTGCTGATGCGCGGCTCGTTCATCCCCGGGCTGAACGCGCTCGACTCGTCGGCGCAGATCATCGCGTGGGCGGTCGTCCTCGGCTATTCGCAGGAGCTGTTCACGAAGTTCGTCGACCGGCAGGGCCAGGCCGTGCTGGACAGCGTGCACGGCTCGGCGCCGGCGTCCCCGGCCGTGGCGTCGCCCTCCGCCATGCCTCCGCCCGTCCCGCCGCTCGCGTCCTCGCCCGGGGAGCCGCCCGCGTCCGCCGCACCGACGGCGGAGCCGACGGAGACAGAGGAGACGGCTGGACCTGCGGCGGAGACGGAGGAGACGGCTGGGCCTGCGGAGGAGGCGGCGGGCGTGTCCGCGGCCGGGCCGGTCTCGCCGGAGCGCGAGTCCGGCTAGGCGTCCGCCAGGAGGGCCGTCGCGGCGGTCGCGACGTTCATCCGGACGATGCCGTGCGCCAAGTCCTCGTCGACGCCGTCCAGCGTGTCGCCCGCCGTGTGGACGTTCTGGTTGGCGCTGTCCGCGCCCTCGATGGTCAGGACGGCCGGGATCGACGCGTCGATGAACGGCACGTGGTCGCTGTTGAACGGGCGCAGCGACGTCTGCACCTTGAGCGAGGTGTAGGTCGCCGCCGCCGTGGCCAGCTCGTCGATCAGGCCCTGGGAGACCTCGGCGCCCTCCAGCAGGACGGTCGGCTCGGGCGTGTTCACCGACGCGATCATGTCCATGTTCACGACCGCCGCGATGTCGAGGCGGGCGGCGGGGTCCAGGGACGTCACGTACTGGGTGCTGCCGAACAGGCCCTCCTCCTCGCCGCCGAACAGGATCAGCCGCAGGTCGTGCCGCGTCCGCACGGCCGCCAGCACGCGGGCGATCTCCAGCAGCCCGGCCGCGCCGCTGCCGTTGTCGTCGGCGCCGGGCGCGGGCGCGGCGGGCCCGCCCGCCAGGTTGATCGAGTCCAGGTGCGCCGTCACGACGACCACCCCGCGGGGCGACCGGTGCGGCGCGACCCGCTCCGCGACGACGTTGGCGCTGCGCCCTGACCCGACGTCGATCGGCGCCACCGTCACCACATAGCCGAGGGCGCGCAGCCGGTCGGCGGCCGCGGCCGCCGCCTCGCGGAACCCTTCGCTCAGCGAATGGCGGGTGCCGAACCCGACGAGCTCGGTCAGGACGTCCCGGTAGGCGTCCGCGGACACCGCGTCCGCCAGGGCCTGGACGTCCGGCGCGGGCTCGCGGGCGACCGGCGTCACGCCGCGGAAGACGACCGTCCCCGGGCGCAGCGGCTCCACCCGGTAGCAGACCTCCTCACGCTCACGCGGCCGGATCCGGGCGCGATGCTCCTCGCCGAGCGCGACGACGAGGTACCGGCCCTTGTCGACCAGCACCGGGACGTCGGGGTGCTCCCGCTGGAACACCCGTCCGACCTGGGTCACCAGCGTGGCGTCCGCGGCCGGTCCCGGCGCGTCGCCCTCCTCCAGCGGGACGCCGCCGGACCGGGCGCGGTCGCGGACGGCGTCCCAGGGCGCGCCGTCGTCCGCCCAGTACAGGACCGTGTCGCCGAGCCGGGCCCAGTCCGTCCCCGGCGGGGCGATGCGCGCCGTGTCCGGTTCGCCGGCCGGGCGCGCGACACCCGTTCTCATCGTCTTCCCCCGTTCTCACTTCGCGATCACGAGCCGGTCACCGGTCCGGGACAGGACGGTGATGTCGAAGGGCGTGCCGCGCCCCTCCGGGAAGGTGACGGCGATCCGGTCGGCCCCCCGCCGCTCCCAGCGGCCCCGCACCTCGCCGAGCCGGTCGTCGGGCGCCGGGCGGCGCTCGACGAACGTGCCGTCCGGATGGAACGCGATGCGTTCCCGCGGGCGGCGCGCGGGACGGAGCCGATGGTCGGCGGGCCGGTACACCGCCGTCGTCTCGGTGTCCTCCTCGAACGCGTGGATCCAGGAGCCCGTGACCTCCGGCGGCACACCGTTCACCTGGCCTCCTTCCGGCGGTTCCCGCCGTTCCTGCGACTCTGGCGGTTCCGGCCGGTCATCGGCCGGAGCGGTTGCCGACGAGGCCGAGCATGTTCTGGATGTCGGAGAGGACCTCCTTGGTCAGCCGCTCCGAGTCGTGCAGCAGCCGTTCGACGTCGCCGTTCTGCGGCGCCGCCGCCCCGCCTGCCGTCCCGGCCGTGGCCCCGGCCGCAGCGGGCTGCTTGGCGGGCTGCGCCGCGGGCACGGCCTGGCGCGCGACCAGCAGCGAGGCCCTGGCGCCCTCCAGGCAGGCGTTGACGCGCTCGCGCTGGCCCTGCGTGAACAGGAACATGCTGTCGTCGTCCACGTAGTCCATGTAGTTCATGAACATGTCGCCGTTCGGCCCGTTCTTGCAGGTGACGTGCGGGAACGTCGGCTTGCCGACGTTGTAGCCGGCCTGGTTCGGCGTGTCGGCCACGCCGTCGTCCCGGTCGCACCCGGTGCCGTCGTCGCCCCAGATGTGGAAGAGGTCGAGCCAGTGGCCGATCTCGTGGGTCGCGGTGCGGCCGCCGTCGAACGGGTCCGCGGCGGTGCCGGACGTCCCGAACGCCGAGTGCTGGATGACGACGCCGTCGGTCTCCGGCGGGCCGCCGGGGAACTGCGCGTAGCCGAGCAGACTGCCGCCGAGCTGGCAGACCCACATGTTGAGGTACTGGTCGGCCGGCCACGCGTCGGAGCCGCCGGTGTCGGCGAACTTCATCGCGTCGTCGGTGTCGAATTCGCCGTGCTCGGTCTCGACCCGGACGATCCCGTCGGTCGGGTCGCCGTACGGGTCGGTCGAGGCGAGCGCGAACTCGATCTCGAAGTCCGCGACCAGCGACTTCCACACGTCCGGGACCTTCGACACGTCCGGGTTGGCGGCGCGGAAGTCCTGGTTGAGGACGTCGATCTGGCTGTGGATCTGCGAGTCGTCCACGTTCTGCGCCGGTTCGTTGACGTTGTGCACGATATGGACGACCACGGGAAGCGTCACCACGCCCCGGGGCGCGGACGAGCGCCGTCCCATCTCGTGCTGGAGCGCCCGGTTCTCGATGCGCGAACGCTGCTGGCGGTAGGTCATGCTCTCGTTGAGCAGCCGGCGGTGGACGTGCATGGCCCCGCACAGGTCACGTCGCGCTGCCGGGAAGGGATTGGTCTCGGTCATAGCGAGTCCTTCCGAGTTGGTTCGGCCCGTCCGGGCCCTCGGACATTTCCCGCCGCGTCTGGAGACCTACCAATGCCCGCGCGCCCGCTAAGCCCCCGGGACTCAAAATCATCCGGAAAATGAGTTGTTATTGCGTTTTCAATATCTTTTTCCGTCAACGGCCGCGGTCAGACGTCGCCGCCGACCAGGGTGGGGGAGTCGGCGTCGGGGATCAGCAGCCGCGGCCGCCCGCCGTCGAGCGGGGCGATCCAGATGTCGGCCGTCGTGCGTCCGCCGCCCGCCTTCGGCACCGCGTACATCACGCGCTCGCCGTCGAGCCACGCCACCTGGTCGTCCACGCTGCGGGTCTCGCCGAGCGGCCACTCCCGCCCGGTGCGCAGGTCGAAGGCGTAGAAGCGCCAGGCGTCCTGCGAGGTCTCGTTCACCCGCTTCTTGTAGACGACCCTGGTCTGGTCGGGGGACAGCGACGGGCACTCCGCGTTCTCCCGCAGCGCGGTCAGGGTGCGGCGGGACAGGTCGCCTCTCGCGAGGTACGTGCGGCCGGACACGGCGACGGTGGCGAAGAAGACGTTCGAGTCGGCGGCGAAGGTGACGCCCCAGACGTTGCGGTCGACGCTGCCGTCCTTCGCCCCGTTGAGGAGGAAGGTGAAATGCTCCAGGTTCGCCAGCGGTCGACCCTTCTTGCCGTCGTAGACCACGGTCTCCGTGGAGAACCCGAGCGAGATGTAATTGTGCCCGCTGACGAACACCGTGGTCGCGAAGTGCCGCCCGTCGGGCGCGACCCGCGCCCGGCTCGGCACTCCGGCCAGCGGTTCGTCGTCCGCCTCGCGGAGCCGGTCGTCGAGCCGGACCACCTCGTACGGCCGTCCGGGCACGCCTCCGTCGCGCAGGCACACCGCGCGTCCGGCCTGGGCCGCCACGCGCAGGCATCGCGGTCCGGCGAGCACGCGGTTCTGCACGGCATTCGGCGCCGCGTAGGCGACCCGGCCCTGGTCGGGGCCCCGCTTGAGCGATCTGAACACGATGTGCTCGTCGCGGAACAGGCCGGGGCCCGCCTCGCCCGCGCTGGACGCGCCGTCCCGTCCGAGCACCGCCGTCAGCACCGTGCCGACGGCCACGCCCACCAGCAGGACGCCCAGCGCGAGGGTCACCCGGGAACGGTTCATCGAAGTCCTCCGATCAGGGAGACGGCGGCCAGGGCGCCGGCGAGGGCGGCGGCGAACGCCCACAGCGCCGCCGACGGCCCCGCCATCGCCCAGAGCGCGCCGAAGGAGAGCGCGGCGAGGCTGCGGCCCAGCGCCACGCAGGTCTGCACGGCGGAGATCACGGTCGCCCGGTAGCCGTCGGGGACGATCGCCGCCGTGGCGGCGGGGAGCACGCCGTCGGTCGCGGCGTAGTAGAGCCCGAGCAGGGCGAGCGTCGCGCCGGCGGCCACCGGGCCCGCGCCGGAGCCCGCCACGGCGTAGGCGAGCAGGATCATCACGTGGCCGGCGATGAAGACGCGCGGCCTGCCGAACCGGTCGGCGAGGCGTCCGAACGGCACCGCGGCTGCCAGGTAGACGACGCCCGTCGCCAGGAACATCAGCGGGAAGACATGGGTGGAGATCGCGTCGCCCGCGAGCAGCACCAGGTAGAGGAACGCGTCGCTGATCGTCAGCGCGGACAGCACCGCCGCGGTCAGCAGGACGCGGCGCACCTGCGGCCGTCCGGCGACGAGCCGCGCCACCCCGGCCAGCGTGATCGGGGGCGCGGCGTCCGCGCCGGCCGGGGCGGACCGGCGCTTCTCGTCGACCTTGCCGATCAGGAGCAGCACGCCGAGGCCCGCGACGCACATGGAGACGACGAACACCGCGTCGAAGTCCCCCGGCGCGGCGGTCATCAGGAAGAACGCGGCGACCGGGCCGAGCAGCGCGCCCAGGGTGTCCAGCGCGCGGTGGACGCCGAACGAGCGGCCGAGCGTCCCCGGCGGCCCCGAACCGGCGATCAGCGCGTCCCGCGGGCCGGTGCGCAGGCCCTTGCCGATCCGGTCGAGGCCGGTCGCGGCCGACAGCGCGGCGATGCCCGCGGCGGGCAGCAGCAGCGCCTTGGCGATCACGCCGAGCCCGTAGCCGGCCACGGCCACCGCCTTGGGCCGCTCGAACCGGTCGGCGACGTAGCCGCCCCCGACCCTGGCGGCCACCGTCCCCGCCTGGTAGACGCTGTCGAGGACGCCGAACGCCATCGGGGACAGGCCGAGCCCCACGGTGATGAACAGCGGCAGCACCGCGGTGACCATCTCGGTGGAGACGTCGGTGAGCAGGCTGACGAATCCGAGCACCACGACGGTGCCGGGAACCCGTCCGGCCATCCGGCGCCGGGCCTTGGACGGTTCACCCGAGCCGGAGGACGACGGCGTCCCACGAACGGTTATGTACACGGGCCGGCCTTTCTTCGTGACCTGGACCCCGCTCCACCGGCCGGGACGGCGAAGCGCGGAGCCCGGGACGGGAAGCGCGGAGCCAGGGGCGGCGGAGCGGGGCCTGAGGGGCGGAGCGCGGGGCCCGGGGCGGGGCGGAGCGGGTGCCGCGCCCCGCCCCGGGCCGTCGCGTCGCCGCCGGCTACCCCGTGCCGGGGAGCGGCGCGCCGGAGGTGAACTTGTTCAGGACGTTCTCGCTGATCCTCGTCAGCTCGTTGTTGTAGTTGTTGTGGAAGAACTGCCCGCTCCACACCATCGACGAGGCCGAGAACACCGCCCCGCCCTTCGGGTAGTGGATCAGCGTCACGTCGCCGCGCACCATCGGGTTGGTGTCGCCGCCCTCGAACAGCGACGAGGTGTTGATCTCCTCGACGACGTGCATGTACTGCTCTCCGAACCGCTGGGACGAGCCGAGGACGATCGCGTTGGCCGGGGTGCCGAGCGCGTAGTCCACGCGGTCGACCTCCTCGCCCATCGGCCCGCCCGGGCTCTGCAGGCTCGGCAGCCCGTCGCCGATGCCGTCCTTCTTCGACACGCCCTCGAACACCCAGGCCCCGGCCGCGGAGTAGCTCGCCTCGGACCGGTCGAACGGCTTGTTGTACTGGGCCGAACCCGACGGGTTGCCGAACCCTTGAGCGGAGAAGCCGACGCCGAGCAGCTCCTGCGGAGGCGTGCCGCGGAAGCGCCACAGGCCGCCGTACTCGCCGTCGGTGCTGTGGTAGTACTCGCCGGGGGCGGCCTGCCACGCCTCGGTGCCGTCATGGCGGCGCAGCTCGGTGTAGGTCCTGGACTTGTCGAGCGCGGTCACCCAGTAGAACCCGTTGCCGCCCAGGTACATCAGCCGTCCGCCGTCGTTCAGCCAGCCCTTGATCGACTCGAACTCGGTGGTGGAGATGTACTCGGGATGGGTGCCGGTGATCACCGTCTGGTAGCCGTCGAGGATCTTCCTGCCCTCGCGGTCCACGTCGTGGTCGGTGATGTAGTCGACCTCGTACTTCTTCGTCTCCAGCCAGTCGAAGATGTGGGTGTCCGCCTCGAAGGCCCACGGGCGGCCCTCGCCCTTCGGGCCGGTCGTGAGCGACCGCAGGTTCTGGATCGGCCGCCGCTCGCTGGAGTAGACGTACCCGCTGCCGTCGGCGTGGTCGGAGTACTGGCTCATGGTGCCGCCGGTCTGGCCGTAGGCCAGGTACGTCAGCGTCGGCACCAGCATCGCGATCTTCGCCGTCCGCTTCTTCGGCCGGACGACGAACGTGGCGTGGTAGACCTTGCCGTCGGCCTCCAGCCGGGCGGCGTAGACACCGCTGCGGGCGTTCTGCGGCACCTTCCAGGTGAACGAGGGCTTCCACTTGGTGTCGCCCAGGTCGTCCTCATGGAAGTACATCGCGCCCCACTGGTCGGGGTCCTGGTTGTAGTTCATCGTCTTGCGGTCCCAGGCGTGGCCGGTCAGCGCCCGGACGGGGAGGTTCACCGCGCGTCCGTCCAGGCCCCGCGAGCCGGTGCCGGACACCCGGTCGCCGGACATGTTCCTGGAGAAGTCCCACGCCGCGGAGGGACGCGGGCCGTGCCCGCCCCTGGCGACGGCGTCCAGATCGCCCTTGCCCAGCGCCCGGTCGTAGAGCGCGGGCGCCTCGATCTTGCCGTTGTAGAAGCCGGCCGGGTGGTCGTCGCCCGGACGGTTCGAGTACGCGGCCATGAGCAGCGGGCCGGCAGAGTGCCGGACGTCCCCGGCGGCGATCCGCTTGGTCACGGTCGCCCCCGAGTCGTCGGGGGCCGTCGAGACCGGCCGCTGCGTCACGGTGACCTGGCGGGATCGCGCGTCGTAGGACGCCGCGACGAAGTACCAGCCGGAGTTGTTGACGTGCTGTGGCCGGGGGTTCTTGTTGAAGTACATCTCGGGACCGCCCATCGCGGGCGCCCAGGGCTTGAGCTTGACCCCGGTCGAGACGCTCTCCCCGCCGATCCGCAGCGCGGCCGCGCCGGTCTCGTCGATGAACAGGCCGTAGCCGCGCTTGTCGGCCTCCGACCACTTGGTGACCAGGCCCTGCGCCCTCGGCGTGCCGACCGGGGTGCGCTTCAGCGCCGTCCTGTTGTAGGGCGAGCCCGGGATCGTGGACGGGGCGATCCACGCCGTGAGGGTGAACCCGTCGTCCGGCCTCAGCCGGTCGTGGTCGGGCACGGTGACGTACGAGCCCAGCGGAAGCCGCTGGTCCGCGCCGGGGTAGGTGCGGTTGACCGGGTCGTCGATCACCTGCTCCTTGACGCCGGGGCCCTTGGGGTCGGCGTCGCCGTGGGAGACCCGGACGATCGTGGACTTGAACTCCTTCGCCTTCGTGCTCGCCATGATCTTGACTGACTCGCCCGGCTCGACGCTGAGCCGGTCGGGGTAGCCGCTGATGCCGAGCCGGTCCTGCTGCTCCTGCGGGGGCACGGGCTCGGTGGGAAGCGGCTCGTCGGGCACGTAGTTCGCGGGCGCCGCGGCGTTCGGGCCCGGCGCGCCGGCCGCCTGCGACTGCGACACCGCCGGAAGGACCGCGGCCACCAGGACGCCGACGGCCAGCACGGTCGTTCCGGGTCTCGCTCTGGACTTTCTCATGGGGGGACCTGCCTCGGGATGGGGGACGGGGCATGCGAGGTGCGTAGGCGGGAGGTCGAGAAATATCCGTATACGGGACATGGATCTAGATCTATGGACAGAGAGTCTGTTAACCGGCGAAAGAACGAAAGATGGAGGTTTTGGGGTGGCGTCGAGTGGTCCTCTGCCTGCGTTGCACGTCAGCGGCGTGCGATGAACGGTCGATTCTCCGCGGCGAACGGTAGGCGTCCACCGCGAGCCGTCCCGCTGAACAAGCCGCTGGACGTGGCGGTGCCGGGATCAGGCTTCGCGGATCCTTGTGCCGGGGCGCCAGCCCAGCATGCGGGAGACGCCGAGGCCGGCCGCGATCAACGACGGGAGCGCCGCCTGGTGGAGCACCGATCCGGTGCGCACCACCACGGAGAGCGCCGCGACGACGCGTCCTTCGCCGTCCACGACGCGCGCCGCGAGGGAGTCGGCGCCGGGGGTGAGCTCGCTCCGCACGGTGGCATGGCCGGTGCGGCGGATTTCGGCGAGCTCGCTTCTGAGCACGGTGGAGTCGGTGTTGGTCTGAGGCGTGTACCGGCGCAGCGTGCCGGAGAGGATCCGCTCGATCAGATCGGCGCCGGCATGGGCCAGGAGGACCTTTCCCACGCCTGAGCAGTGCAATGGCAACCGGCCTCCCACATGGGAGACGAGATGCTGGGCACGCGGCGCGGACAGCCTTTCGATGATCACGGCCTCGGACCCTTCCAGGACCGCCAGTTGCACGTGCTGGTGCAGTGCGGTGTAAAGGTCCTCCATGAATGGCTGGGCCTGACTGCGCAGCGATTCGGTGAGCGGCGCCAGCGTGCCCAATTGCCACAGCCGCAGCCCGATCGTGAATCGGCCGTCGTGCTGCCGGCTCAACGCGCCGACATCGGTCAGCTCCAAGGCAAGCCGCCGCACGGTTGCATGCGGCAGGCCCGTTTTCCGCACCAGATCGGCGAGGCTCAGCGTGCTCTGATCCGGCTCGAAAGCGAACAGGACCTCCAAGAGGCGGGAACTCACGCTCCTGCCGGGCTCACTGGTGCGGGGCATGCCGCATACCTCCCTCCGTTGGACGGCGATGGTAGCCGAACAATGTTCATAGGATGGCCGACCTCGCGCCTTCTGGTCGACCGGCCGGGCAGCATGACGCTGTCCACCCGGATGCGGGGCACGACCAGGGGAGCCGAAGACGGAGATGCTCGGGCCGAACGTCGAGACACCCAAGATCGCGATCGTTGGCGGCGGGATCGGCGGCCTCGCGGCCGCCGCCTTCCTCCGCCGCGCGGGCCTGCGCGGCACGGTGTACGAGCAGGCGCCGGCGCTGAAGGAGGTCGGCGCCGGGCTCGTCGTGGCGCCCAACGCCGCACGCCTGCTGCGCCGCCTCGGCGTCCTCGGGCGGCTGCGGCGAAGCGCCGTCCGGCTGGACGTCGGGTGGGAGTTCCGGCGCTGGCAGGACGGGACGGTCCTGTCCGCCGAAGACCTCGCGACCGCCTGCGAGCGGCTCTACGGCGAGCACACGTACACGGTGCACCGCGCGGAACTGCTGGACGTCCTCAAAACCGCCGTTCCCGAGGACGCGATCAGGCTCGGCAAACGCTGCACCGCGCTGGAACTACGGGACGGACGTCCGTCCCTGCGGTTCGACGACGGCGAGAGGGCCGAGGCGGACATCGTCATCGGGGCCGACGGCGTCCATTCGGTGGTGCGGGGGGCGGTCACCGAGCCGCGGCCCGCCGCCTACTCCGGCCTTTGCGCGTTCCGCGCGCTGGTGCCCGGCGACCGCGCCCCGTCGTTCGCCCTGCGGCGCGCACAGACTCTGTGGATCGGCCCAGGCCGCCACCTGGTGCACTACCCCGTCTCGGGGGGAAGGGCGGTGAACCTCGTGGCGTTCGCCCCCGCGGGCGACGACTCGGTGGAGTCGTGGACGGCGCGGGCGACGGTCGAGGAGTTCCTGCTCGAATTCGACGGGTGGGACCCGAGGCTCGTCGACCTCGTCCGCGCCGCGGAGACGCCGGGCCGGTGGGCGCTTCTGGACCGTGCCCCGCTCCCGCGCTGGAGCAGGGGACCGGTGACGCTCCTCGGGGACGCGGCGCACCCGATGTTCCCGTTCTTCGCGCAGGGGGCCGCGCAGGCGATCGAGGACGCGGCCGTCCTGGCCCGCTGCCTCGCCGAGGACGTCGCGGACCCGGCCCGGGCGCTGCGGCGCTACGAGTCGCTGCGCCTTCCGCGCACGTCCCGGCTGCAGGCGGTCAGCCACGCGCGGGCGGACGTCAACCACCTCCCCGACGGGCCCGGCCAGCGCGCCCGCGACAGGTCGTTCGCCGGGACCGATCCGCTGGTCGGCAACGCCTGGATCTACGAGTACGACCCCGACGCCGCGATGGCCCCCGAGGCCGGAGCGGGCTGACCCCCCACACGACCGACATGTTCGTTGAATGAACACGACAAAATTGCCGGAGCATCAGGAAGTGAACGCATGAAGGTTTTCGATGTACGGGAAATCACGGCGGGCGTCGATGCCGCGCTCGCGGTGGTCGGCGACCCGAGGCACCGGCACATGCTGAAGAACTACCGCAGGCACGCGCTGCTGGAAGTGTCCGGCCATTGGGAGGACATCCTCGTCCCGGAGATGACGGTCGACCACCCCGTCTATCGGCTCACCGAACGCGGGAAGACCTTGGTGCTCGACGGCATGGACGACGTCCGGAGCTTCTATTCGGACATCGTCGACCGCGGCGTGAACGTCTTCGGCGCGCTGGACGAAAAGGTCGCCGTCTCGGATCACGGCATCTTCATCGAGGCCGTCTTCGCCCAGATCGTCCGCGGCTCCGACGAGGCGCTCGCCGGGGAGGACGTCCACCCGGACGGCACCTATCAGATCTCGCATCGATTCGCCGCCACCTGGCCCTACCGCAATGGACGGCTGGCGGGCGAGTTCATCTACGACGACACCGGAAGCTGGCGCGTCGACGAGGTGGACGCGTCCGCGCTCATGTCACCGGCCGATGCGCGAAAGGCCCTGGCGCCCTACCTGGAACAGAGCCCGCTCTCCGAGATCGAGAACGGTCTCCGCCTGTTCAAGGACTGACTCACGGAGGACTGACTCACGCTGCCCGCTGACGTCGAACGGAGGGAAGGCGAGATGGCGACGATCGACATTCACGCGCACTTCACGCCGCCGAGCACCGAGGAACAGCGCGTCCGCGCCTGGCAGGCCATGCTGGGACAGGGCGTCTATTTCCCCGAGCCCTACGAATGGTCGCTGGAACGCACGCTCGCGTACATGGACGCGTCCGGTACCGCGATGCAGATGCTGAGCAACATTCCCGGCGGCCTCCCGGCGCTGCGCGCATCGAACGACTACGGCGCGTTTCTCGTGAAGAGTCATCCGTCGCGATTCGGTCTCCTTGCGGCGCTGCCCACCGACGACCCAGAAGCGGCCGTCACGGAGGCGGAACGGGCGCGCGAGGCTCTCCATGCCGACGGATTCGCCGTGACGACGCAATACAACGGCGTGTATCTGGGCGACGAGTCCCTGACACCATTGTGGGCGCGGCTCGACGAATGGGGCGCCGTGGTCTTCGTCCACCCCGACGCGCGCCTGCCGCCGACCCTCGACCATCCCGCCCCGCTGTACGAGGTGGCGTTCGACACCGCCCGGACGGTCTTCGACATGGTCTTCCGGAAGGTCTTCGCGCGGTACCCGAACATCACCTTCGTCATCGCTCACTGCGGGGGCGCGTTCCCCGCGCTGACCGGACGGCTCCGGCTGCTCGGAAACGAACCCTGGGTCCCGCAGGGAGTGACCGCCCAGGAAATCGACGAGCAGACGTCCTCGCTCTACGTCGACACGGCGGCGACGGCCTTTCCGCAGTCGCTGCTCCCGGCGAAGGCGACGGTCGGCGCCGGGCACATCCTTTATGGCAGCGACTGGGGTGCGCCGTGCACCACCGAGTCGTCCGCCGAGTCGAACCGTTCGAGCCTCCTGCGGTGCGGCGCATTGTCCCCCGCGGAGGCGCGCGATGTCGGGGGCCGCGCGCTCGACCTGTTCCCCCGGGCGGCGCAGCGTATTGCGAATGCCCCGGAGCCAGCCGAACAGCAGCCCGCCGAAGAAATCGCCCACTAAGGTCTGCTTCTTTTAACGCTCCCCACCAGAGTGCACGCGTGTCTTTGGCGCGCCCAGAAATATCCATTCCAGCGTGAAAAGAAGTCCCGCTGGGCCGAACCAAACTCATGGGGAGTCCGTCATGACCGATACCAGGCGAGAATTCGGGGCAGCGGCCGCCGACCGGCAGAACACCCTCGTCCTCATCATGTTCTTCGCGGCCGGGATCGTGTTCCTCGACCGTTTCGGGATCACCTTCCTCTTCCCGCAGATCGGCCACGACCTGCACCTGAACCACGGCCGGCTCGGCTCGCTGGTCTCCATCACCGCCGTGACCTGGGCGATCTCCAGCCTGATCTTCTCCGTCGTGTCCGACCGCCGCGGCGGCAGGACCAAATGGATGATCGTCGCGAGCCTGGTCCTGTTCTCCGCCGCCGTCGCCCTGATCGGCCTGGCGCAGGACTACGGCACCATGCTGCTGCTCCGCGCGGTCATCGGCTTCTGCGAGGGCCCCGCGCTGCCCCTGATCCAGGGCGCGGTCGCGCGGGCGTCGTCGCCGGAGCGGCGCGGCCGGAACATGGGCGTCGTCATCGCGGGGACGCTGCTCATCGGCAGCGCGCTGGCGCCGAGCATCATGATCGGGCTCGCCACGGCGCTGAGCTGGCGGCTCGCCTTCCCGCTGGTCGCCGTCCCGGGCATCCTCGTGGCGCTCCTCGTGGCGCTCTTCATGCGCGAGGACCGCACGGCCGGCGGCGTGGACGGCGCGGACGTCCCCCGCGTCAAGGCCCGGGACTTCCGCCTCGTCCTGGCCAACCGCAACGTCCTGCTGGCGCTCGCCGGCACGACCGTCTGCCTCGGCACGAACATCGGCTTCGGCGCGTTCGCGCCCACGTACCTGCACGAGGAGGGGCTCTCCCGGAGCACCGCGACGCTCGTGCTCACCGTGTACGGCTGCGTCATCGCGCTCGGCAGCATCGCCGCTCCCGCGGTGTCGGACCGCGTCGGACGCAGACCCGCCCTGTTCGTGGCGGCGATCTGCAGCGGGCTCGTGCCGCTGTTCTTCGTCCTGTTCGCCCACTCGGTGCCCCTGCTGCTGGCGTCGCTGGTCGTCGGCCTGATGGCGGGCGGATCGCTCACGCTGATCACCTATGTGGTGCCCGGGGAGTCGGTGCCCCGCGAGCTGATGGCCACGGCGTTCGCCCTGCAGATCGCCGTGGGCGAGACCCTCGGCGGAGCGCTCGGCCCGCAGCTCGGCGGCGCGCTCGCCGACGCGACCCACAGCCTGAGGAGCGCGCTGCTGCTGTACGCCGCGGCGCCGATCCTGCTGGCCGCGGTGGCGCTGCTGATCCGCGAGACCGCCCCCCGCGCGGGCAAGAGGACGTCCACCCGGCAGGCCCCTGAGGCGACCGGCGAGGCCGCTCTGTCCTGACGGGTGGACGGACTGCTCGCGAATCGACTACGTCCCGGCCTGGAAAGCCGGGACGTAGTCGTACGTAAGGCCGGACGTAGTGGACGCCTGGTCAGCCGTCCTGCGGAGAGCCGAGGCCGAGCCCGCCGAGGACGGCGCCGAGAAGCCCGGTCAGCTCGGACACGGCGGCGCCGGCCGCCGGCGACAGGCCGGGCATGCCGAAGAACGGATGGATGAGCCCCGGGTAGACGCGCAGAGCGGTGGGCACCCCGGCCTCCAGGAGCCGCGCCGCGTAGACGATCCCGTCATCGCGCAGCGGATCGAAGCCCGCCACCCCGATGACGGCCGGTGCGGCACCGGTCAGGTCGGGCGCCAGGGCGGGGGAGACGCACGGGTCGGCGGCGCGGGCGTCGTCGTCCTCGAAATAGAGCCACCTGATGACGGCGAGGTCGTCGCGGGTCAGGAAGTAGCCGTCGGCGTTCTCCGCGACGGACGGGAACGAGGCCGAGAAGTCCGTCACCGGCGACGCGAGCAGCTGGCCCGCGACCGGAATGCCCGCGTCACGCGCCCGCAGCGCCGTGACCGCCGCGAGGTTGGCGCCCGAGCTCTCCCCGGCGAGGCCGACGCGCGCCGGGTCGCCGCCGAGCTCGCCGACGGAGTTCGTCACCCAGGTCAGCGCGGCCATGGCGTCGTCGACCGCGGCGGGGAACGGGTGCTCGGGGGCGAGCCGGTAGTCGACGGAGACCACCCAGGCGCCCAGGTCGTGCGCGAGACGCCGCGCGACGTCCTGCATGAGATGCGCGCTGCCCATGACGAAGCCGCCGGGATGGAAGTAGAGGACGGTCGGCACCGGCCCGGGGTCCGCCGCGTCGGCGAGCGGCTGGACGACCTTGAGCCGCACCCCGCCCACGGTGACGTCGTCGACGCTCTTGACCGGGGCGAACGCCGCCGGGTCCCAGCTTCCTTCGATCGCGCCGCGCATGCGCTCGCGCATCTCGCCGGGGGTCCCGGCGAAGCCGGGCGGGGCTCCGGCGGAGCGGAGGGCGGACAGGAACCCGGCGACGTCGGGGTCGAGTGTCATTGCGGCCTTTCGAGTGAGGGACGGATCAGTGCGGAATGTCAGGCGCCGAGGAGCCGGCGGTGGGAGGCCAGCGCGAGCTCCCTGGCGCGGCCGATCCCGTCGCCGGCGAGCGACCCGGCCCGCTTGCGGACGACGCCGTCGACCACGACGGTGTCGACGTTGCCCGGGTGCGCCGAGCAGACCAGCGCGGCCACCGGGTCGGCGACGGGGAAGAGGTTGGGGTCGGTCGCGCGGACCAGGACGACGTCCGCGCGCTTCCCGGGCGTCAGGCTGCCGATCCGGTCGCCGAGCCCCAGCGTGTCGGCGCCGCCCTGCGTCGCCATCGCGAAGACCTCGGCCACGCCGAACGGGTCGAGCCTCCCGGCGAAGCGGGTGCGTCCCTCGGCGAGCTGGCTGCGGTGCGCGGCGAGGGCCGCCCGCATCTGGGCGAACAGGTCGGCGGGCCCGGCGGTCTCGGTGTCGGTGCTCAGCCCGGCCGTGATCCCGAAGGCCCGGACGCGGTCGATCGGCGTGTGCCCGATGCCGGGGAGGGCCTGCTCGTGGTGCGGGGCGAGCGCGACCGACGCGCCGCAGCCCGCGATCATCGCGAACTCGTCGTCGGCGGACTCGCTGCAGTGCACGAACGTCAGGTCGGGCCCGAGCAGCCCGGCGCGGTCCAGCTGCGCGATCGCGGCCATCGCGCCGTACTCCGGCCCGCAGCCCATGTGGATCGACACGCGTATCCCCAGGTCGCGGGCCATGGCGAGATCGGCGCGGGTGGCGTCGAGCGTCGACAGCTCCGGGCCGCGCCCGGCCAGGTGCAGGGTGACGCGGGCGTCGTCATCGGGCAGCAGCTCGCGGCGGACGCGCCGGACGTCGCCGGTGTGCGGCCGGTCGCTGCCCGCGATCCACGCCGGGAGGTCGACGAGCGGCCAGCCGTGTCCGAAGACCGCGCGGATCCCGCTGTCGCGCAGCGCGGCAACGGCCTGGTCGCTGTGCTCTGGCGAGTTCTGGACGTGCGACCAGTCCATCAGCGTGGTCGTGCCAGCGTCGATCGCGGACAGCGCGCCGAGCAGGTTCCCGGCGTAGACGTCCTCGGGACGGTAGAGCGGCCCGAGCCTGCCGAACATCTCCCCGAAATAGCTCCGCAGGTCGAGCCCCGCGCACCGGTGCCGGACGGCGGACTGCCAGGTGTGCTTGTGCGTGTCGACCAGCCCCGGAATGACGATCATGTCGCGTGCGTCGATCACCTCGCCACCGCCACCGCCACCGCCACCGCCGTCGGCGTCGGCGTCGGCGCCGGGCAGGTCCGGGCCCACGGCGGTGATGATGCCGTCCTCGATCAGGACGTCGCACCCGGTGAGGGTGCCGATCGCCGGGTCGCCGGTGACGACCCAGCCGTTCTCGATCAGGATGCGCCGTGGCGCGCGGTCGGTCATCGTCCGCTCCCCGCCTCACGCGTGTTCCGGCTGCCTGCGGACGGCGGCCGCGGACGCGTCCGGGTTCTGGGCGTCCGCGCCGTCCTGCCGTGTCGCGGCCCGGTACGCGGCCGTGACCTGCTCGTCGGTCGGCCGGGTGGCCCAGGCGCGCGCCACGTAGGCGTCGGGGCGGACCAGCACGGCCGCGGCGCCGCCGAACCGCTGCGCCAGCGCGGCGGCGGGAGCCGTCACCGCGGTGATCACATCGGGGAGCGCGCGGGGACCCGTCCGCTCTGGCGCCTCGGCCATGACGAAACCGGCGTCCCGCGCGACCCGGGTGTAGCTCGACACGGCCGGGGAGCCGGGCGAGCCCACGGAACCGGGGGAGTCGGTGGAGTCGACGGGGAAGTCGCTCACCCGGACGCCGTCCGCCGCGTGCGGGTCGGAGTCGCTGTGGTAGGACGTGCCGAACCCGCTCAGCCGGTCCCGGAGGACGGCGTTGACCTCGGGAATCGGCACGAGCTCCCGCTCGACGAAGTCCTTGAGTGCGAGCCCGGCGGGGGAGAAGTCGAAATGCAGGCCGCACTGCGCGGCGACGTCGTCCATCAGGGCGGTGAGCACAGGGTGGCGTTCGTCGTGGTAGCTGTCGAGCAGCGCGTCGGGGGCGCGGCCGGTCGCGACCCAGCCGAGCTTCCAGCCGAGGTTGAAGGCGTCCTGGATGCAGTAGTTCATCCCGATCCCGCTGGCCGGATAATGCACCCGGGTCGCCTCCCCGGCGAGCAGCACCCGCCCGCGGCGGAACTCGGGGACCATGCGGTGCGCGTCGCCGTAGCGGGACAGCCACCGGGCTGACGTCACCCCGAAGTCGTCCTCGAAGATCAGCCGCAGTGACTCGCGGACCTCGTCCATCGTGACCGGCTCGTGCTTGGGCACGTTCCGGCGGTGCTCGGCGACGATGATGAACCGGGTGATCCCCTCCCCGAAGGGGTAGGCGAGCACCCAGCCGTGCTCGTTGCGTCTCATCTGCATCGACGCCTGCCAGGGGAAGGGCAGGTCGGTGTCCGCGGCGACGGCCGTCATCCGCGTCGCGTGGCCCTCGAACGGGATGCCGGTCACCTCGCGGACGAGGCTGCGCGCGCCGTCCGCGCCCACCAGGTAGGGCGCGGCGAACTCGACGACGTCGCCTGCGGAGTCGCGGGCGGTGACCGTCACGCCGCCGCCGGTCTCGGCGTGGCCGATGTACGCGAGCCCGCGACGCAGGTCGGCGCCCTCCTCGACGGCCCACTCCGCCAGCAGATGCTCGGTCGTCATCTGCGGCAGGATCAGCGCGTACGGGAACCTGCTGTCGAGCTGGTCGTAGCGCAGCCCGATCAGGCCGGCGTAGATGTAGCGCGGCACCTCGAAGTCGGGCCGCCAGCGCTCGGCCGCCGCGCGGAACCGGTCCATGAGGCCGCGGACGTCGAACAGCTCCAGCACCCGGGGCTGGATCACTCCGGCCCGCGAGTGGGTGTCCTCCGTGCGGCGCTCCAGGACGACGACCCGCGCGCCCGCGCGCGCGGCCTCGGCCGCGACCGTCAGGCCGGCGGGACCGCCGCCGATCACGACGACATCGGCGGATGTGACGCTGTTCGACATGTGCTGCCTCCACTGGAATGACCGCAGAACGGCTACTTGACCGTCCAGCGGTCAACACTGCTCCGTGGCACGAGCATGAGATGCGCCTCCGAGGCTGTCAAGGACGATGTTCATCCAATGCATATCGTCTTGTACTGCGGGTATGAGATGCGGACGGGTAGTGGCGATGAACGGTCACTTGACCGTGGAGCGGGCGTATCGCGTAGTCTTGACGGGTGCGGTGGCCGTCAGCGAGTCGGTCGCCACCGAGTCGGACGCCACGGGAGGAGCGAGATGCCGCGCGACGATGCCGGCCCGGACTTCATCGAGGCCCTGGCCCGAGGTCTCGACGTCCTCAGATGCTTCGGCTCGCACCCCGTGCCGATGTCCCTCACGGAGATCGCGACCGCGACCGGGCTGGCCCGTCCGACCGCCCGCCGGATCGTGCTCACCCTCGAACACCTCGGATACGTGCGCTCGACGCCGGAGGGCGTCGTCCTCACCCCGCGCGTGCTGGAACTGGGCGTCGCCTACACGCTGTCCGCCGGGCTGTGGCAGGTCGCGCTTCCCCACCTGCACGACCTCGTGGAGAAGACGCGGCAGGCCGCCTCCGTCGCCGAGCTCGACGGCTCGGACGTCATCTACGTCGCCCGCGTCGAGGTCCCCAAGGTGGTCGCCGTCAACGTCAAGGTGGGCATGCGCCTGCCCGCCGCCAGCACCGCGCTAGGCAAGGTGCTGCTCGCGTCCCTCGACGCGGGCGCCCTGCGCACCGCGTTGCGCACGGAGACGAGATCGCCGGTCGAGCCCCACCGGTCCAAGCCGGTCGAGGACGTCGAGGCCGAGCTGAGGGAGGTGCGCGCCCGCGGCTGGGCCTCGACCGACGGGGAGGTGGCGCCCGGGATCCGCTCCGTCGCCGCGCCCCTCCGCGACGGCGACGGCCGGACGGTCGCCGCCGTCAACGTCACGGCGATCGCCGCCGAGGTCGACCACCGAGAGCTGATCGACGACATGCTGCCCCTCCTGCTCCAGACGACCGGCGCGATCGGACGCGACTACGAGCTCATCCACGCCGCGCCGCAGCGAACCCTGCGCAAGACGTGAGAACCGACGAGAAACGGCCATGACCTCACACAACGCACCAGACCCCGCCGTCGGCAGCGCGGCGCGCCCGGGCTCGTCCGAGCTGTTCAGCGAGGAACGGTCGGCCGACGTGGTCGCAGCCAGCTTCGCCGCGACGCCCGACCCGCGACTCCGGCAGGTCCTCACCTCGCTCGTCCACCACCTGCACGACTTCGTCAAGGACGTCGAGCTCACCGAACGGGAGTGGGCGGCGGCGATCGAGTTCCTCACCGCGACGGGGCAGGCGTGCACGAGCACCCGGCAGGAGTTCATCCTGCTCTCCGACGTCCTCGGCGCCTCGATGCTGGTCGAGACCCTCAACAACCGGGCCGGCGGCGGGCTGACCGAGTCCACGGTGGAAGGCCCCTTCCACATGGTCGCCTCCCCGCGCCGCGAGCTCGGCGCCGACATCGCCGAGGACGGCAAGGGCGCCCCGTGCCTGGTCACCGGGAGCGTGGCGGGCCCGGACGGACGGCCGGTCCCGCACGCGACGGTCGACGTCTGGCAGGCCAACGACGACGGCTTCTACGACGTGCAGCAACCCGGCGTCCAGCCTCCGCTGAACCTTCGCGGGCTGTTCACGGCGGACGACGGCGGGAGGTTCTGGTTCCGCTCGATCGTCCCCCGCCACTACCCGATCCCGGAGGACGGCCCGGTCGGGCGGCTGCTGGACGCGACGTCCCGGCATCCGAACCGGCCCGCGCACATCCACTTCGAGGTGTCCGCCCCCGGCTACCGCACCGTGACCACGCACCTGTTCGTCGCCGGGACGCCGTTCATCGACTCCGACGCCGTGTTCGGGGTCAAGCCCAGCCTGGTGCGCGAGTTCCCCACGGTCGACGACCCGGAGCGCGCTGCGGCGGCCGGCCTGCCGAACCCGTTCCGCACGGTGAACTTCGACGTCGTCCTCCGCCCCGACGTCGATACCGACATCGATACCGACGGCCGGGAAGCGTGACCATGGCCCAGACCTCCTTCACCTATGACGCGCTTCCGATGCGGGTGCTGTTCGGGTCCGGCGTCGTCGCGTCCCTCCCCGGGGAGGTGGCGCGGCTGGGCGCGCGCCGCGCCCTCGTGCTCTGCTCACCGGAGCAGCGCCCGACCGGGGAGACCATCGCGGACGCGCTGGGCGAGCGCTCGGCGGGGGTGCTCGCCGAGGCGCGCATGCACGTCCCGATCGAGATCGCCCAGCGCGCGCGTGCGCGCGCCGCCGACCTCGGCGCCGACTGCTGCGTCGCCGTCGGCGGGGGATCGGCCATCGGTCTCGGGAAGGCCATCGCACTGGAACACGGCCTGCCGGTGATCGCCGTCCCCACGACCTACGCGGGCTCGGAGATGACCACGGTCTGGGGCCTCACCGAGGACGGCCGCAAACGGACCGGCAAGGACCCGCGAGTGCTGCCCGCGAGCGTCCTGTACGACCCGGACCTCACCCTCGGCCTCCCCATCGCCATGTCGGTGACCAGCGGATTCAACGCCGTCGCCCATGCGGTCGAGGCGCTCTACGCACCCGACCGCTCCCCGGTCGTCTCGCTGATGGCCGAGGAGGGCGTGCGGTCGATGGCCGGTGCGCTCCCGGCCGTGTTCGCCGACGGCGGCGACCTCGGCGCCCGCACGAAGGCGCTGTACGCGTCCTGGCTGTGCGGCGCGAGCCTCGGCGCCACGACGATGTCCCTGCACCACAAGCTGTGCCACGCCCTCGGCGGGACGCTCGACCTCCCGCACGCCGCGACCCACACCGTGGTGCTGCCGCACGCGCTCGCCTACAACCAGCCCGCCGCCCCCGAGGCGGCCGGCGCCCTGGCGCGAGCGCTGGACACCGACGACCCCGCCCGCCGCCTCTGGGAACTCGCGGGCTCCCTGGACGCGCCACGGTCGCTGCGCGGGCTCGGCATGTCCGAGAGCGACATCGAACCCATCCGCGAGCAGGTCGTGAACGCCCCTTACGCGAATCCCGCGCCCGTCACCCGCGACGGGGTGACGCGCCTGCTCCGCGCCGCCTGGAGCGGCGAGCCGCCACCGTCCCGCTCCGCGTGAAGTTCCGCTCGCCGCGTCGCAGCCGGCTGCGCGTCATCGGTCCGTCGTCCGGGCGTGCCGCTCGTTGAGCAGGCTGCGGGCGGCGTCCAGGGTTCGGCGGTACGCCGCGTCCACCTCGGGGGAGCGGTCGCCGAGGATCCGGGCCCAGGCGCCGCACCCTGCGGGCAGGACGCTCGCTCCGCCGCGCAGCCCGGTCTCCGTGATCGCCTGGTGCAGGGCGCCGGCGGCCCGCTCGGCGCGCTCCGTCCCGGTGATCACGTAGAGGGACGCCATGAGCCCGAAGCCGTCCATGCCGGTGGGCCCGGTCACCGGGTGCTCGCCGGGGACGAGCCGGATCGGGTCCGCGAACAGCAGGCACCCGTCCGGGGCGTGGACTTCCAGGTCGGCGCAGTAGGCGGTGTAGGCGTGCCGTTCGCCGCGGGCCAGGCGTCCCGCCATGAGCTTCTCGCCGAGGACGATCGCCGTCGTCGCGTCAGGGTCGGCGGTGACGCGCACGCGCTGGTAGAAGCGCGAGCCGCCGAACGGGATCGTGGTCTCGGGCAGGTATTCGACGTACGCGCCGGGCGCGGCGGCGATGTCGATCATCTGCGTGGCGTAGTCGTGTTCCATCCGGTACAGCCGGGTGGCGGTCTGGGTGGTGACGTGCACGGACGTCCCGGGCCCGCAGTCCAGCTCCATGCGGTACCGGTCGCCTTGCAGGACGCCTCCTCCCGACGACATGACCATCACGTGCGGCATCTGAGGCCGGTCGGGGTCCGGATACAGCGGACGGGTGGTGTGCAGCGGCGCCTTCTGGAAGTGACCGGTCAGCTCCGTCCGGCCTCCGGCCACCGCGAAGCCCAGCTCCAGCACGCCGACCTTGCCCGGCGCGCCGACCGGCAGCGTGTCGGGTACGGCGGCGTGGTCGGCGACGGCGGCGGGCAGCCATTCCGGGGTGCAGCGCTCCGCCGTGCAGCGCTCCTCCGCCGTCAAGGCACGGACACCCACGGCTCCACCCGCACGGCCACCCGACCGCTCCTCCGATCGCTCGGGCGTGGTCATGGCGCCGGTGAGCAGATCGTCTCCCTGTGTCCGAGGACGAAGGCGGCGACGTCGGCGACGCCGGTCCCGGTGAGGCAGTCGGTCAGGACGACGGGTCCGCCGCGCCGCACCGCGCGGGCGTCGCGTTCCATGACCGTCAGGTCGGTGCGCACATACCGCGCGATGTCGATCTTGTTGATGACCAGCAGGTCGGAGTCGGTGGTGCCGGGCCCGCGCTTGCGCGGCATCTTCTCCCCCTCCGCGGTGTCCAGGACGAACACGTACACGTCGGCCAGCAGGGGGCTGAAGGTGAGCGTCAGGTTGTCGCCGCCGCTCTCGAACAGCAGCACGTCGATGTCGGGGCACCGGTCGAGCAGCTCGGCCGCCGCGGCGAGGTTCATCGTGGGGTCGTCGCGGACCGCCGTGTGCGGGCACGACCCCGTCTCGACGCCGACGACGCGGTCGGCGTCCAGCGTCCCCGCGAGCGTGCGGCGGACGTGCTCGGCGTCCTCCTGCGTGTAGATGTCGTTGGTGATGACGCCGGGCCGCAGCCCCCGGGCGACGAGGACGGGCACCAGCGCCTCGATGAGCGCGGTCTTGCCCGACCCGACGGGGCCGCCGACACCGATCTTGTAGACCTGCTCCAGTTCCATGCGCGTCCCTTCGGATGACGTTCGGGTCAGGTGACGAACAGTCGGGCCTCCGCCCGCTCGTGCGCGGCGGCGACGGCGTCCGCCGCCGGGGTGGAGGCGTGCAGGTCCCGCGGGTCCCGGACGGCCAGCGCCGCCCCGGCCGCCCGGACGACCTCGGGCCTGACCTCCCGCAGCAGCCCCTGCGCCCGCCGGAAGTCGATCCGGCCGAGCCGCACCGACGCCGCCGCGCAGCCCGCCGCGAAGGCGTACAGGTCGCTCGCCACGGCATGCCGGACGGGCACCCCCAGCCCCGCGTGCACGGCGCCCACGACGACGGCGTGGTTGCCGGGCGTCGCGCGGTCGGCGACGAGCCGTCCCAGCCGCGCCGCCGGAGCGGACGCGAACGCGGCGCCCGCGCTGTCCAGGACCTGCCGCCCGGTGCGGACCGACGCCGTCCGCTGCTCCTGGTTGAGCTTCATCGCGTGCAGCCTGCGGTCGGTCTCGACCACCCGGTCCCATTCGTCCGCGGACACAGCCCGGTGCGCCAGCGCCAGCGCCGCCGCGTCCGCGGTGCCCGCGGCCCGCACCAGGCCGGACACCAGCGCCGCCAGGTCCTCCGCCTCGGCGAGACCCAGCTGGACGTATCCCTCCAGGCCGTGCGACAGCGTGTAGAGCCCGCTGGGGAAACCGGAGTCGGTGAGCTGGAGCTGCGCGAGCAGCGGCCCCAGATCGCTCGTCTCCGGCGCGCGGCGGCGGCGCTTCATACGATGAAGTACAGCCTGGTCAGCGGCAGCTTCTTCGCCGGCTCGATGGACACCGGCCGCCCGTCCACGCTGACCCGGTACGTCTCTGGGTCGACCTGGATGTCCGCCACGGTCGAGTTGTGCATCATGTGGCGCTTGTCCACGCTCCGGCACTGCCGGACGGGCCGGACCAGCCGCCGCAGGCCGAGCCGCTCCGGGACGTCTTCCCCGATCGCCGCCGCCGACATGAACGTCACGCAGGTCTTGCGCAGCGCCTCGCCGAAGCACCCGTACGTCGGGCGCAGGTAGACCGGCTGCGGGGTGGGCAGCGACGCGTTCGGGTCGCCGAGCTGCGCCCAGCTGATCAGCCCGCCCTTGACGACCATCCACGGCTTCGCCGCGAACGAGTGGATCGGCCACAGCACGATGTCGGCGAGCTTGCCGTCCTCCAGGGACCCGACCGTGTCGGCCATCCCGCTGGCGCGGGCCGGGTTGATGGTGAGCTTGGCCAGGTACCGCAGGACGCGGCGGTTGTCGTTGCGCGCGGAGTCCTCGGGCAGCGGGCCGCGCTTGTCCTTGTTGTGGTGGGCGACCTGGAACGCCCTGGTGAACGACTCGCCGACCCGTCCCATCGCCTGCGAGTCCGAGCCGATGATGCTGATGATCCCGAGGTCGTGCAGCACCGTCTCCGCCGCGATGGTCTCGGCCCGGACGCGGCTCTCGGCGAACGCCAGGTCCTCGGGGACGTCGTAGCTGAGGTGGTGGCAGACCATGGTCATGTCCAGCAGCTCGTCCGTGGAGTTCACCGTGTACGGCAGCGTCGGGTTCGTCGACGCGGGCAGGACGTTCGGCTCCCCGGCGATGCGCAGGATGTCGGGCGCGTGCCCGCCGCCCGCGCCCTCCGAATGGTAGGTGTGGACGGCCCGCCCGTTGATCGCGCTGATCGTGTCCTCGACGAACCCGGACTCGTTCAGCGTGTCGGTGTGCAGCGTGATCTGGACGTCGTGGTGGTCGGCGACGCTCAGCGCGCAGTCGACGACCGCCGGGGGCGAGCCCCAGTCCTCGTGCACCTTCAGCCCGGCCGCGCCCGCCCTGATCTGGTCGTCGAGCGGGGCGTGCAGGCTGTTGTTGCCCTTGCCGTACACCGCGACGTTGATCGGGATGTCCTCGTAGGCCTGCAGGATCCGGGCGATGTTCCACGGCCCCGGCGTGCAGGTGGTGCCGCGGGAGCCGTCCGCGGGTCCCGTGCCGCCGCCGACCAGGGTGGTGATCCCGTTGCTCAGCGCGTGCTGCGCCTGCTGCGGCGCGATGAAGTGGACGTGGGTGTCGATCGCGCCGGCCGTCGCGACCAGGTTCTCCCCGGAGATCACCTCGGTGCCCGCCCCGACGATCAGCCGCCGGTCCACGCCGTTCTGGGTGTGCGGGTTGCCGGACTTGCCCACCCCGGCGATCGTCCCGTCCTTGATCCCGATGTCGCCCTTCACCACGCCCAGCACCGGATCGATGATCACGACATTGGTGATCACCGTGTCGAGCGCGGTGGTGGCGTTGCGCGAGGCGGGGTCGGCCGCCATCCCGTCCCTGGCCGTCTTCCCTCCGCCGTACTGGGACTCGTCGCCGTAATGGCCCTCGGAATGGTCCTTTTCCACTTCCACGACGAGATTGGTGTCGCCCAGGTGGAAACGGTCGCCCACGGTCGGGCCGTACATGGCCGCGTACTGCTTGCGAGAAATCGTCGTCATCGCCGTCAGCCCTTCTTCGACCGGCCGCCTGCGGCGCCCTTCGAGGATTTCCTGCCACGCGACCCGGTCTTCTTCCACTCCGGCTCCCGCTCCCGCTCCCGCTGTGGCTCCGGCTCGTCGAGATAGCCGCGGGCGCGCGCTCTCGCCAGCGCCTCCGCCTTCGCCGCCCGCGACCGGACGCTCCCGTTCAGCAGGCCGCCGAACCCGACGATGCGCAGCCCGCCGCCGTACTCGACCAGCCGCACCTCCTTCGTGTCACCGGCCTCGAACCGGACGGCGGTGCCGGCCGGAATGTCCAGCCGCATTCCGAACGCCTTCTCCCGGTCGAAGCGCATCGCCCGGTTGATCTCGAAGAAATGGAAATGGGAACCGACCTGCACGGCCCGGTCACCGGTGTTGTGCACGGTCAGCGTCTCCCTGCGCTGCCCGGCGTTGAGCTCGATCGATCCCGTCCCGAACATGTACGTGTCGTCCGCCATGGACGGCCGCCCCCTTAATGGCTCGCGTCGGTGGTCTCACGAGAAGTGGTCTCACGAGAAGGGTCGGCGGCACGGTCACCTGCCTCCGCCGACGGGATCGTGGCAGGAGACCAGCTTGGTCCCGTCGTCGAACGTCGCCTCGACCTGGATGAGCTTCAACATTCCGCGCACTCCGGGCAGCACGTCGTCCGGTCCGACGACCTTCCTGCCCAGCTCCATGCAGTCGGCGACGGTCTTGCCGTCCCGCGCGGCCTCCACGATGGCCGCGCTGATCAGCGCGACCGTCTCGCCGTAGTTCAGCTTCAGGCCGCGCTTCCTGCGCCGGTCGGCCAGCTCCGAGACGGCGAAGATGAGCAGCTTGTCGATCTCACGTGGTGACAGGTTCATCTGGGTCCTCGCGATGAAGGGCCTTCCCGGCCGCCGGCTGGATTGGAAGCTCACTCGCGCGACACCGTGGAGCCGCGACGGCGGGAGCCCAGGGCGGGCGCCCCGCGGGATGCCGAGTGACACGTTCCCTTCGCCGCCGCGCGGCAATGGCGGCGATTCGTCAACAGTCGGCCAAATGTCCGCCGCGCTCAGCGCGCCGAAACGCATCGCCGCCGACGGAGGCCCTGGGCCTCACCGGTCACGCGACGCCGACACGGAGCGTGGCGCACGGGAATGATGCGCTCACGGTGGGTAGCAGAGTGGGAGTCCGCATGATCAGAAGGGGAGAACATGTCCGACGGCAGCTTCAGCATCGACGTGGCGGCGATCCGGGAGCGCGCCCGCGCCCGGATGGACGAGGGTCCCGTGACGAGCACCTACGGCCGCGACGTCGACAAGGTCATCGCCGTCCTCAACGACGTCCTCGCCACCGAGATCGTGTGCTGGATGCGGTACAGCCAGAACGCCATCGCCTGCTCCGGCATCGACAGCGCCCAGGTCGCCGACGAGTTCCACGAGCACGCGAAGGAGGAGCGCCACCACGCGATGCGGGCCGCCGAGCGGATCAGCCAGCTCGGCGGCGACCCGGACTTCGACCCCGAGACGCTCGCGCGGCGTTCCCACACGCCGTACACGACGTTCGCCGACAACGACCTCACCGCGATGCTCAAGGAGAACCTGTACGCCGAGCGCATCGTCATCCAGTCCTACCAGGACATCATCCGCTGGCTCGGCGACGCCGACCCGACCACCCGCCGCCTGATGGAGAGCATCCTCGCCGAGGAAGAGGACCACGCCGACGACCTGACGGACCTCCTGGGCATCTGACCGGTCCACCCCGTGCGACCGGCCGGCTCGCGGGCTACGCCTTCTTCGCGGCCGGTCGGCGATGCCCGAAGCGGCTCTGGAGCTCGTGGTCGACCTGGGCGAAGTCCCGGCCCTTGGTCTCCGGGATGAACCGGGCGGTGAAGAGCAGGCCGATCGCCGAGATCACCGCGAAGATCCAGAAGGTCTCGCCCTGCCCGAGGACCCCGGCGATCGGCAGGAAGACCAGGCTGACCGTGAAGTTGCTCGCCCAGTTCAGGGCGGTGCTGGCGCTGGAACCGGTCGCCCGCGCCCGCGGCGGGAAGATCTCACCGATCAGCGTCCAGAAGACGGGACCGACGCCCGCCGCGTACCCGCCGATGTAGAGCACCATGAACAGCAGCGTCGGGACGGAGCCCCACCCCGCCACGAACGCCAGGCCGAGCAGCGCCATCGTGACCGTCATCACGGCGAACGAGACGAGGAGCAGTTCGCGGCGTCCGGCGCTGTCGATCAGCCGGATCGCGACCAGCGTCATGACGAGGTTGATGATCCCGATGGCGATGGAGTAGACGATCGAGTTGGACGCGGTCAGCCCCGTCCTCTCGATGATCGTCGGCGCGTAGTAGATGATCGTGTTGATGCCGCCGAACTGCTGCGTCGCGGCCAGCACCAGCCCGACGACCAGCGCGGGCCGGACGCGGTCGGTCAGCAGCGAACGCCAGCCGGTCGCCGTCCGGTCCTCCGGGGCGTCCCCCGCCTCCTGCTCCCGCCGCAACTCTTCGCGCCGCTGGATCACCTGGTCGGCGGTCTCCTGGTCGCTGACCCCGGCGATCAGCGCGCGGGCGCGCCGCCGGTGCCCGTGCGCCAGGAGCCATTCGGGGGACTCGGGCAGCACCCACACCGCCGAGACGACCATCACCAGGGCCGGGACCGCGCCGACGGCGATCATCGCACGCCAGCTTCCGCTGCCGGAGAACGCGAGGTTGACCAGGTAGGCCACCAGGATCCCGGTCGTGATCATCAGCTGGTTGAGGGTGAGGATCCGGCCGCGGACCTCCTTCGGGGAGATCTCCGACAGGTAGGGCGGGACGGTCGCCGAGGCGGCCCCGACGGCCAGCCCGAGCACCAGCCGGGCCACGATCAGCACGCCGTAGCCGGGCGCCAGCGCGGCGAGCGCCGTGCCGGCGACGAACACCGCCCCTTCCAGGGCGAAGATCCGGCGCCGTCCGAGGCGGTCGGCGAGCCGTCCGGACGCCAGCGCCCCCACCATCGCGCCCAGGACCAGCACGCTCACCACGCTGCCCTGCTCGAAGGAGTCCAGCGCGAAGTCGGTCCTGATGAACAGCAGCGCCCCGGAGATGACCCCGGTGTCGAAGCCGAACAGGAACCCGCCGACCGCGATCAGGGCGGCGTGCCGCCTGATCTTCCGGATGCCCCAGTCCGGGATCCGCGCCAGCGGTCCCTCGGCGGCCGGCGCGCTGGAATAGCCCTGCATGTCACGCCCTCCTCGGCTCGGCGACGATCAGGGCGTCACGCCCGCGCGGCGACCGCGACCCCCGGAGCCGGCCGGACGCGATGTCGTTCTCCTGTGCCCAAGGCGGGCTGCCCGGCCCGCCTCCGCCGACACGGCCCTTGATCGCCCTTTTGGCCGGTCACAGCCGACTCTTGGGCTCACCCGTCCCGACCCCGCCCTGGCCCCCGACCTCGGCCGCCGCTCGCCGGTGGGTCAGCCGGTTCGGGGCTTCAGGAGGTCGAGGCGCAGGTAGTCCAGGTTCCAGTTCTGGTACGCGTCGGCGTCCAGGCTGATGCGGACCGTGTGCCGTCCGGCGGTGAGGTATCGCGTGACGCCGCTCGGCTGCGTGAAGAACGCGCTGTGGCCGGTGGTGTTGCCGATCGGTACCGGCTTGCCGGGCCCGTCCCCGTCGAACGCGAGCCGGTAGGTGCCCGCCGGGTCGTACGGGGACGACACCCGCGCCGACACGGCATAATGTCCCGATTTGCGCACCGTGAAGTCGTAGGTGAGCCATTCGCCGGCCCGCATCCAGCAGACGACGATCGCGCCGTCCTGGTCGCAGACGTCCACGTCCTCGCCGGGACGCGCCGCGCCGCCGCGGTTCCCCTTGTCGTTGTCGTGGTAGGCGACGCCCTCGCCGCCCTCCCGGAAGTCCTCGCCCTGGACGCGGACGGTGTGCCGGGGGAACCGCTGGGCCCGTCCGGTCCGCAGCCACGACTCCAGGGTCTCGACGTTGTCCGTCTGCAGGACCGACGCCCCGTACCGCTCGATGAGCGCGCGCCATCCCCGGTCGGGGTCGATCAGCGAGCGCTCGTCGGTGTAGTGGTCGGCGAGCCCGAACCACATCGAGTTGATCCAGACGCGGCCCGTCCGGCGCATCCGGTCGAGCACCGGACGGGCGGCGACCGCGTCGGACGCGCGCCCGAACACCACCTCGTACGCGACGGGCTGGTCGGCGCCGAACTCGTCGAGGGCGGCGATGTTGCCGTCGGAGACGACGTGCATGTAGACCGCGTCCGGGTGCTTCGCCCGGAACGCGCGCACGTCCGCGACGGGCGCGGAGCTCTTGAACAGCCCGTTGCGCACGGTGCCGGTCCGGCGCAGCACCTGGTAGATCTCCTCGCGGGCGTCCCACCCCTTGTCGAGGTTGACGAGGCCGCGGTGCTTCGCGATGCGCAGCGCCTCGTCCAGCGTCGGCACCCGCTCGCCGGTCAGCGCCGCCTGCTTCCCGCCCAGGCCCTTCTTCAGCCGCAGCGACCTGATCTGCGCCAGGGTGAGGTCGGAGACGGCGCCGGAGCCGTTCGTCGTGCGGTCGACGGTCGTGTCGTGCATGAGCACGGGCACGCCGTCCTTGGTGAGCCGCACGTCGATCTCGACGATCTCGGCGCCGTCGTCGAACGCCTCCCGGACGGCCGGGACGCTGTTCTCCGGCGCCTCGCGCCACTGCCCACGGTGCGCCGCGGTCATCACCTTGCCGTTCCTGCGGTGGTCGAGCAGATCACGGTACGCGCGGTCGGCGGGGGAGGACTGGACGTCGGCCTCCCGCGCGGGCGACGCGACGGCCTGGACCGGGAGCGCCAGCACCAGGGACGACACCGCACCGGCCACACCGAGAACATGACGGCTTTTCATGACCGGCAGTCTCACGGCGGCGTGTGAAGATCAGCCGTGCTGCCCGTGCACGCCCGCTGAACATCATCGGTGCGCCTCTGACCTGGCCAGGCCCGGTGAGAGAGCGCGGGGAGCGCGCCGCAGCCGCCGCCCGGGAAGCGCACCGCAGCCGCCGGCCCGCGGCCTCGGTGCGCGGTCGCGGTGTCACTGACGCAAAGTCGCCGAGTGGTCGGGAACGTAGGTCTGCATGTCGCGCGGTGGCCGCTCGTAGCCCTTCGGGGGCGGCCGCTCGGGGAGCCGCAGCGGCGGAGGCTCCACCGTGTGGTACGAGATCGTCGACAGCAGGTGGGCGATCATGTTGATCCGGGCGCGCCGCTTGTCCTCGCTCTCCACGACGTACCAGGGCGCCTCCGGGATGTCGGTGTGCACGAACATCTCGTCCTTGGCGCGCGAGTAGTCCTCCCAGCGGGTGACGGACTCCATGTCCATCGACGACAGCTTCCACCGCCGCATGGGGTCGGCGAGCCTGCTACGGAAACGGCGTTCCTGTTCGGCGTCGCTGACCGAGAACCAGTACTTGCGCAGGAGGAGCCCGTCCTCGACCAGCAGCCGCTCGAAGATGGGGCACTGGTGCAGGAAGCGCATGTACTCCTGCTTGGTGCAGAAGCCCATCACGCGTTCGACGCCCGCCCGGTTGTACCAGGAACGGTCGAACAGGACGATCTCCCCGGCGGCGGGCAGATGCTCGACATAGCGCTGGAAGTACCACTGGGTGCGCTCCCGGCCGGTCGGTGCGGGCAGCGCCGCGATCCGGGCGACGCGGGGGTTGAGGTACTCCGTGACCCGCTTGATCGTGCTGCCCTTGCCGGCGGCGTCCCGTCCCTCGAACACCACGACCACGCGGGCGCCCTCGGTGCGGACCCACTCCTGCAGCTTCACCAGTTCCGCCTGGAGGCGGGCGAGTTCCGGCTCGTACACCTTGCGCGGCAGCCGCTTGACCTTGCTCATGCACCATCCTTACCCCAGGCGACGCGGTCCGCGGGACGCCGATCAGGGGAGGCGGCGCACCTCGACGAGTTCCAGCCCGAGGGACTCGATCGTCTCCAGGACGCCGTACAGGGCGCCCTGGTCGAGGCCGGCGCCCCAGACGACGGTCTCGACGGGGTTCACCCGGACGTTGAGGTCCTCGAAGGCCTGCTGGAACGTGTCGCTGACACGGCCCCTGATCCGGATCTCGTAGCCGGGGCTGGACGACGGGCCGGTCATCGGCTCGCGCTCGCTGTCCGTTTCCCGGCGTGCCGGATCCACAGCGCCAGGGCCGTGGTCAGCAGGCCCCAGGTGATGAGCCACAGGCCGGCGAGCCAGGTGAGGGCCGTCAGGGTGATCCCGGGCCAGAGCAGCAGCAGAAGACCCGCGATCATGCACAGGCCCGCCAGGAGGACCGCGCCGCCGCGTCCTCGCGGGGCCGGTTCCGTCAGTGTGGTGACGAGCCCGACCGTGCCGGTGATCAGCCAGAACAGGCCGAAGAGGAGGGCCAGGATCTCGACGGTCTGGAGCGGGTCGCGCATGACCAGCACGCCGACGGCCAGCGACAGCACACCCAGCAGGGTGTACAGGACGCGAGCGCCTCCGCCCGCCTCGTCCGCGGCGATGGCCCGCGCGATCTGGTACACGCCGTGGATCACCAGGTTGAGGCCGAAGAGGAAGGCCACGACGCGGATCGTGGCGTCCGGCCAGGCCACGATGGCGATGCCCAGCAGCGCCGCGAGGATCCCGGCGGCCACACCGACGCTCCGGACACCGGTCGCCAGCAGCATGGCGGGGCCGCCGCCCGACGTCCGCGGGTTCGCCGGCCCGACCGCTCCCGTGGGTGACGTTGAGGTCATGAGGTCCCCTCCGTTCGTCGACTCCGCACCGGCCGGGTGCGGTCCTGACACGAGCGCACCGCGCCGGGCGGGAACCCGCATCATCCCTGGCGGGTGAACGGCGGCCGGGGCGCCGGCCCGGCCCACCCCGGCCGCACGGACGCGGCGCGACGTCACAGGACGAGCAGAATGAAGATCACGTAAGCGGCGATGTTGACCAGCCAGCTGCGGGTGTTCATCCATTCCCGGACGCGGGGCATGGCCCGTTTCATGCGCCCGCGGAAGAGCAGCAACGTCAGCAGCGGCAGCGCCGCGATCAGGACGGTGGCGGCGATGAACGGCAGGGCCGCGGCCAGGCCCAGGTCCCGCTGCTCCAGATGGGCGGCCACCGCCAGCATGACCATGATGTCCGAGGGCATCAGCAGGATCACCAGTAGGCCGATCTCGAAGGCCTTGCGCGGGCCCGCGTCCATCAGCGTCCCGAGCCACCTGGGCGGTTTCGCCGTCTCCCGCTTCGCGTAGCTCTTCACCGCGGCGGCGAGCAGCAGCGCGACCAGCACGATCTGGACGATGGTCCCCGCCGATCCCGCGCTGGACGGATCGCCCAGCGAGACGCCGTTCCCCACCAGCGCGAAGACGCCGCGTCCGACGGAGACCCCGGCGATGGCGGCGGCGGTCACGCCCGCGAGAAAGGCCAGGGAGGCGCGTACGGCCTGCCTGCCGGTCACCAGGATGATGGCGGACATGATCTGGGGTCCCACCATCATGGTGACGGCCAGCGGAAGTACTTGGAGGTCCAAGTCGTCGCTCCGATCGACGCCGTGCTTCTCCTCCGGCGGCCGGCCGTGCCCGGGGTGTGAGGCCTTCGGCGGCGCCGGAAAGCGATGCTCCCTACGCATGCTGAGCCGAGCCATGACCGGACGGCATCACCTGAACCAGGTGAGGCCCGACGGCGCGGCCCCGCGCCCGTCGCCGTTCTGACGATGCACAGAAGGGTAAGGAGGGGGACAAGGGGGCATATGTCCGGACCGGAGCGTCGCGGAACAGCACAAGGCCCCCTCTCGGGGGATGATCTCAATGACCGCGACGGGGACTTCCGCGCAGCCGCCACCGAATGCGACTTCGGAGGCGTCGGCGCAGGCGGCCGAACCGGCTGGGGGCTCCTTGCCGCACCTGCCCCGCTGGGCCGTTCCGCGCCCGCGCCTGTCCGAGCGGCTGAGCGAGGCGGTGCGGGGCCCGCTCACCCTGATCACCGGCCCGCCGGGAGCGGGCAAGACGATCACGGCGCTGGCGTGGGCGGCGACCGGTGCGGGGCCGCGGACGGAGGCGGGACCGCAGATCGGGACGGGGCCGCCGGTGCCGGTCGCCTGCTGGGTCGCCTGTGACGACTCGACGGCGACGGTCCGCGGGTTCTGCCTCGCCCTGGGCGGCGGTCTCGTCCGGGCGGGAATTGACGTGGCGTCCACCGAACGGGGCCCCGGCCGCACCGATGCCCGCGAGCAGGACCTGCTCGACGAGATCACACGGGCCCTGCTGAACGCGGGCGCCCCCGTCGCGATCGTGGTCGACGACTTCCCGGCACGGCCCGGCTCGGCGCCCGCCGCCGTGGTGACCCACCTGCTGCGGCACGCGGGCCCCGGTTTCCGTGCGGTCGCCCTCTCCCGCAGCGATTCGCCGCTGCCGCTGCACCGCCACCGGCTCGCGGGCGAACTGACCGAGATCCGCGCCGACGACCTGGCCTTCACCGACCACGAGATCGCCGAGGTCCTGTCCCAGCACGGCGTGCGGCTGACGTCCGCGTCCCGGCGGGCGCTCCGCGAGCGGACGGGCGGCTGGCCGGCGGCGATCAGGCTCGCCGCGATGTCGATGGAGCGCCACCCCGATCCCGAGGAGTTCGCCGCGCGGTTCGCCGGCGACGACCAGGCCGTCGCCGGCTACCTGATGGAGGAGGTCGTCGACGCCCAGCCGCCCGACGCGCGGTGGCTGCTGCTGTCGACGAGCGTCGCGGAGCGCGTCAACACCGAACTGGCCGGCGAACTCGCCGGCGCGGCGGGCCGGGCCTTCCCGGACATGGTGCGGCAGAACGCGTTCGCCGTGCCGCTCGGCCAGGGCTGGTACCGCTACCACCCCATGTTCGGCAAGGCGCTGCGGCTGATCCTCCGGCACGAATCGCCCGGCATGGTCCCCGTGCTGCACCGGCGGGCGGCGGCCTGGTTCGAGCGGGCGGGGCTGCTGCCCGACGCCGTGCGCCAGGCCGTCCAGGCGGACGACTGGCAGTACGCGTCGCGGATGGTCGTCGACCGGCTCGCGATCGGACACGTCCTCGGCCTGAGACCGCACGACGCGCTGCTCGGCCTCCTCGACGGGATACCGGACACGGCGGCGTTCACCGGCGGCGGGCCGGAACCGGCGATCGTGGCCGCGGCGGTCGCGGCGCGGCGCCGGGACGAGACGTCCCGCGCGGCCGCGCTGCGCCACGCCAGAAGGGCGCTGCGGCGGTCGCCGCCTGGCGTGTCCCGGCCGGCGCGGTGGTGCCTGGCGGCCGTCGAGCTCTGCCGGCCCGGACCGGCCGGTTTCGCCGGCCTGGCCGACGCCTCCGGCGAGGCCGCCCTGCTGTGGCAGGCCCCGGGCCGGCTGCTCGACGACCGTCCCGAACTGCGGGCGCTGGCGTCGTCGGGACGAGGGGCCGCCCACATCTGGCACGGGGAACTGCACCAGGCGGCACGCCATTTCGGCGCGGCGCTGACCGCGGCCGAGCAGGCGGGAGGGGACGTCCAGAAGCAGCGGTGCCTCGGCGACCTGGCGCTCACCGAGGCCCTGCTCGGCAACGTCGCGCGGGCCGCCGAACTGGCGGACCGCGCCCACCGGCTCCCCGACGTGCCTGTGCCACCGGACGGCGGCGCCGTCGCGGCGGCGCTTCTGGCGCGTGCCTGGGCCGACGTGGAACGGTGGCATCTCCAGGAGGCCCGCGGTCGGCTCGGCCGGACGGCGCGGACGCGGTCCGGCCACGCGGATCCCCTGTCGAACGCCATCCAGCACCTAGTGAAGGCCCGAACCGACCTGTGCCAGGGCCGACCCGAGCATGCCTTGGACGACCTGCGAGCGGCCAGCGAGATCACCCCGCTCCCCGGTTGGCTCGAACGCAGACTGGCCCTGCTGTCCGCCGAAGCCCACGTGGCCTGCGGCGAGATCGAGGCCGCCCGCCGCGACGCCGAACGGGCCGGTGGCAGAGCAGCACTCGAATCGGCCCTCGCGCTCGCCCGCGTCGAAGCGCGCCTCGGCGCCGACGACACCGCGTCCGCGAGACTCCAGGACGCTCTGCGCCACGCCACCAGAGCGCCGCTGGACGTGCGCGTCGACGCCTGGCTGCTCGACGCCCGCCTGTCCTACCGGAACGGCGACCGCCGGCAAGGCCGCCGCTCCCTGGACCGGGCCCTCGGCCTGGCCCGGCGCGAGGAGATCAGGCGGCCCTTCGCGATGTCGCGGAGCTGGCTGCTCCCCGTCCTGCGCCATGACCCCGAGATGATGCTTTCCTATCGTCCGCTCCTGGAGCCTCTTGGGCTGGCGGCGGAGACCGGGACGACGGTCACCCCCGACCAGGACGGAACGGCACCGGTGGAGCGGCTCAGCCCGCGCGAGCTGGAAGTGCTGCGATCCGTGGCGCAACTGATGACCACGCAGGAGATCGCCGCGAGCCTGTACGTGTCCGTGAACACGGTCAAGACCCATCTGAAGAGCATCAACCGCAAACTCGCCGTGACGCGCAGAGCCGAGGCGGTACGCCGAGCCCACCGGCTCTCCCTCCTCTGATGCGAAGAAGGCGGTCAACAGCCCAACTTGTCATCCAGGTGCGCGGCGCTCGAATCCTCGGCCTGGGTGCCGGTATCGGCCAACTGGATTTCGGATGTCTCCGGAGGCCGCTGGAACGGCGAGCCCGCACGCGAACTCGTGTGCGTGGAACGCAACCACGCCTGCATCGAGGCCGGTCCCGTTCACCGTCCCGCGGCCGGGAGCGGTGCCGATGCGGTGGTCCTCACCTGCGCCTGGATCGCCGCCCGCGACCTGGCCAGTCCGGGGCGTCCAGGCACGGCCGAGGCCCGTCGGAACCTCCGCGGAGCGGCGGCCTTAAAGAGCGATTCAAAACCAATGTGAATTGTTAATAAGCGGCAATACCGGAGTGTTGACCTCCAAGCGGGCGAGGAATACTCTCCAAAACGGATTCTCCGAACCGTGAGGATCGCCATTCAGCCCCGGCCATCAATGTCTCCGTGAATGCGCCGTTACAGTCGGCGAAATTCGCGTGCGACGACGAGGTCGCGGCCACCCCCTCCCGAGAGACCTGACCATGATGAACACCAGACGTGTAGGGATCGTGGTAAGCGCCGCCGTCCTCCTGCCCGCCCTGGCGACGGCCTCCTATGCCGCCGCCTCCGCCTCCGACGACAACCCCGAGAACGGCGCCGAATCCCAGTCGGCCCGGCCGCCCCGCGGGGTCACCATGGAGGTCGCGACCGTCCTCGGCTCGGGCTGCCCGGCCGGCACGGCGAAGGTCACCCCATCCGACGACGGCGACGGCTTCACCGTCACCTTCGACAAGTACCTGGCCTGGGGCGGCGGCGACGCCCCGCCGACGGACTTCCGGAAGAACTGCCAGCTCAATGTGAAGGTCAACGCTCCGGAGGACTATACCTACGCGGTCGTCGGGATCTCGTCCCGCGGTTTCGCCCACGTGCAGGCCGGAGCCTCCGCCGTCCGGCGGACGAGCTACTACTTCCAGGGCAGTTCCGAGACGCGCGCGGTGACCCACACGATCGAGGGCCCCGCCAACCGCAGCTGGCGGTTCACCGACAGAATCAACCGGTCCGAACTCGTTTACAAGCCGTGCGACGGTAACCCCAACCTGAACATCAACACCGAAGTGCGGGTGAACGCGGGCGACTCCGAGGAGCCCAGTTTCATCGCGGTGGAATCCGCAAATGCCGATGCGGCCTACCACCTGACCTGGAAACGTTGCTAATGCAGTGACGACGAGCCGTTCCCGGGCCTGTCATGCGGACGTTGGGGCGCCCCCCTGACGTCCGCTGACAGGCCCGGTTGCGTTCACGGCGCCGGGCGGCCGGCATTGCTGAGCACGGGCCTGCGAAGGGCTTGGCCGGATTGACGAGCAGCGGCCAATCCGCCATCGGGAGGAGTGTGCCGTCTTCCGGCGTGTGATCTTTGAAGTGTGCTGATAATGCCGTCATGACGGGGCGCCTGCTCATGTGCTCCGGTGGCCTGATCGTGGCGGTGGCCGTGGTTGGGCTCGGGGCGTATTTCGCGGTGGCCGGCTTCCACCTCAAGGACACCGTCGGGGTGATAGGGACCGGGGTGGGGATCTCGGGGCTCGGGCTGGCGGTGTACGGGATGGCCGCCGGCCGGCGCGGCGCGACGGGCGGAGAACAGCCGACCCCGGGTAAGGCCGCCGCCAAAGCCGACGCTGGCGCGCTGAAGACCAGCGCCGAGGTATCCGGGTGGAACAACGTCGTCAACCAGGCGTCCCGAGACCAGTTCATCAGCCAGCCGATCACGATCGTGGGCGGTCCGGGTGCTGTGCCGGAGAGTCCGCCTCCCCGCGGTGGCTGCCGACCCGTGGTGCGCCGCCACCAGGCGTTCGCCTGAACGAGGTTCTGACGAGCGAGAGCGCCGATGTGTCCGCGGTCATGCGGCTGGTCAGGAAGTCACTTAGGAGAAAAGGGAAAGCGGTCCTCATCACCCGGACCCCGGCTCAGGACCCCGACGCCACAGTGACGACCGTTCACACCTGTGCCTCCGATGTCCTGTCAGAGATCAGGACGGCCATCAGCGGCCACGTACCCGTCCGTCACCTCGGGCTGTATCGCCTCAGCTCATCGCGGTGGAGTGAGCAGATCGAGCGACTATTCCAGGAACTCCCGTCCTGCCTGATCACCATCTCCCGGTCGGCGTCGATTCCCGAGTCCGAAAAGGCACGCCTCCGGGACAGATTCGGGCGCCGCCGATGGAGGAGAAGGCGCGCACGTCGCGGTAGCGACGAGCAGCCGCCTGCCGACCTGGTGCTGTCTGTGGAAAGCGAGGCATCCTTCCATTTCCGGGGAGTGGTGAAACCTGACAATGAGCTGGGCACAACAAACCTCTCTTATCGGGAGTTCTCCATGGATCGCCGCAGGGCGCCGCGGGGCTTGCGATACAGGGCGGGTGCTCATCTAGCGCGCCCGTCGCGGGGGGCGACGCCTCCGGGCGGCGTGTCGTCGCGGTCGAGGGACGAGCCGTTGCCGCACGACGGGCTGTTCGTCCGCCGCAACAACGCCTTCGGCACCAGGTCGTCGATGGGGATCGCCGACCTGATCGAGAACATTGCACGTTCGTGACCGATCCGGGGGACGTCCGGCTCAACCTGGCGGAGGACCTCACGCGGCGCGAGCACCTTGCCGCGATCAACGTCCAGCTGCAGATCGAGATAGACCCCGAGATCCGCGTCTGGCACCTGTACGGGCATGACCTGATCACCGATCCGGCCGCGCGCGAGGCGGTGCTTCAGGAGGCGCGGGAGGCGCGCCGCCGGGGCGAGGAGCAGTCCGGCACTCCGGGCCTGCCCGACCTGATCACCGAGGAGAAGGGGATCCGGATCTTCGCGCCCGACCTCGCTTACGGCGAGACCTACTGGATCGTCCTCGAACTCGAACTGCCGGACGCGGCCGCGCCGCCGGCCGCTCTGGGCCGCGCCACCGTGCAGTACGTGGACACCCTCGCACGGGACAACCGGCGTCACGAGTGGTCCCTCACCCCGGACGGGACGATCCCGGACCAGACCGTGGCGGTGCACGCGATCGGCCTGTGGACGAGTGAGATCACCTTCTACGCGCTGGACGACCTCTACGAGTTCGACCGGGCGACCGCGAAGGAGCGCCTGTCGCGGCATGCGGAGGTGCTGCAGGACGCGTACTCGGTGATGCCGGTGCCGCAGTTCCGCGACGACCGGGTGACGCTGATCAAGCTCATCTCGCTCAGCGGCAACCTGGACCAGCCCGCCGCCTGGCACGATCCGGTCCGGCCGGCCGATTCCGCGTGGACCTACACGATGCACACCATGAACGCGTTCGGCCGCGTCCGGGCCGGCTACACCCGGTTCACCACCCGCACCTGACCCTGGGGCCGCCCCCGATCGCCGGCGGTCTCGCGGCCGACCTGGTGCGTGGGCCCGTGAGGGTCACTGCCGCGGGTCGGCGGCCGTTTCCTCGGCGAAGACGAGTTCGAGGGCCGAGACCGCGTGGGCGCGGTGCTCGTCGAGGGACGCGATCGCCTTGTCGGCGTCGCGGTCGCGCAGCGCGGCGAGCACGGCGCGATGCTCGTGGTTCACCAGCTGCCGGTTCTCGTGGTCGCTGTAGTACAGCGAGCGGTAGGCCTCGGTGGCCTCCCAGAGCAGGCGGATGTGCCGGACGAGCCGCGGCATCCCCGAGCATTCGAACAGCGTGAAGTGGAGCAGCCGGTTCGCGGCGGCCATCTCGGCGACGTCGCCCGCGTCGGCGGCGCGCTCGACGCCGCGCTGGATGTCCTCGAGCCGCTCGACGTCGGCGTCGGTGACCTCGCCGACCGCGCGGCGGACGGCCTCGGCCTCCAGGATCTCCCTGATCAGATAGACCTCGCGCAGGTCCGCCATGGAAAGGGAGACGACGCCGTAGCCGCGGTGCACCTGGTAGGTGACCAGGCCCTCGCCCTCAAGGATCTTGAGCGCCTCGCGCAGCGGGACGCGGCTGACGCCGAGCTCCTCGGCCAGCGCGTCCTGCCGGATCGGGTCGCCCGGGCGGAGCTCGCCGCTGGTGATGGCGCGCCTGATCTCTTCGAGGACGAACTGCTGTGCCGTCGGCGGGCGCCGGGGCCGCTTGCCCACGGTCATCCGGGGTTACCCCTCTCCAGGTTTTGGATCTTGTATCAAGGATTCCACACCTCGTGCGCGTTCTCCGGCGTTCCGCGATCGGACGTCCCCGCGATCCTGGCGCGGACGGCGGCGGCGTCCTCGTCCACGCGCGGCGGCGCGGTGCGGTACCGGGACGGCGTGGCGCTCAGCCGGATCGGGTTGGCGACCTGCCCCACCGGGTGCGGCCGGCGCGGGTCCCGCAGGGCGACGCGGGGGGCGAGGCCCAGGCGGGCGGCGAGGTCGAAGGCGCCGGCGAGGTCGTTGATCGGCCCGCACGGGACCTCCGCCGCGGTGAGGGCGGCGAACCAGTCGTCCGCCGTGCGCCCGGCGAGCGCGGCGGTGAGCTCGCTCTTCAGGGGCGCCCTGTTCGCGACCCGGGCGCTGTTGGTGGCGAAACGCTCGTCGGCGGCGATGTCCGGACGGCCGAGCGCGTCGCAGAGCGAGCGGAACTGCCGGTCGTTGCCGGCGGCGATGACCAGCGGCCGGTCCGCGGTCTCGAACAGCTCGTACGGCGCGATGCTGGGATGCTCGTTGCCCATCGAGGTCGGCACCACCCCGCCGGCGACGTACGCCGAGGCGTGGTTGACCAGTCCGGACAGCAGCGACGACAGCAGCGACACCTCCACCCGCTGGCCCTCGCCGGTGGCGTCCCGGTGCCGCAGCGCGGCCAGGACGCCGAGCGCGCCGTGCAGGCCGGTGATCACGTCGACGAGCGCGACGCCCACCTTCATCCCCTCGCCGCCCGGGTCGCCGGTCACGCTCATCAGCCCGCCGACCGCCTGCACGATCAGGTCGTAGCCGGGCAGGTTCGCGCCGCCGTCCGTGCCGAACCCGGTGATCGAGCAGTAGACGAGCCCGGGGTTGGCCGCGCGCAGTTCCGCGTAGCCGAGGCCGTGCCGCTCCATCGTCCCGGGGCGGAAGTTCTCCACGACGGCGTCGGCGCGGGCCGCCAGCGCGCGGGCCGTCGCGGCGTCGGCGGGGTCGGACAGGTCGAGGGCGATGGAGCGCTTGTTGCGGTTGACCCCGAGGAAGTAGGTGCTCTCGCCGTCCACGAACGGGGGTCCCCAGGACCGGGTGTCATCGCCGCCGCCGGGCCGCTCGATCTTGATCACCTCGGCGCCGAAGTCGGCGAGCAGCATCGTCGCGTACGGTCCGGCGAGGACGCGGCTGAAGTCGACGACGACCAGGTCGCGCAGGGCTCCGGTCATGCCCGCGCGCCGTGCAAGCCGCTGCTCTGCATCCGGTCGGCCCTCCTAGAGCGATCCCCGCACATGGACGTACCGCCAGGACCTTAGCCGCCGATTATTGGAGAATCAATACTGGATCCAAAATAGATTCTGTGCTGAGGTAGTGCCCCTGGCTTTCGTTGAGGAGGGTCCTGGAATGACCGGCCAAGCGGTTCGTCCGCTGGAGCTGTTCGGCGTGGACGATTTGCTGACCGAGGAGGAGCGGGCGATCCGCGACACGGTCCGCGCGTTCGGCGCCAACGAGCTGCGACCGAACATCGCCGAGTGGTATCGGACCGGCGAGCTGCCCGCGTCCGAGCTGGCCCGCAAGTTGGGCGGCCTCGGCCTGCTCGGCATGCACCTGAAGGGCCACGGCTGCGCCGGCGCGGGCGCCGTCGCGTACGGCCTGGCCTGCTTCGAGCTGGAGGCGGTCGACTCGGGACTGCGCAGCCTGGTGTCGGTGCAGGGCTCGCTCGCCATGTACGCGATCTGGGCCTACGGCTCGGACGAGCAGAAGGACGCCTGGCTGCCCGCGATGGCCGCCGGCGAGCGGATCGGCTGCTTCGGGCTCACCGAGCCCGACTTCGGCTCCAACCCGGCGGGGATGCGCGCCACGGCCAGGCGCGACGGCGGCGACTGGGTGCTGAACGGCACCAAGATGTGGATCACGAACGGCGCGGTCGCCGACGTCGCCGTCGTCTGGGCCCGGACGGACGACGGCATCCGCGGGTTCCTCGTCCCGGCCGGGACACCCGGGTTCAGTGCGCGCGACGTCGCCGAGAAGCTGTCCCTGCGCGCCAGCGTGACGAGCGAGCTCGTCCTGGACGACGTGCGCCTGCCCGCCGACGCGATGCTGCCCGGCGCCCGCGGCCTGTCCGGACCGCTGGGCTGCCTCACCGAGGCGCGGTTCGGGATCGTCTTCGGCGCGCTCGGCGCGGCCCTCGACTGCCTGGAGACCACGATCGCCTACGCCCGCGAGCGGACGGTGTTCGACCGTCCGCTCGCGGGCTTCCAGCTGACCCAGCAGAAGCTCGCGGACATGGCCCTTGAGCTGGGCAAAGGCATGCTCCTGGCGCTCCGGCTCGGACGCCTGAAGGAGGCCGGCGCGATCACCTCGGAGCAGGTCAGCGTCGGCAAGCTCAACAACGTCCGGGAGGCCCTGGCGATCGCGCGCGAGTGCCGGACCATCCTCGGGGCCAACGGCATCACCCTCGAATACCCGGTGCTGAGGCACGCCAACAACCTGGAATCGGTGCTCACCTACGAAGGCACCAGCGAGGTGCACAGCCTGGTCATCGGAAAGGCGCTCACGGGCGTCGCCGCGTTCTCCTGACCCCGGACGGGCCCGCAGAACGCACTCTCCTGAATCTCCGGAGGATGCTCCGACCTTTAAGCCGGGAAGGAATCCGGACCCGTCAGGAGCGACCCGGCGAAGCCGGACGACCCCGGCGTCGAACCCAACCCCGGGACCCGGGGACGTTACTCATCGTGGCTACTTGTGACGTAGCGTGCTTTCGCGGGTAAAGTGCTGGTCATGCGGACGGCGTATAAGTGCCGGGCCTATCCCGACCCCGAACAGGCTGCGATCTTCAACCGCACGTTCGGGTGTGTGCGCCTGGTGTGGAACAAGACCCTCGCCGAACGGCATCGCGCCTACCGCGCTGACGGCCGCAGCACCTCTTACAAAGACACCGGCGCGGCCTTGACCGCCTGGAAGAAGACCGGCGACCTGGCGTTCCTGAACGAGGTGTCCAGCGTGCCGTTGCAGCAGGCGCTGCGGCACCAGCACACCGCGTTCGTCAACTTCTTCGCCGGACGCGCCCGCCACCCACGCTTCAAGAACCGTGACTCGCGGCAGTCCGTGCACTACACCGGTCGGCGTTCCGCATCCGCGACGGGCAACTGCGGATGGCCAAGACCAGCACGCCGCTCCAGTTCACGTGGTCATTCCCCGATGTCGACGTGGCAGCGTTGAACCCGACGATGGTGGTGATCTCCCGAGAGCCCGACGGCCGCTGGTAGGTGACCTTCGCCGTCGACATCCGCGCCCCCGAACCGCTCGCGGCCGCCGGGCGCCAGATCGGCGTCGACCTCGGCGTGACCGATTTCGCGGTCACCAGCGACGGAGAGAAGATCCCCAACCCACGCTATCTGGAGCGCAAGCAGCGCAACCTGGCCCGCTACCAGCGACGCATGGCGCGCTGCCAGCGGGGCTCGGCCAACCGGCGCAAGGCCAAGAACAAGGTCGCCGCCGCACACCGCAAGGTCCGCAACGCCTGCGCCGACTTCCTGCACCGCACCAGCACCCACCTCGTCCGCCAAGCCGACGTGATTGTGATCGAAGACCTCGCGGTCGCCAACATGGTCAGAAACCGCAGGCTGGCCCGCGCGATCTCCGACTGCGGGTGGGGCGAGTTCCGCCGCGATCGTGCTGGCCGACGCCGACATCGCCGCCGCGGCGGCGCAGATCGTGCCGGGCGTGTTCGGCGTGTCCGGGCAGCGCTGCACGTCCAACACCCGGCTCGTCGTCAAGGACCGCGTGGCCGACGACCTGCTGGGCGAGGTCGTCCGGCTGGCGGAAGGACTGGACGTCGGCGACCCGCTCGACCCGGGCGTCCGGATGGGCCCGCTGATCACCGCGGCTGCCCGCGACACCGTCGACCGGGCCACCGGCGAGGCGCTGGACGGCGGCGCCGAGGCGCTCGCGGGCGGCGAGCCGTACACGTCGGGGCCGCTCGCCGAGGGATACTTCGTCCCGCCGAGCGTGCTCGCGCTGCCCGGACCCGACCTGCCGCTGTGGCGGCGGGAGGTGTTCGGCCCGGTGCTCGCCGCGATACGCGCGGACGGCCCGGCGCACGCGCTGGCCGACGACAGCGAGTACGGCCTGTCCGGGGCGATCTTCACCCGGGACCTCGGCACGGCGCTGCGGGCCGTCGACGAGTTCGACGTCGGCGTCCTGCACGTCAACTCCAACTCGGCCGGGGCCGATCTGCACGTCCCGTTCGGCGGGGAGAAGGCCAGCGGGTTCGGCGCCAAGGAGCAGGGCCACGCGCCCCGCGACTTCTACACCCGGACGACGACGGTCTACCTGCGCGGATGACACGGATGACACGGATGACGCGGACGACGCGGCGGACGCGGTGCTGGCGCACGGACGCGGGCTGTGCGTGCACGCGATCGGCGACCGGGCGAACCGGATCGTCCTCGACACCCTCGAACCGGTCCTCGCCGGACGGGACCCCGACCACCGCTTCGTCGTCGAGCACGCCATCGTCGTCGCGCCGCCGGACGTCCCGCGCCTCGCCCGGTTGGGCCTGACCGCATCCGTCCAGCCGGCCCACCTGCACAAGGCGATCGGGTACCTCACCGACCGCCTAGGCCCGGACCGGGCGCGGCGCGCCTACGCCTTCCGGACCATGCTGTCCGGCGGCGTTCGGCTGGCCCTCGGCACCGACTTCCCGGTCGCGCCGCCCCACCCGCTCGGCACCCTGCACGCGGCGGAGACGCGCCAGACCCTCGACGGGACGCCGCCCGGCGGCCTGTTCCCGGACCAGCGCCTCACCCGGAGCGAGGCCGTGCGCGGCGCGACGTACGAGGGCGCCCACATGGCCCGCCGCGAACACGACCTCGGAACCCTCACCCCGGGAAAGCGGGCCGACCTGGTGGTCCTCGACCGGGACCTGTTCGCCCTGGACGCCGCCGACCTGCCCGCCGCCCGCGTGCGCCACACCGTCCTCGACGGGGAGATCGTCCACATGGCCTGAACCGCCCAGCGGTCGAGCGTGTTGCGCGCACGCGAGTCGTGTGGCGGTGGGGCGCCCTGGCCGGCGACGAATCGCTGGCCGCGGCGTCTAGCGTGACGGCTTATCGGCGGCGCATACTCGCTGGATGGGCGACGCCATCGACGACATCGGCGGCATCGGCGTCGGCGACGCGACGGCCGCCGACGAGGAGTGCCTGAGTTCCGGGCTGGAGGCGGTCGTCACCGCCAGGGGCCTGGACGAGCTCCAGGACCGCTACTTCGACTGGGTCTCCGGTCATGTGCCGTCCTTCGCCTACGGCGTCTACCTGTACGACCAGCGGACGGGACGGCCCCGGGCGTCGGCGGTGCGCGGGCTCAGCCGGTTCTACGCGCGTCGCTACGAGCGGTTCGGCCGGGCCGTCGACCCGGTGCTGCGCGGGGCCATGGCGGCGCGGCGGGCCTGGGACGACTCGCCGGTGAAGCCGGCCGACGGGTGGCGGGAGGCGCCGATCGTCCAGGGGCTGTTCCGGCACTACGACATGGCGCACGTGATGTGCGCGCCGCTGATCAGCGGCGGCGAGGTCGTCGGGACGATCAATTTCGCCCGCAACGAGGGCGAGCCCGCCTTCGGCGACGGCGACCGCCGCAGGGCGACCACGGCGGCGAGGCGACCCGGCGCCTGACGCTGCGCCCCGCCGAACCCGCAGAGGCCGCCGGGCCCGCCGGGCCCGCCGGGCTCGCGGGGCCCGCGGGGAAGGACGCCGCGACCGGTATCGCCGCGACCGACATCACCGTGACGTCGGCGCCCCTGCCCGAGCGCCCCTCGCTGATCGTGTCGATCCTGTCGGCGGAGTCCCGGACGGCGGCGCCGCCCCCCGCGCTGCGCCGTCTCCTCACCGAACGCGAGGCGGCCATCGCCGAACTCGTCGCCGCCGGATGGCGCGACCACGAGATAGCCGCGCGACTCCACATCAGCCCGAACACCGTCAAGCACCATCTCAAGTCGATCTACCAGAAGCTCGGCGTGCATTCGCGGGTGGAACTGGCGGGCCTGCTCCTGCGCTGATCCCACCTTCGAGTGACCCGCGCGACGGACGAGGACCGCTCGCCGGTAAGGCGAGGAGAACACCTGCCCCGGGACGACACGTAAGGTCCCGGTCCGCCCACCGGAACGCGTCCCACCCACCGGTCCAGGTCGGCGCAGTCGGCGGCGTCCGCGTCGGAGGCCTGGTCGGCCGGCAGGTGCACGTACCGGGGAAAGGTCTGCTCCGCTCCAGCGGACCTACGTGCGGACTTCCGCGCGGGGCTGTTCCGGGCCGAGATGGTTGACCCGGTGCTGAGCCATGGGTCGCACCGGGGCCGCCCGATCGAGGTCCCCGCTCTCGGACGAATAGACCGACCTCAGGCCCGGGCGCGTTATGTTCAGCTTGCGATACACCCTTGTCAGGTGTTGTTCCACGGTGCTGATCGTGATGGAGAGTTCCGCTGAGATCTGGCGGTTCGTGTAGCCGTTGGCGGCCAGTTCCGCCACTCTCCGTTCGGCTTCGCTCAGCTCTATCAGCAGGTGGGTGCGGGTCAGGTCGTTGATCTGCCTGGCATGCCGTCCGATATCGCCCGTGCCTTTTGCCGGGGTGGGGTCAAGGGCCCCGGTAGTGCATTTTCGGGCGAGCATGCTCGCCTTGTGCGCGAGTTCGCGGCCGCGCTCGTGGTCGCCGAGTTCCCGATGGGCATTGCCCAGGTCGGACAGCGCGTAGGAGAGTTCGAGGAGGTCGCCGCAGTTCTGGAGGAGCGTCGTCGCCTCGGTGAGCAGGGCCGGACGGTCCTGGGGGGCATGAGTGAGGGCCTGGGCCCGTAAGGAGATGCCGCGCGTCCGGAGGAGCTTCGGATCCACCATCGCGAGCTGTTCGTCCACCAGCCTTCTGGCGCCGCGGGGGTCACCGAGGGCCACCAGGGCCTCGGCGGCGCCCAGCCGCCACGGTTCGATCGCGGGGAGATCGATCCCCCAGTCGCGCATCAGCGTTCCGCAGCTCCGGAAGTCGTACAGGGCCGCCTGGTGGTGCCCGCTCGCCAGGTGGTGGCGGCCGCGCGCGTAGATGTAGTGCAGCCCTATCGGCGTCCGGAACATCGCCTCGGGCACGGGGACGCTCAGCAGCTCCGCCGCGTGCGTGAGCCTGCCCATCGCCGTCCGGGCCAGCACCAGGCACGAGATCGGCAACCCGACCGCGACGCCCCAGCCCTTCGTGGAGATCAGGTCGAGCGCGGTCTCGGCCTGCCGCTCCGCCGCCACCAGGTCGCCGAGACGCAGCGAGACCATCGCGCGGAGCGCCGTGAAGAACGCGCGCCAGGTCGGGCTGCGGCGGGCTGCGGCCTCGTCGAGCAGCGTCTCCGACCAGGTCATCGCGCTGTCCAGCCGGTCGTTGTACAGCAGGGTGGCCAGCGCGATGGCGAGCGGAGCGAACGTGGCGGGGCTCAGCCGGGCACGCTCCAAGAGCGTTTCGGCGATGGCGACGAGGTCGCCCGCCTCCCCGCGGAGCAGCTCGCTCGCCATGGCGGAGATCGCGTCGTGGTCGGCGATGTCGGCGGTCTGCCGCGGACGCGGTTCGCCGGACACCGCCTCGGCCAGCGGCCCCTCGCGGAACAGCTCGGGGTAGAGGTGGGCGAGCCAGAGCTGCCGGGAGTGCGGCGCCTCGGCGGGGTCGTCGGCGGTCTCCGGCCTGTCGTCGCGCCTGCGGTTCAGCAGGCCGAGCATGTCGACGGCCTCGGGCACCCGCCCGTGCCACAGCAGGGACGAGATCGGCGTCAGGGCGTCGTGGGCGTCCAGCAGGTCGTCCCGCACCGCCGTGTGGAAGTCGGGGACATGGCGGAGGACCGCCGCGGGGTCGACGCGCCACTCCGCCTCGGCGAGGGTGGCGGCGATCACCGATCGCTGCCGCCTGTCACCGGACATCTGGTAGGCGGCGCGGAGATAGCGGATGCCCTTGCCCATGTCGTCGGTGGCCAGCGCGAGCTCCGCCGCGTCCCGCAGGATCGAGATCGCCCAGGGGGCGTCCCCGCTGTTGGACGCGAAGACGTGCGCCGCCACTTCCGTCGCGTCCGCGCCCTCCGAGTGCAGCAGGAAGGCCGCGCGGTCGTGCAGGGCCCGGCGCTCCTTGGGCGCGATGCCGCTCACGACGGCGCTCTGCACGGCGCGATGCCGGAAGCGGGCCTCGGTCAGGATTCCGGCGGAGGTGAGGGTGTCGACGGCCTGGGCGGCCGACATGGTGTCGATGTCGACCAGCCGGCCGAGGAACGCCGGCGTCCGCGGCCTCCGCAGGATCGCGATGCCGCGGGCCACGTCGGGGACCGGGTAGTCGTGCCGCTGGAGGAAGCCGAGGACCGCCTGGCTGAACGCCTCGCCCGCGACGAACTCGCCGTGCCGGTCGCCCGGCGCGGTGAGCTGGTCCTCGATCAGCGCGCGCACGAGCGGCGGGCGGCCGGCGCTCGCCCGCCGGACGTCGGTCGCCAGCCGCCGCGCCGTCTCCTCGCCGAGCTCGCTGGAGAGCATGGCCGCCACACCGGTGTCCGTCAGCGGCTCCAGCCTGATCTGGTAGGAGTGCGGGTCGCGGAGGAGGTCGCCCTGCGACGGCGTGCGCGTCCCGCGGTACGGGGGGCATTCGGTGAGGACCGTGAGCAGGCGCGCCGACCGCAGCCGGCGCAGGATGTACAGCAGGAACTGCAGGGACGACTCGTCGGCGTGGTGCGTGTCGTCGATGCCGATCACCACGGGACGGAGCCCGACGAGGTTGCGCAGGATCTCCCAGAGCCGCCGGTAGGCCGAGGTGGGCGCCTGCGCCGCCTCGAAGCCGGTGGCGGGGCCGTAGGCCGAGCCGATCGCCGAGATGGAGCGCACCCACTGCGCCGCCTGTTCGCGCAGCGCGGTGGGGAGGTCGGGCCCGTAGAACAGCTGCTCCAGCACGCCCAGGGAATGCTTTCTCTCCGTGGGCGAGGCGACGGCGCCGAGGAAGAGGACACCCGATTCGTTGGCCTTTTCTTGGACGGAGCGCAGAAGCGTGGTCTTGCCGGTCGCGACTCCGCCGCTGATGATTGCAATTCGACTGATGGACTGCAGACTTTCGGTGAATAACTCCTGGAGGGTGTTGAGTTCTTTCTGTCGCTCTAACAAAATTACACCTCGCCATCCACGTGCTTCGGTTGACAATGCGTGGTGGCCCGTGCTCCGCGGGTGCCGGAGAGTCCCCTGCTCCGCAATGCTAGACACGGCAAATGATCAGCGCAATGATTGCCGGGCGGTGTCGTCCCGTCGCCCATGTGCCGCGATCCCGCGCGGCGACCCGAACGCGGCTCGGCTTCCCGGCGCCTCGCGGTCAAGTGTGAAATCGCTCACTTTAACGGGGTGGACAGAAGGCGACGGCGTTCTGGAGCGCCGGCTGACAATATGAGGCTATTGCCTCTACCGGGCCTGCGAGAGGACGCGTCCAAGATCACCAAAAGACGCTGTCGGCGCGGCATAGTTCCTGGTCAGCGGCTGGCGGGATCAGGACGTACGGGCGTCGGGCTCCGTCCGTCGCGGCGCACGCGGCGCACGACTCCGCCGCGGCTCGGCGCCGAGTGTCGTATGACGATGGTCAATTCCGCCCCGCGTCACATTGTGTGCGCCGGGTCAATTCAATATACCGGGTCGCGTAAGGGTTGACCCCCGAGTCACTCCTTGCTAGACAGATGAGGAAGGGCATAACGGCAAGGGCGAACACCGCAGAGAACAGCTGTGTTCGCCATTTGGCCATGGACGCCTGTTAAGGGCGGAGCGCGATCGTTCATCGCGGGCTCTTTGTCACCGCGATCCCGCAACGCGCGAGCCACCGCTCCCTTTGCGGGCGGAAAGCCGACCGGGTATGCCGATCGGCTTTCCGCGCCGAACATCCGCGCCGACGACGGAACCTTTGGTCGCCGACGGGGTGGAACGCCGAACCTCAGCCGACAACCGTCACCGCGTCGCGGCGACCGTCGTCATTCGGCGATCCTCGTGCGCATCGTCCAGCGGAAGACCGCGGGGGCGCGGTCGCCCGGCTCGCCGACGAGCTCGAAGTGCTCGTACCCGCCGCGATGCGCGATCTTGAGCCGGCGCTCGGCGAGGGCCGACCGCCCGGCGCGGAACACGTCGGGCAGGTCGGGGTTGCCCTCCAGGACGACCTCGACCGTGTCGGCGTCGGGTACGGGCGAGACGGGCGGTACGGGCGTCATGTTGTCGCTCACTTGGCACCTCCGGATTCCGTGTCCTGATCTGACCGCGCGTCCCCCGAGTGTCGTCCGAACCCCTAGGCCACCCCTAGTTCGAGGTCGAGGCGGCGGTCCGAGGTGAGGATGGCCTGGTGGAGGTCCTGGAGGGCCGGGCACGGTTCGAGCCCGAGCTCCTGGGTGAGCGTGCCGCGGGCGGTCTGGTAGACGGCGAGCGCGTCCGCCTGCCGCCCGCTGCGATAGAGCGCCAGCATGAGCTGGCGGTAGAACGTCTCCCGCAGCGGGTGCTCCTGCGTCAGCAGGTACAGGTCGCCGATCAGCTCACGGTGGCGGGCCAGCGTCAGCCGAGAATCGATCATCATCTCGACGCATTCCAGCCGGACCTCCTTCAGCCATGCCTGGAAGCCCTCCACGATCGGGCCGACGCACGCCTCGTCGAGGAGGGGGCCGCGCCAGAGCGACAGCGCGTTCTCGAAGTCGGCCGCGGCCCGGACGTGGCGGCCCGCCCTCGCGTGGTCGCGGCCCCGGTTCACCAGCCGTTCGAAGTCGCGGAAGTCCAGGCCGTCGGACCCGAGCCGCAGCATGTACCCGGGCGGACGGGTCTGGACGGGGCTCTCGTCCCCCTTGGACAGGCCGTTCAGGAACTTGCGGATCTGGGAGATGTAGACGTGTATCCCGGCGACGGCCCGGCGCGGCGGGTTCTCCCCCCAGATCTCGGTCATCAGCCGGTTGATCGGCACCACCTCGTCGGCGCGGATCAGCAGCACGGTCAGCAGGGCCTCGACCTTGCGGGCCCGTATGACGTACTTGCCGTCGTCGACGACCTGCAGCGGTCCCATGATCTCGTAGCGCATGGTCATCCCAGCATTGGCGGGTCAGCGGATGAAGTCGCGGATGATCGGGTAGACCTCGGCGCTCTGGGTGAGCGCGATGTGGCCGATGGGGCTCTCGGCCTTGTAATTCTCGGCCCCGTCCAGCACCGTGCTCTCGATCGGGCTGATGAACAGGTCACCGTCACTGCGCAGCGTCCCGTAGCGGACGCCGCCCGGGGTCTCGTCCCCGGCGTTCAAGGTGGTCAGGAGCTCGGACCCGGGCAGGATCTCCCGGCAGGAGACGACCAGCGGGGCGCAGACCGCGGCCGTCCTCGATCCGTGGTTGGCGCCGGCGATGGAGAACCAGTCGTCGACCTTCGAGGTGCCGCCGAGGAATTTCACGTACCAGCGCGAATTCACCCCGCCCAGCGAGTGGCTCACGATGTCGACCTTCGACGCGCCGGTCTCCGCGAGGATGTCGTCGACCTTCGCCCTGATGTCGCCGGCGGTCTTCACGCTCGACTCGAAGTAGTTGAAGTCCCAGTTGAACAACTCGCCGTCGGTCCAGCCGTCCCTCTTCAAACGGTCGATCATGGTGAGCCAGAGCAGGCTGTTCTCGTTGATGCCGTGGACGAACAGCACAGGGTCGTGGGCGAGCGCGGTGCGCGCCGTGCGACCCGTCTGCGCCGCCTGTGCCGGGGGAGCCAGGGCCGTCACGGCGGCGACTGCCATCGCCGCCGTGGCCCAGCGGAAGAGCCGGCGTGGTCTGAACGCTGTGCGCATGGTTCCTCTTCGACGAACGTCGGGGTAATTGGGGAGGGAGATCAAATGAACCAGAGCAGTCGGCCGAATCATTTTCATGATCCGCGTTGGCCGGAACGATTCCAGGATGCATTGGCGGTGCCGGGCTGGGTACCCTTAAGTAACCCCTAATCTGTGCTTAGGAGCGCTTTAGCGGGCCGGTCGACAATGGCCGCCGCGCCGGCCGTCGCGATCCTCGCCTGGTCAGGTCCCGTCCCGGGCGCCGACTATGAGGACGAGGAGATCATCAAGGAACAGACGGGTGAATAGCGGGCGGCGAACAACACGAAGGTGCGGACCACCGCCCGGCGGTCCGCACCTTCCGCTTTGTCCGCGCTTTTCCTTTTATTCGATGGCCAGGGTATCCGAGACGAGCTTCACGATTTCCGCGCGCCGCCCGTCAAGGTAAAAATGCCCGCCGGGGAAGACGTGCATCTCGAATTCACCCGCCGTGTGCTCCCGCCAGGCGGCGACCTCCTCGCGGCCCGCCCGCGGGTCGGTCTCACCGGCCAGCGCCGTGATCGGGCAGCCGACGCCCTCGCCCGCCGGGACGCCCGGGTAGGTCTCGATGGCCCGGTAGTCGGCCCGCGCCACCGGGAGCACCATGTCCTGGAGCTCCGCGCTGGCGAAGAACCGCTCGTCGGTGCCGCCGATCAGCCGGAGCTCCTCGATGACCCGGTCCCGGTCGCCCAGGTGGACGCTCTCCGCCCGGTGGCGCGACGGCGCCCGCCGGGCCGACGCGAACAGCCGCGCCGGCCCGGCCGCGGCGTCGCGCTCGAAGCGGCGCGCCACCTCGAACGCCACCACCGCGCCCATGCTGTGGCCGAAGAACGCGAAGGGCCGGTCGGTGCCCGCCCTGACCGCCTCGTACGCCCGGTCGGCCAGCTCGGCGACGCTCTCCAGGCACCCCTCGGTGCGCCGGTCCTGGCGTCCCGGGTACTGGACGGCGAGCACCTCGACGCCGGGCGCGAACAGCGTGGCCAGGGACAGGTAGTAGCTGGCGGACCCGCCCGCGTGCGGGAAGCAGACCAACTGCGTGCGGGCGTCCGGGCACGGCTCGTAGCGCCGCAGCCACAGGTCGACGTCGCCGACGGTGGTCATGGCCTCCTCCTGGGTCGTGTGATGTGCGGCGGTCGTGCGGTGCGCGGCGGCCGTCATCCGGTGGGCGCCTCGAGGGGGGCGCGCAGCGTGCCGAGATAGGGGTGCCACAGGTGGGTGGGGTCGTTCTCCACCGCCGTGAGGATCTCCCGCATGGCGTACAGCGCGGTCGGGGGCTCGTCGTCGTAGACGTCGCCCTGGAGGAGCTTCAGCACCCCTACGCGGTACCTCGGGTCCTGGACGAACGCCGTGAAGAGGATGTTGAGCCGGTAGTAGACGGAGATGAACTCGTACCAGTGCTTCACCGCCCGCCGGATCTTGCTCTCGAAGGTGGCGAACCGCTCGGCCCCGAAGTCCCCTGCCTGGTGCGCGGCGATGATGTCCTTGGACGCGATGCGCGCGCTGTTCAGGGCGACGCTGACACCGGTGGAGAAGATCGGGTCGACGAAGCGGGCGGCGTCCCCGACCATGACGAACCGGTCGCCGCAGATGTCCTTCATGACGTAGCTGTAGTCGCCCTCGACCTTGAACGGCCGCACCCGCTTGGAGTCGCGGAGCGCCTCGGCCAGTTCGGGACGGCTGTCCACGAAGTCCCAGAAGAACGTCTCGCGGTCGACGTCGGCCTCCTGGAAGCGCTTCTTCTGCGTCACGACGCCGATGCTGGTCACCGTGTCGGTGATGGGGATCTGCCACACCCACGTGTCCTTGATCGGCAGGAAGTGCACGAAGATGTAGTCCGACCGCTCGCCGTCCACGCCCGCGGCCTTGGCGGCGGCCGTCCGGTCCAGCCCGTCGAACCACGAGTGGATGGCGTACTGGGCGAAGACGGGGTCGGGGACCTTGACCTTGAGCTGGCGGCCGAGCAGGGTCTGGCGGCCCGAGGCGTCCACCACGAGCCGCGCGGTGAAGTCCGCGGTCTTCGGGCCCAGCCGGCAGTTCAGCGTGACGAGGTCGGGGTCGCCGTCGAAGTCGACCTTCAGCACGCGGACCCCGGACAGCACCTTGGCGCCGCTCTGCTCGGCGTGCTTGAGCAGGATCAGGTCGAACTTGCCCCGGTCGACGTGGAAGGTGTAGTCCCGGTCGACCTGGGGCTGGTCGCGCTCCACGAACATGATCTCCGCGGCGCGGAAGTCGTGGTAGAGGCCCGTGAAGCCGTTGTGCGGCACGTTGCGGCTCTCGGCCGACGTCCAGGCCGCCCCGTACTTCTTCGGGAAGCCGGCCGCCTCGATCTCGTCCATGACGCCGATCTCGACGAGGACCGGGGTCGTCGCCGGGACCAGCGACTCGCCGACGTGCGGGCGTGGGAACACCTCGGCCTCCAGGACCAGGACCGACAGCCCGGCCTGGGCGAGGTACGAGGCGGTGGTGGCGCCGGCGGGGCCTCCGCCGATGATGGCGACGTCGAAGTCAGCGGTCATGGGTTTCCTCCGTTACCTGGTCGGCGCGATCGCGAGCTCGTCCACCAGCGCGGCGATGTTGCGCAGGTTCCTGAAGTTGGCGACCGTGAGCTCGATCGGCGGGACGCTGACGCCGAGCTCGTCGCGGATGTGGCTGAGCAGGATCGCGGTCTTCAGCGAGTCGAGGACGCCCAGGTCGAGCAGCGGGGTGTCGGCCTCGATCGGCGCCTCCAGCCCCTCGGGGCGCAGGGTCTCCCGGGTGAAGGTCACGAGCTTGGTCAGCGTGTTGTCGTCGGGCACGGGCTTTCCGTCGGATATGGGCTTTTCCTCGGACAGGGTCTTGTCGTCGTCTGGCATGTCGGCTCCTCGCGTTGGGGGTGCGCGGCCCGGTTCAGGCGCCCACCATCGGCTTGTCCTCGACGGCCCGGTGGAACTCGGCCGGCGGCCCGCCGTCCGCGCCGGCTCCGGCGGGTTCGGTGTCGTTCAGCAGCGCGGCCAGGTGCTCGGCGATGGCGGCGACCGTGGGCCGGTGCCACAGCAGCGCGGCCGGGAGCGGACGGCCGAAGCGGCGCTCCAGGCGCCGCCTGACCAGCAGCGTCATCACCGAGTCCAGGCCCTGCTCGACCAGCGAGCGGCCCGGGTCGAGGATCCGGTCCAGCTTCATCTCCCCGGCGATCAGCGCGCCGACCTCGTCGCGGAGCACCTCGCGGAGCCGGTCCGGCGGGAGGTCCGCGAGCCCGTCCGTGCCGGGCTCGGCCGCGTGCGCGCCGTCCGTCTCGTCGGCGGGCAGGTCGGCCAGCAGGGGGAGCGGCTGGACGCTCGGGTCCGGCGGGAGCGTGCGCAGCACCGCGTAGTGCGCGCCGCCGTGCCGTCCGGCGAGGTCCCAGGCGTCGAACGCCTCGGCGGCGGAGATGTCGGAGACGCCGCGGGCTTGCAGCTCGGCGTCCACGACCTCGTTCACGGCCATGCCCATCCCGCGCCACGAGGTCCAGCCGAGGCTGACCGTGCCTGCGCAGCCCGCCGCGCGGCGGTGGGCGGCGAGCGCGTCGAGGAACGCGTTGGCGCCACCGTAGCTCGCCTGGCCCGGCATGCCGAGCAGGTAGCCGCAGGACGAGAACATGACCAGGAAGTCCAGGCTGTCCGGCGGGAACAGCCGGTGCAGGACCAGCGCGCCGTCCACCTTGGGACGCATGACCGCGCGCAGCGAGTCCTCGTCCACGTCCGGGACCAGCCGGTTGTCGAGGACGCCCGCCGCGTGCACCACCCCGCGGATCGGTGGGAGCCCGAGGGCGTCGGTGTCCAGCACCCGCGCCGCCTGCTCCTCGTCGGCGATGTCGAGCGCCACCGGCAGGACCGTCACGCCCCGGGCCTCCAGCGCCCGGATGTCCTCGACGCGGCGGCGCGTCTCCGCGTCGGCCGTCCGCCCCCACTCGGACCGGGGCGGGACGGGCCGCCGCCCGGCGAGCACGATCCGGCGGGCTCCCCGGTCGGCCAGCCTGCGCGCGATCTCGCGTCCCAGCGTGCCGAGCCCGCCGGTGACGAGGTACGTCCCGTCGCCGTGGCAGCGCAGGCCCTCCCGCGAGGTCGCCGAGGTCGGCGCGGCGGGCGCGGGACGGGCGAGCCGGGCCGCCGACGCCGTCCCGCCGCGGATCGAGACGACGTCCTCGCCGGGACGGGCGCGGAGCACGTCGAGCACCAGTTCGGCGCCGCCGGGGGCGACGTCGATCACGCCTCCCCACAGCTCGGGATGCTCGCCGCCGATGATCCGGCCGAGGCCCCACACGGCGGAGTGCGCGAGGTGCGCCTCCTCCCGGCTCTCGGTGACGCCGGTCGTGAGGCACCACAGCCGCGCCGCTCCGCCGGCGAGCCGCTGGGCGGCGCGGGTGAGGAGCCAGGCCGCGTCCACGGCCGCCTCGCCGATCGCGCCGGGGCCGGACGGCGGCACGACCACGACGTCGGCGGGCGGGACGGGGCCGGGGAGCGATTCGGGGGCGTCCAGCACGGTGACGGACGCGCCGCCCGCGGTCAGCCGCTCGCGCAGCGCGTCCGTCCGGCGCCGGTCGGGGCCGACCAGGATCACGTCGTGGCCGTCCGGTTCGCGGGCGGGGACGTCCAGCGGGGTCCAGACGATCTCGTGGACGAGCCGGTCCGGCGCCGCCGCCGCGGCCGGACGCTCGCGGTCCAGTTCCGCGTACCGGAGGCCGGAGAGGCGCCCGGCGACCCGGCCGCCGGCGTCGGCGATCATCACGAGGACGGCGCCCTCGTGGTCGGGGTCTGCGGTCACGTCGACGATCGCGGACTCCGGGGGTTCGCCGGTGAGCCGCACCTCGGCGGCGCCCGCGGCGAGGCGCAGCACCGGCGCGCCCGGGTAGGCGACCGGCGCGATCGACAGCGCGGCGTCGAGCATCGGGCCCCAGGTGGGCGGGGCGGACGGCGCCGCGTTGTCCGTCCGCGCGGCGCGCACCCTGGCCCGGATCGCACCCTCGCCGCGCGCCAGTTCCTCGATCGTCCAGGCGAACGCCATGCTCGGCACGCCCACCGCCGCGAGGTGACGTTCGACGTCGCCCGGGTCGGCCGCGGCCATCCCGGGGGCCGGTTCGCCGAGCCGTTCGGGGAGCGGCGGGGAGGGGTCCCCGGCCTTCGCCGTACTGTGCGTCAGCCAGCCGCCGTCCTCGCCCGCGCGGGACGCCAGCCGCAGCCCGGTCGCGTCGCAGAGCACCTGCACCTCGCGGGTCTCGTCCACGGCGAGCGGCAGGTCGAGGGAGAGGCCGGCCAGGGGCGGCGGTTCCGCGTCCGCCGCGAGGGCCTTCAGGAAGGTGCCGATCACGACGGCGGCCGGGAGGATCTCCACGCCGTGGACGGTGTGCGACCCCGGGTAGGGGCGCCGCGACTCGTCCAGCCTGGTGCGCCACAGCCGCAGCGGTTCCCCCGCGACCGGCACCGGCGGGCCGAGCAGCGTGTGCGAGTCGACGTCGTGGGCGAGCCCGGCGCCCCCGCCGCCCGGCATGCTGTCGCGCCAGTGCGTCCGGCGGCGCCATTCGACGGCCGGGAGGGTGACGAGGCCGCCCGACGGGTGCAGGCGCTCCCAGTCCACGGGCATCCCGTGGCAGTGGACGGCGCCGGCGGCGGCGAGCAGGGTCTCGCGCTCGGGCTTGCCGCGCCGCAGGGACGACCCGACGAACGTGTCCCCGGCCCCCGCCTCCGACAGGGTCTCGCCGATCGAGTGGGCCACCACGGGATGCGCGGAGATCTCCAGGAACGCGCGGTGCCCGTCCGCCAGCGCCGCCTGGACGGCCCCCGCGAGGCGGACGGGTTCGCGCAGGTTCGCCGCCCAGTAGGCGCCGTCGAGCGGGGCCTTCGACCTCGGGTCGTCCAACGCGGTCGAGTAGACCGGGACGCCCGGCTCGCGCGGGGCGAGGTCGGCGGCGGCGCGGGCCAGCTCGCCGAGCAGCGGGTCCATGTGCGGGCTGTGGAAGGCGACGTCGGAGGCGACGCGGCGCATCGGGACGCCGTCGTCCGCCCAGCCGGTCAGCAGCTCCTCGATCGCCGGGGGGTCGCCCGCGATCACGGTCGACACCGGCGAGGACGCGATCGCGGCCACCGCGTCGCCGCGGCCCGCGAGGCGCTCGGCCGCGGTCGCGAAGGGCAGCGCGGCCATCGCCATCGCGCCCTTGCCCGCGACCCGGCGCAGCAGCCCGGACCTGCGGCAGATCAGCCGCGCGCCGTCCTCGAAGGAGAGCGCGCCCGCCGTCACCGCCGCCGCGATCTCGCCGACCGAGTGCCCGATCACCGCCGCCGGGCGGACGCCGTAGGACCGCCACGCGGCGGCGAGCCCCAGCTGCATCGCGAAGATCATCGCCTGGATCCGGTCGACGGTGTCGAGCGGACCGTCCAGCAGCGTCGCCCGGGGCGAGAAGCCGATCTCCTCCTGGAAGATCGGTTCGAGCGCGTCGATCGTGGCGGCGAACGCCGGTTCGGACTCCAGCAGGGTCCGGCCCATGCCGTCCCACTGCGAGCCGTGGCCGGAGAAGACCCAGACCGGTCCGTCGCCGTGGCCGGTCGCCCCCGGTCCCGCGTCGGCGCCCGCGGCGTCGCGCAGCCCCGCCACCAGCTCGTCCCGGTCGGCGGCGACCACGCATGCGCGGTGGGCCAGATGGTCCCTGCGGAGCGCCAGCGTGTGCCCGACGGACGCGAGCGGCGCGTCGGCGCCCTGTCCCTCCAGCCAGCCCGCGAGGACGTCCGCGTACTCCCCGAGCGCCTCCGGCGAGGCGGCGGAGATCGGGAACAGCCGGGCGCCGTCGTCGTCGCTGGTATCGCGGGTGTCCTGGGGAGCCTGCTCGGGTGCTTCCTCCAGCACCACGTGGGCGATCGTCCCGCCGTACCCGAAACCGGAGACTCCGGCTCGGCGCGGCTCGCCGCCGCGGGGCCACGCCGTCCGCTCGGTGACGACCTCCAGACCCGACGAAGCCCAGTCGACGGCGGGGTTCGGCTCCGAGCAGTGCAGGCTCGGCGGGATCTCCTCGTGGTGCAGGGCCAGCACCGTCTTGATCAGTCCGGCCACGCCCGCCGCCGCCTCCAGATGCCCGATGTTGGGCTTCACCGAACCGATGCGGCAGGGGCCGTCCGGCGCGCGGTCCCGCCCGTAGACGGCGCCGAGCGCGCCCGCCTCCAGCGGGTCGCCCAGCTTGGTGCCGGTGCCGTGCGCCTCGACGTAGCCGACGGTCGACGGTCCGACCCCGGCGTGGCCGAGCGCACGGGCGATGACGTGCTCCTGCGCCGGGCCGCTCGGCGCCATGATCCCGTTGGTGCGGCCGTCCTGGTTGACCGCGCTGCCCCTGATCACGGCGAGGACGCGGTCGCCGTCGTCCAGCGCGTCGGCCAGCGTCTTCAGCACCAGGACGCCGCAGCCCTCGCCCCGGCCGTATCCGTCGGCCGACGCGTCGAACGCCTTGGACCGGCCGTCGGGCGCCGTCGCCCCGGCGGCGTCGAGGGTGAGCGTCAGCCCGGGGGACAGGACGAGGTTCACCCCCGCCGCGATCGCGACCCTGGTCTCCGCCAGCCGCAGGCTCTGGCAGGCCAGATGGGTGGCGACCAGCGACGACGAGCACGCGGTGTCCACCGAAAGGCTCGGGCCCCGCAGGTCCAGGGCGTGCGAGATGCGGTTGGCGGCGGCGCACATGGCGGCGCCGATGCCCGTCCACGCCTCGATGTTCGGCAGGTCCTCCAGCAGGCGGCGCCCGTAGTCGTCCGACCCGATCCCGACGAACACGCCCGCGTCGGTGCCCGCGAGGTCCCCCGGGGGGAGGCCCGCGTGCTCCAGCGCCTCCCAAGTCACCTCAAGGAGCAGCCGCTGCTGCGGGTCCATCAGCTCGGCCTCGCGCGGCGACAGCCCGAAGAAGGCGGCGTCGAAGCCGTCGACGTCGGCCAGGAAGCCCCCGCGCGTGGTGGCCCGGCGCAGCGCGGCGGCGAAGTCGCCGCCCAGGCCCGCGTACGGCTCCCAGCGCGCTGCCGGCAGGTCGCCGATGCCGTCCTTACCGCCGATCAGCAGGTCCCAGTACCCGCCGGGGGAGTCGGCCCCGCCCGCGAACCTGCATCCGAGGCCGACCACGGCGACCGGTGCGGCGGCGGGTGCTTCGGGTGTGCCCATCGTTGTGGTCTCCTCGCATCCGGTTCAGCCGCGCCAGGGCGCCGGCGCGTCGATCCGCAGCACCGCGCACGAGAGGGTCACGCCCGGCCCGACGCCGAGCATCAGGAAGTGCGCGCCGGGTGCCAGCTCCCCGGTGCTCATCAGGTGTTCCAGCGAGACGACCTGGTCGCTCGGGCCCAGATGGCCGAGCGCCCGGCCGAAGTCCCAGGTCGATCTGCTCATCGGCAGGCCGAGCGCCGCCATGCAGCGCTGCTCGACGATCTCCCGCGAGTAGTTCATGTAGGCGACGCGGGTGATGTCGGCGAGCCCGACGCCCGCCTCCTTCAGGCAGTCCTCCACGAGCTGCATCGTCCGCATGTGGATCCGCGCGAGCGCGACGGTGCCGTCCGGGCCGGCGAGCGCCTCGCGGCGGTACGCGGCGTTGCGCGCGGAGAAGTCCAGCGGCAGCCCGACCGTGGGGCCCGGCGGGAACAGCGGCTCCCCGGCGCGGTGCATCTCCTCCGCCTCGGGGACGGCCACCGACCGCGCCGAGAGGAGCCGCGCGAAGCCGTCGTCCCGCCCGGTGGTGAGGACGACGGCGCTCGCGGCGTCCCCGCACACGTAGCCGGGGCCCATCCGCCAGCGGTCCATGAGCGGCGTGCCGAAGTTGTCGGCGGCGACGACCAGCGCGCTGCGCGGCCCGGCGCCGTCGCGCCGCAGGTACCCGGCGGCCAGGTCCAGGGCGCTGAGCATGCCGTTGCAGCCCTGCCGGACCTCCACCGCCAGCAGCTCACCGGCCTCCAGATGGCGCTGGAGGTAGTACTGCGGCTGCCAGCCGTCCGGGCCCTGGTGCCAGGACGTGGCGTACAGCAGCAGGTCGAGGTCGGCGGCGCGCAGGCCGCCGCGGTCCAGCGCGGCCCGCGCGGCGCGCAGGGCCATCTCGGGCGCGGGCAGGTCACCGGCGACGGCGGCGCCCGCCAGCTGGTGCAGCTCGACGTCCTCGGCCGGGTACCAGCCCTGGGCGACGGCGTGCTCGATGCTGACGGTCTCCGGCACGAAGACTCCGATGCCGCTGATGGAGACGTCGGGCGTGGGCAACTGGCCTCCTCAACCTTGGGCTGGGAAGTACTGTCTCCCGACGCTCTTAAGGCCACCTAAGCCACCGCCGCGCGCCCGCACGGCACCGGCCGCGCGGGCGTCCGGGCGGCGTCCGGGCGGCGTCCGGGCGGCGTCCGGGTGGCATTGTCCGGGCAGGCGGAAATGGCCGTGCCTCCGGCGGCACGGGGGCACGCCACCGGAGGCACGGCGGGGGGACGCCGGTTACCCGGCGGGTATGTCGCGCCTTCGGAGCCCGGCGAGGCCCGCCAGGCCGATGGCGATCGCGACGACCGTGAGGAGCACCAGCGGCAGGGCGCTCAGGTCGCCGCCAGGGAGCCGCGGGACGTGGGTGAACGGCGACACGTCCAGCAGCCACTGGTCGAACTCGAACACCGCGCCGAACTGGCCGAAGAGGAAGCAGACGCCCAGCACCGCCCAGGTCGCCACGGTGAGGCTCGGGAACCGGCCGAACAGCGCCATGGTGACCGCTCCGAGCACCCAGATGGCGGGCAGCTGCACGACGGCGGCGCCGAGGAAGCGGGGCAGCTCCCCGCCGACGTCCGAGACGCTCGCCCCGTAGATCAGGCCCCCGACGAGCCCGTAGCAGACGAGCGCGACCGCCGGCCCGAGGAGGGTGAACGTCAGATGGCTGCCCGCCCACCGCAGCCGTCCCGCGGACGTGGACAGCAGCGCCTCGGCGTGCTGGCCGGTCTCCTCCTGCCGGAGCCGCAGCACGGTCTGGATCGCGAACGCCGCGGCGACCAGCCCGAACACGCTGGTGGACGCGGCGATGTAGGTGTCGCTGAGCGCGCCGTCCCCGCCGAGCCTGGTCAGGAAGTCGCGGGTCTGCCCGTTCTCGTTCACCGTGTCGGCGGCGTCCTTGGCGGTGCCGCCCACCATGGCGCCGCCGATCGCGAAGGCGGCGGACCAGGCGACCAGCGTCCCCCGGTGCAGCCGCCAGGCCAGCCCGAGCGGGCCGGACAGCGCTGGGCTCGCGTCGACGGGGCCGAGCCTCGGCTGGACGAGCCCGGCGCCGAGATCGCGCCGGGAGGCGAGCGCGTACGTCGCCGCGGTCAGGACCCCGGCCAGCGCGACGGCGAGGAGGAACACCCACCAGCGCTCGTCGGCGTAGGCGCGGGCCCGGTGCATCCAGCCGAGCGGTGACAGCCATGACGGCCAGTCGGAGCCGCCGTCGCGGCCGGCGGAGTCGCCCGCCATCCGCAGCAGGAACGCTCCCGCCAGGACGGCGATGGCGATGCCCCGCGTGACGCGGGCGCTGGCCGACAGCTGGGCGGCGACCGCGCCGACGGTCGCGAACATCCACCCGGCCAGGGTCAGCTCAAGCCCGTACGCGAGCGAGCCCGTGGCGGGGAGGTCGAGGGACCGCATGCCCATCATGGCGAACAGGCCGAGGACGAGGTCGGCGGCGAAGACCACGGCGAGGGCGGCCGTCACCGGGGCGTGCCGGCCGACGGGGGTGGACGCCAGCAGCTCCCGCCGCCCCGACTCCTCCTCGGCCCGCGTGTGCCTGATCACGGTGAGCAGGCTGGCCAGGCACACGAGGATCATCACGTCGGTGGTGCGCTGGGCGCCGAGCGCGCCGATCTCCGAGCCGAACGCCGGGCCGAACATCGCGACGTACGAGGCGGACGCGGCCGTCCCCTCGAACATCTCCTTCTGCTCGGCGGCCGTGTCGTACAGCGTCTTGTAGGAGTTGGTGAAGCTCGCCGGGAACATGCTTAAGACGATCACCCAGACGGGGAGGAGGATCCGGTCCCGGCGGAGGATGAGCCGGACGTGTTTCCGGGTGCCCTCGAACGCGCCCACCGCTCAGCTCACCCGCCCGACGCTGTCGCGCTGCTGTACGTCGTAGTGCCGCAGGAACAGCTCCTCCAGCGTCGGCGGTCTGATCGTCAGGCCGTCGACGCCGACGGAGGTGAGGTGGTGCAGCACCTCGTTGAGGCTGCCCCGGTCGATCTCGCAGTCGAGGTGGTGGTCGCTCACCCGGAGGTTGTGGATTCCGGGCAGCTTCGTCAGCTCGTCGCTCGTCCCGGCCAGCTCGGCGGACACCGAGATCCGGCCGAACTGGCGCATCTCGGCGAGGGTGCCGGAGTCGACCGTCCGGCCGTCGCGGATGATGCTGACGCGCTGGCAGAGCGCCTCGACCTCGGAGAGGATGTGGCTGGAGAGCAGCACCGTCCAGCCCTGGCGGGCCTGCTCCTCCTTGACGACCTGCCGGAACGTCTCCTCCATGAGGGGGTCGAGCCCGGACGTCGGCTCGTCGAGGACGAGCAGCTCCACCTGCGAGGCCAGCGCCGCGATCAGCGCCACCTTCTGCCGGTTGCCCTTGGAGTAGGTGCGGCCCTTCTTGCGGGGGTCGAGCTTGAACCGCTCGATCAGCTCGGCCTTGCGCCGCTGGTCGAGCCCGCCGCGCATGCGGCCGAGCAGGTCGATGACCTCGCCGCCGGTCAGGTTGGGCCAGAGCGTGACGTCGCCGGGGACGTAGGCGAGGCGGCGGTGCAGTTCGGTCGCGTCGGCCCAGGGGTCGCCGCCGAGGAGCCGGGCCTTGCCGCCGTCGGCGGTCATCAGCCCCAGCAGTATCCGGATCGTGGTGGTCTTCCCGGCGCCGTTGGGGCCGAGGAAGCCGTGCACCTCCCCGGTCCGGACCGAGAGGTCGAGTTCGTTCAGCGCGGTCGTCGCGCCGAACCTCTTCACCAGTCCTTCAGCCGCGATGGCTTCAGTCATGGCACTACTCCTCTGATGGGCGGAGCGGGGGCTCCGCGGTCTAGGGTGCGGACTCGCGCCGAGGCGCCTCGAAGCCGGACCTGGCCTTGTCGGCCAGCTCGACGCTGATGAGCGGGTGGGAGAAGATGTCGAGCAGCCCGAGGACGACCTGCCGGTCTCCCTCGTCCGAGAAGATGTCGACGTCCATGGCCCGGGACACGTGCTCGTGCATCACCGGGATGGCCATCTTCATGGCGATGATCAGTGCGGCCCTGGTCCGGCGGTCGGCGGCTGGCACGTCGTCCCGGCCGGCGTCGAGGGTCTCAAGCCACTTCTCGATCATCGGCACCATCTGGTCGAACAGCGAGGACGCGGTCTCCGATCCCTCCACCAGCGCCCGCGCCACGTAGCTCTGGAACGGGCTGAGGGCCCGCCGCGAGCCGGACGTGAAGATCGGGTCGCCGAGGTTGGACTCGTTCCCCAGCCGCTCGTTCACCTGGCGCAGCGCGTCGAGCACGTACTCGTCGCACGCCCGGCGAAGGCCGTCCTTGGAGCCGAAGTGGTGGCGCACCAGCCCGGACGACACGCCTGCGGTCTTGGCGATCGCCCGGATCGAGGTCTTGGCGAATCCGTGGTCGGCGAAGTGTCTCAGCGCCGCCTCGCGGATCCGCGCCCGCGCCGTGAGGTCTTCGAACGCGGGGGTTCCGACCCTGCTGTCTGACCCCATGGGAATCCTGTCCACCGGTGTTGCTGACTACTCCAGTGTATAGCCTCTCACACGGTTGTCCAGCCCCCTACACCCTTGTGTAGCCCACTGCCCGGAGGAGTGGTCCTCGATCAGGGCTTCTGGGCGACGATCAGGGCTTCTGGGCGACGCAGATGAGGCAGCCGACGCCGGACACCGTGGGCAGCGCCTCCTTCGCGGCGTCCAGCACCTGCTGCACGCTGATCCCGTGCGCGGCCTCGAAGTCGCGGCGGCAGCTCAGGATCCCGTCGACGAGCCGGTCGACGGTGCCCCTGGTGTGCTCGGTGACGTCGGTCAGCTCGTCCAGCCGCAGCCCGGCGTCGCGGATCAGCCCCGGCCAGTCCTCGAAGCGGACGAGCGAGGTGACCACGTCGGTCTCCTCGTCCGGCCGGTAGGTGTGGTCGGGCGGCGGGGTCACGTCGGTCAGCACCAGCCGCCCCCCGGGGACCAGCACCCGGGCCATCTCGGCCAGCGCCTTCGGCCGGTCCATGTGGTTGATGGACTCGAAGGCGAGGATCGCGTCGAACGAGCCGTCCGCGAACGGCATCGCCGTGCCGTCGGCGAACTGGAAGGCGACCTGGTCCGACCGTCCCTCCGCCGCCGCCCGCGCGGTGCCCTGCTCGACCTGCGACCGGCTGATCGTGATGCCGACGACCGAGGCGCCGGTGGACGCGGCCACCCGCAGGGCGGGCTTGCCGATGCCGCACCCGACGTCGAGCACCCGGTCGCCGGGCCCCACCCGCAGCCGCTCGATCAGGAGGTCGGTGAACCGGTCCGTGGCCTCCTGGACGGAGCTGGCGTCGGAGGGCCCCTCCCAGTAACCGAAGTGGAAGTTGTCGTCCCACGCCATCTGGAGCAGCGGACCCAGCGAGCCGTAGTAGTCGGAGATCTGGCCCGTGGCCGGTTCCGCGCCGGGCGCGCCCGAGTGTGAGGTCATGGCGCGATGGTCCGCGCTGACGTTAACGCGTGTCTAAAGAAGCCCCGCCGGGCGTCTCCGGTGCGGGCTTTGAGCTGCTTTAGCGCCGCGTTGTTGGATCGGCCGCATGGACTCATCGGTGTCTGTTCTGTCCGTCCCGGTCGCACCGGACGTGACCCTGCGCGTACGTCACCGGCCGGGGGACGCCGAGCCGCCGTTCCTCCTGGTGCACGGGCTGGGGTCCAACGCCCGCCTGTGGGACGAGGTCGCCGGGCGGCTGAACGCCGAAGGCCACCCGGTCTACGCGGTCGACCAGCGCGGGCACGGCGAGTCCGACGCCCCCGACGACGGTTACGACACCGCTACGGCCGTCGCCGATCTGGCCGCCGCGGCCGGGGGCCTCGGCCTGCGCGGGGCGGTGGTCGCGGGTCACTCCTGGGGCGGGAACGTCTCGGTGCGCCTGGCCGCGCAGCATCCGGAGCTCGTGCGCGGGCTGGCGCTGGTCGACGGCGGCTGGATCACGCTGTCGGCGTCGTGCGACTCGTGGGAGGAGTTCGCCTCCAGGTACGGGGTGCGGGAGCTGACGGGCGTGACCGCGCGGAGCATGCGGGTGTACTGGCGGAAGATCCACCCGGACTGGTCGGACGCGGCGATCGAGGCGTCGCTGGCCGATCTGCGGGAGCGGCCGGACGGCACGCTGGAGCGGCGGCTGCCCGCGGCGCGGCACATGTCGGTGATGCACAGCATGTGGACCGAGCCGCCGAGCCGCTGGTTCCCGGACATCGCCGTCCCGGTGATGCTGATGCCGGCGGTCACCACGTACGCGCCGCGCGCCGAGCGGGTGCGGTCGTGGGTGGCGGCGGTGGCGGCCGCGTTGCCGGAGGCGACGGTCCGCGAGTACGTGGGCGGCGACCACGACCTGCACGCCCAGCGCCCGGACCGGGTGGCCGCCGATCTGCTGGAGCTGGCCGCGTCGGTCCGCCGGGTTAGGCGGCCTTAAGACCGCCGGGGAATGCTGACCGCGGCCGTCGGACAGATCGGACAGAGGGGCACGCTGAACGTGGAGGCGGCGTTGGCCGAGCGGAAGAACACTGCGATCGCGATCGTCGGGCTGTCCTGCCGGCTGCCGGGCGCCGCCGACCCGCGGGCGTTCTGGGACCTGCTCTCGACCGGCACGAGCGCGGTCGCGCCGGTCCCGCCGGGACGCTGGGCGGGACGGGACGGCCACGGCGGCTTCCTCGACCGCCTCGACCTGTTCGACCCGGAGTTCTTCGGCATCTCCCCGCGCGAGGCGGCCGTCCTCGACCCGCAGCAGCGGCTCGTGCTGGAACTCGGCTGGGAGGCGCTGGAGGACGCCCGGATCGTCCCCGGCACGCTGCGCGGCGCCCGCGCCGGGGTGTTCACCGGGGCGATGCAGGACGACTACGCGGGCCTGGCCCACCAGAGCGGCGCGGACGTCACCCACCACACCCTGGCCGGCCTGAACCGGGGGATGATCGCGAACCGGCTGTCCGCGCTGCTCGGCCTGCGCGGCCCGAGCCTCAACGTCGACAGCGGCCAGTCGTCGTCGCTGGTCGCGGTGCATCTGGCGTGCCAGAGCCTGCGCCGCGGGGAGTCGGCGCTGGCGCTGGCGGGCGGCGTCCAGCTGAACATCCTCGCGTCCAGCACGGCCGCCGAGGCGAAGTTCGGCGCGCTGTCCCCGGACGGCCGCTGCTTCACCTTCGACGCCCGGGCCAACGGCTACGTCCGCGGCGAGGGCGGCGCCCTGGTCGTGCTGAAGCGGCTCGCCGACGCGGTCGCGGACGGAGACCGCGTGCACGCGGTCATCCTGGGCGGCGCGGTCAACAGCGGCACCGGGGACGCCCCGACCGTGCCCGACGCGCGCGCGCAGGCGGAGGTGCTGCGGCTGGCCTGCCGGGACGCCGGAGTGGAGCCGTCCGGCGTCCGGTTCGTCGAGCTGCACGGCACCGGCACCAGGGTCGGCGACCCGGTGGAAGCGGCCGCCCTGGACGAGGTGTACGGAGGCGGCGACCCGCTCCCGGTCGGCTCGGTCAAGACGAACATCGGCCACCTGGAGGGCGCGGCGGGCGCCGCCGGGCTGCTCAAGGCGGTGCTGGCCGTCGCGCACCGGGAGTTCCCGCCGAGCCTGAACTTCGAGACGCCGAACCCCCGGCTGCCGGGGAGCGTCCGGGTGGTGACCGAGCCGCTGGCGTTCCCCGGGGACGTCCCGGTGACGGCGGGCGTCAGCTCGTTCGGGATGGGCGGCGCCAACTGCCATCTCATCCTCTCCAGCCCGCCTCCCGCGAGTCCGGCGCCCGCCGCCCGGGACGGCGCGCCGCTGCCGTGGGTGCTGTCGGGACGAAGCCCGGCGGCACTGCGGGCCCAGGCGGACGCTCTCGGCGCCTTCGTCCGGGCGCGTGCCGACACCGCGCTCGACGACATCGGTTTCTCGCTCGCCACCACCCGTTCCGCGTTCGAGTACCGCGCCGCCGTGCAGGCCGCCGACCGCGACGGGTTCCTCACCGGGCTGGACGCCCTGTCCCGTGGCGAGGCTGCGGCGGGCGTCGTCCTGGGGGAGGCCCGGCCGGGCGGCCTGGCGTTCGTGTTCCCCGGGCAAGGTGCGCAGCGTCCGGGGATGGGGCGAGAACTCCGCGCCCGATTCCCTGTTTTCGCCGAGGCCCTCGACGAGGTGTGCGGTCATCTGGACGCGTCCCTGGGCCGTCCGCTCCGCGAGCTGATGGCGGACGCGCCCGCCGCCGAACTCGACCAGACCGGTCATGCGCAGCCCGCGCTGTTCGCGCTCGGCGTGGCGCTCTCGCGGCTGTTCGAGAGCTGGGGCGTCGTCCCGGACCTGGTGGCCGGGCACTCGATCGGCGAGTTGACGGCGGCGCACGTGGCGGGGGTGCTGTCGCTGCCGGACGCCTGCGCGCTGGTGGCCGCGCGCGCGGCGCTCATGCAGGCGCTCCCGCCCGGCGGCGGCATGGCCGCGCTCTCGGCGACCGAGGCCGAGGCGCTCGAACTGATCGCGGAGGTGCCGGGGGCGGAGCTCGCGGCGGTGAACGGCCCGGCCTCGGTGGTGGTCACCGGCGACGAGGACGCGGTCGCCGAACTCGCCGCCCGCTGGACGCGGTCCGGCGGCAAGGCACGCGGGCTCAAGGTCAGCCACGCGTTCCACTCCGCCCGGATCGACCCGATGCTGGCGGAGTTCACGCGGGTGGCGGAGGGCCTGGAGTTCCGGCCGCCGCGCGTGCCGATCGTGTCGAACCTGACCGGGCGGCTCGCCGGGCCGGACGATCTGTGCGCGCCGGAGTACTGGGCGAGGCACGCCCGCATGCCGGTGCGTTTCGCCGACGGCCTCGCCGCGCTGCGCGACGAGGGTGCGGGCCGGTTCCTCGAACTCGGGCCCGGCGGGGTCCTCACCGGTCTCGTCCGTAGCTGCCTGGACGATGGCGCCGTGGCCGTCCCGGCGCTGCGCGACGGACGGTCCGAGCCTGACGCCGTCCTTGCCGCGCTCGTCCGGCTGCACGTCAGCGGAACCGTCCTGGACTGGGACGCGCTCTACGGCGGGGCGCGCCGCGTCGACCTGCCGACCTACGCGTTCCAGCGCGGCTCGCACTGGCTCGGCGGTGGCGGGGTACGGCTCGACGGCGGCCAGACGGCTGAGGGCACCGACGAGGCAGCTGAGAGCGGCGGCGAGACGGCTGGGAGTGGCGGCGAGGCGGCTGAGGGTGGCGGCGAGGCGGTGGAGTGGTCCGCGGACGGCGCGCTCCACCTCGTGCGGACGCGGACCGCCGCCGTCCTCGGGACGTCCCCGGGCGCCCTGGACACCGGCCGTGCCTTCAAGGAGCTGGGATTCGACTCCCTGATGACGGTCGAGCTCCGCGACGACCTGCGGGCGGCGACCGGCCTGCCGCTGGCGACCACGCTGCTCTACGACCATCCGACGCCCGAGGCCGTGGCCCGCCGGCTGACGGTCATCGCCTCCGCCGGAGAGGACGAGCCGCACCCGGAGGCGTCCCGCCGGGGCGAGGACGAGCCGGTGGCGATCGTCGCCATGGGCTGCCGCCTGCCCGGCGGTGTCGCCGCCCCCGACGACCTGTGGCGGCTGGTCCTGGCCGAGACCGACGCCGTGTCCCCGTTCCCGGACGACCGGGGCTGGGACACGTCCGTCCTGCGCGAGTCGAGCGCGGTCCAGGCCGGCGGGTTCCTGCCCGACGCCGCGGACTTCGACGCGTCCCTGTTCGGTATCTCCCCGAGGGAGGCGGCGGCGCTCGACCCGCAGCAGCGGCTCCTGCTGGAGACCTCCTGGGAGACGCTGGAGCGGGCGCGCATCGCCCCCACCTCCCTGCGCGGCAGCCGCACCGGAGTGTTCGTCGGCGGGGCGGCGCAGGACTACGGGCCCCGCCTGCACGAGGCGGGTGGCGAAGCGAGCGGCCACCTGCTCACCGGGACCTCGGCGAGCGTCCTGTCGGGCCGCGTGGCCTACACCTTCGGGCTGGAGGGGCCCGCGGTCACCGTCGACACGGCCTGCTCGGCGTCGCTGGTCGCCCTGCACCTGGCCGTCCAGTCGCTGCGGCGGGACGAGTGCGCGCTGGCCTTGGCGGGCGGCGTGACGGTGATGGCGACGCCCGGCATGTTCACCGAGTTCAGCCGGCAGGGCGGCCTGGCCCCGGACGGCCGCTGCAAGCCGTTCGCGGCGGCGGCCGACGGCACCGCCTGGGCCGAGGGCGTGGGCGTCGTCCTGCTGGAACGGCTGTCGGACGCCCGCCGCCACGGCCATCCGGTCCTGGCGCTGGTGCGCGGCAGCGCGATCAACCAGGACGGGGCCAGCAACGGCCTGACCGCCCCGAACGGCCCCGCCCAGGAACGGGTGATCCGCCGCGCGCTCGCCGACGCCGGGCTGGCCGCCGCCGACGTCGACGCGGTGGAGGCCCACGGCACCGGCACCACCCTGGGCGATCCCATCGAGGCGGGAGCGCTGCTCGCCACCTACGGGCAGGGACGTCCCGCCGGGGACCCGGTCCGGCTCGGCTCGCTCAAGTCGAACATCGGCCACACCCAGGCCGCCGCCGGGATCGCCGGAGTGATCAAGATGGTGCTGGCGATGCGGCACGGCACGCTGCCGCGCAGCCTGCACATCGACGCGCCGACCCCGCACGTGGACTGGTCGGCCGGTGCGGTCCGGCCGCTGACGGAGGCCGAGCCGTGGCCGGAGCGGGACCGTCCGCGCAGGGCCGCGGTGTCGTCGTTCGGCATCAGCGGCACCAACGGCCACGTCATCCTGGAGCAGGCCGGCCACGATCCCGCCCCCGGCCCGGCGGTCGGGACCGGCGGCCTGACGCCCTGGCCCCTGTCGGCCCGGACCGCGGACGCGCTGCGCGGCCAGGCCCGCCGTCTCGCCGACCTGCTCGATCAGCGTCCCGGCCTCGACCCGGCCGACGTCGGCCACTCGCTCGCCACCACCCGCGCCGTGCTGGACCACCGGGCGGTCATCGTCCCCGACGGCCCGGACGGTCACCGGGACGCCCTGCTCCGCCTCGCCGCGGACGAGCCCGGGACCGTCCAGGGCGTGGCCGGTCCGTCCCGGCGCGTCGCGTTCCTCTTCACCGGCCAGGGAAGCCAGTACGCGGGCATGGGCCGTGAGCTGTACGCGGCGTATCCGGACTTCGCCGAGGCCCTGGACGAGGCGTGCGCGCACCTCGACCCGCTGCTCGGCCGTCCGCTGCGCGACCTGATGTTCGCCGAGGACGACCCCGCTCTCGACGAGACCGCGTTCACCCAGCCCGCGCTCTTCGCCCTCCAGGTCGCGCTGTTCCGGCTGGTCGGCTCGTTCGACGTGCGTCCGGCGATGGTCGCGGGGCACTCCGTCGGCGAGCTGACCGCCGCCCATCTCTCCGGCGTGCTCTCCCTGCCCGACGCGTGCGCGCTCGTCGCCGCGCGCGGGCGGCTGATGCAGAGCGTGCCCGCCACGGGGGCGATGCTCGCCGTCCGGGCGTCCGAGGAGCGGGTGATCCCACTGCTGGACGGCCACGCGGACGACGTCGCGCTGGCGGCCGTCAACGGCCCGGAGGCGGTGGTGCTCTCGGGCGCCGCGCCGGCCGTCGCGGAGATCGAGGCGGAATGCGCCCGGCAGGGGCTCCGGACCAGGTCGCTCAATGTCAGCCACGCCTTCCACTCCCCGCACATGGATCCCGTCGTGGACGAGTTCCGGGAGGTGGCGGAGGGGCTGCGGTTCGCGCCGCCGCGGATCCCGATCGTCTCCGCCGTGTCCGGGCGGACCGCCACCGCCGAGGAGGCCGGCGACCCCGCCGCCTGGGCCCGCCACATCAGGGTCCCGGTGCGGTTCCACGACGTGCTCACTCACATGGCCGGGGAGGGCGTTGACGCGTTCCTCGAACTCGGGCCCGACGCCGTGCTCACCGCCATGGTCAGGGACGGCCTCGTGGACTCGCCGCCCGTCTGCGCCGGTGTCCTGCGCAAGGGACGCGCCGAGCCCGCCGCCTTCCTCACCGCCCTCGCCCGGCTGCACGTCCAGGGCGTCGCGGTGGACTGGACGGCGGCCACCGCCGGGCGCGACCCGCGGCGGATCGACCTGCCCACGTACGCGTTCCAGCGGCGCCGCCACTGGCTGGCCGCGCCGGCCTCCGCGGCCGCGGGCGCGGGCCTGGAACCGACCGGCCATCCGCTGCTGAGCGCCGTCCTGCCGGAGGCCGGCGGGCAGGGCATGACCTTCACCGGCGTCCTGTCGCCGGGCGTCCCGGCCTGGCTCGCCGACCACACGATCCTCGGCAGGACGTTGTTTCCGGGCACCGCGTTCCTGGAGTTCGCCCTGCTGGCCGGTGCGCGCACCGGCTGCCCGACGGTCGAGGAGCTGACCCTGGAGGCTCCGCTGGCGCTTCCCGCCGGGGAGTCCGTGCAGGTCCAGGTGGTCGTCGGCGCGGAGGACGACGGCGGCCGCCGGGTCGTGCGCCTGTACGGCCGTCCGCCCGGCGGCTCGTGGACGCGTCACGCCTCGGGGGTCCTCGCTCCGGAGGCGGAGCCGTCCGGGGCCGCGGACCGGCCGTCCGGTGAGGCGGAGACGGTCGACCTCACCGGCCTCTACGACCGGCTCGCCGCGGACGGCTACGACTACGGACCGTCCTTCCAGCGGCTCGGCGGGCTCAGGCGGCTCGGCGACGAACTGCACGCGGAGATCGACCCGGCCGACGACCTCGATCTGGACGGCCACCTCCTGCATCCGGCGCTGCTCGACGCGGCCCTGCACCCGGTCGTCGGCCCCTTCGGGATGCTCGCCCACGAGGGGACCGCCCTGCCGTTCGCCTGGCGCGGCGTCACCCTGCACGCGTCGGGCGCCGGCGCGCTGCGGGTGCGGATCACCCCTGGCGGGCCCGACACGGTGTCCCTCACCGTGGCGGACGCGGGCGGCGCGCCCGTCCTGACCGTGGACGGCCTGACACTGCGCCCGTCCCCACGCTCCCTCCCGGCCGCGGACGGGGGCGGCGGCGACCTGCTGCGGGTGAACTGGACCCCGGTGCCCCTTCCCGACCGGCCGGCCGCCGAGAGCGAAACCGTCATGGTGGAGGCGGGCGGCGGGGGCGAGCCCGCAGCCGTCCACGACGCCGTCGAGCTGAGCCTGCGGGCGGTGCGCGACGCGGCGTCCGGCGAGGACGGCGCCCGGCTGGTGCTCGCGACCCGCGGCGCCGTCGCGACGGAGGACGGCGCCGACATCACCGACCTGGCCGGTGCGGCGGTCTGGGGCCTGGCGCGCTCGGCCCAGGCGGAGCTGCCCGGCCGCATCGTCCTGGTCGACCACGACGGGCACCCCGCGTCGCGGGAGGCGCTGCCCCGCGCGCTCGCGTCCGGGGAGCCGCAGCTCGCGCTGCGCGAGGGCCGCGTCCTCGTGCCGCGCCTCGGCCGCGCCGCGCCGGACACCCTGACGCCCCCGCCCGGCGGCTCCTGGCGGCTGGACGTCACCGCCCCGGGCAGCCTCGACGCGCTCGCGCTGCTGCCCGCGCCCGACGTCCCGCTGGGCCCCGGCACGGTGCGGGTGGCGCTGCGCGCGGGCGGGCTGAACTTCCGGGACGTCCTGATCGCGCTCGGCGTGTACCCCGGCGGGGCGCGGCTGGGCGCGGAAGGCGCGGGCGTGGTCGTCGAGACGTCCCCGGACGTGCCGGACCTGGCCCCCGGCGACCGCGTCATGGGCCTGTTCCCCGGGACGCTCGGACCGTCCGCCGTCACGGACCGGCGCCTCCTCGCCCCGATCCCGGACGGGTGGACGTTCGCCCAGGCCGCCGCCACTCCCATCGTGTTCCTCACGGCCCATCACGGCCTGTCCGGGCTGGCCGGGCTCCGCGCGGGCGAACGGCTCCTGGTGCACGCCGCGACGGGCGGCGTCGGCATGGCGGCCGTCCAGTTGGCCCGGCGCCTCGGCGCGCACGTGTACGCGACGGCGAGCCCCGGCAAATGGGACGTGCTCCGCGCCATGGGCGTGCCGGACGAGCGGCTGGCGTCGTCCCGTGACCTGGAGTTCGAGCGGCGGTTCGGCGGCGGTGTGGACGTCGTCCTGCACTCGCTGGCCGGGGAGTTCACCGACGCCACGCTGCGCCTCGCCGCGCCCGGCGGCAGGGTCGTCGAGCTCGGCAAGACCGACGTCAGGGACCCGGCGCGGGTGGCCGCCGACCATCCCGGCGTCTCCTACCAGGCGTTCGACCTGCTCGACCTCGACCCGGACGTGATCGCCCGCGCGTTCGCCGAGCTGCTGCCCCTGTTCGCGGCGGGCACGCTCCGCCCGCTTCCGGTCCGGGCGCGCGACGTCCGCAGGGCGCCCGGTGCCCTGCGGACGATGAGCCAGGCGCGGCACACCGGCAAGCTCGTGCTGACGCTGCCGACCCCGCTCGACCCCGACGGGGTCGTCCTGGTCACCGGCGGGACCGGCACCCTCGGCGGCCTCACCGCGCGCCACCTCGTCGAACGGCACGGGGTGCGGCGTCTCCTGCTGACCGGGCGCAGGGGCCGGGCGGCGCCGGGGGCCGCGGAGCTCGCGGCCGGGCTGGAGGCGCTGGGCGCCGAGGTGACCGTCGCCGCGTGCGACGCCGCCGACGAGCGCGCTCTGGCGTCGCTGCTCGACGGCCTGGACCGTCCGCTGACCGGTGTGTTCCACGCCGCGGGCGTGATCGACGACGGCGTCCTGGACGCGCTGGATCCGGAGCGGATCGCGCGGGTGCTCCGGCCCAAGGTGGACGCCGCGTGGAACCTGCACCGGCTGACCGAGCACCTCGACCTGGCGGAGTTCGTGCTGTTCTCCTCGGCGGTCGGTGTGCTCGGCAACGCGGGGCAGGCGAACTACGCGGCGGCCAACGCCTTCCTCGACGCGCTGGCGGTGCACCGGCGCGCCCGCGGCCTGCCCGCCCGGGCACTGGCCTGGGGGAGCTGGCGGGAACCGAGCGGGATCACCGCCGGGCTGACGCGCGCCGACCACGCCCGGCTGGCCCGCGCCGGGCTGGCGCCCCTGGACACCGGCGCGGCCCTCGGCCTGCTCGACGCGGCGCTCGCCGACGCCGGCCCGGCCGTCGTCCCGGCCCGGATCGCGCCCGAGGCGGCCGGGCATCCGCTGCTGGGCGACCTCCTGCGCGGGCCCGCGCGCGGGACGGCTGCGGGCCGCCGTCCGCCCGGCGTGAGCCGCGACGACCTCGCGGCGCTGGAACCGGCGGAGCGGGAACGGCGGGTGCTGGCCCTGGTCCGCGGCATCGGGGCCGCCGTCCTCGGCCACGCCGACCCGGAGAGCATCGTGCCGGACCGCGGGTTCCTGGACGCGGAGTTCGACTCGCTCAGCGTGGTCGAGCTGCGGAGCCGGCTGGCGGAGGCCACCGGCCTGCGGCTGCCCGCCACGCTGACCTTCGACCATCCCACCCCGGCCGCCGTGGCCGCGCATCTCGCGGCGCGACTCGGCCCGTCCGCCAAGGCCGCCGAGGGGTCGCCGCTGGACGCGCTCGCCCGGCTGGAGGCGGCGCTGGCCGCCGACGCGGCCGCGCGGCCGCGGATCGTGGCGCGGCTGCGGGAGCTGCTGGCCCACGTCGAGGCCGCGGACGGGGACGGCCCCGACCTCGCCGAGCGGCTCTCCGCGGCGTCCCACGACGAGATCTTCGACTTCATCGACAACGAGCTGAGCACGCCCTGAGCCGCGGAGGCTGACGACGCATGACGATGGAAGACAGGCTGCGCGACTACCTCAACCGCGTCACGGCCGAGCTCCACCAGGCGCGCCGGGAACTGCGGGAGGCGGGCGAGGCGCGGAGCGAGCCGATCGCGATCGTCGGCATCGGCTGCCGGTTCCCCGGCGACGTCGAGTCCCCCGCCGGGCTGTGGGACCTGGTGGCGGGCGAGCGGGACGCGATCGGCGAATTCCCCGCGGACCGGGGATGGGACGTGCGGGCGCTCTACGATCCCGACCCCGACTCCGGCCGCCTCGGCCGGACCTACGCGCGCGAGGGCGGGTTCCTGCACTCGGCGCCGGAGTTCGACGCGGAGTTCTTCGGGATTCCGCCGCGCGAGGCGCTGGCGATGGACCCGCAGCAGCGGCTCCTGCTCGAGGTCTGCTGGGAGGCGCTTGAGGACGGCGGCATCGTCCCCGCCGACCTGCGCGGCAGCCGGACGGGCGTGTTCGCGGGCGTCATCGCCCAGGACTACCCGCCCGGGCTCGGCCGCCCGTCGGGCGGCGATCTGGAGGGCTACGTGCTCACCGGGACGACGCCCAGCGTGGCGTCCGGCCGGGTGGCGTACACGTTCGGTTTCGAGGGCCCGGCGATCACCGTCGACACCGCCTGCTCGTCGTCGCTGGTGGCGCTGCACCTGGCCTGCCGGGCCCTGCGGGACGGCGAGTGCTCGACGGCGCTCGCGGGCGGCGTGACGGTGATGTCCACCCCCGGCATGTTCGTGGAGTTCTCCCGGCAGCGGGCCCTGTCGCCCGACGGCCGCTGCAAGCCGTTCGCGGCCGCCGCCGACGGCACCGGATGGGGCGAGGGCGCCGGGATGCTCGTCCTGGAACGCCTCTCGGACGCGCGGCGCCTCGGCCACCGCGTGCACGGCCTGATCCGGGGCAGCGCGGTGAACCAGGACGGCAAGAGCAGCCAGCTGACCGCGCCCAACGGCACGGCCCAGCAGCGGGTGATTCGTGAGGCGTTGGCGGATGCGCGGTTGTCGGTGGGTGATGTGGATGTGGTGGAGGCGCATGGGACGGGGACGCGGTTGGGTGATCCGATTGAGGCGGGTGCGTTGTTGGCGACGTATGGGGTGGAGCGGGAGCGTCCGTTGTGGTTGGGGTCGGTGAAGTCGAATATCGGGCATACGCAGGCGGCGGCGGGTGTGGCGGGTGTGATCAAGGTGGTGGAGTCGATGCGGCATGGGGTGTTGCCGCGGACGTTGGGGGTGGATGAGCCGTCGGGGCATGTGGATTGGTCGTCGGGTGGGGTGTCGTTGTTGACGGAGGCGGTGGCGTGGCCGGGTGGTGGTGGTCGGCGTCGTGCGGGGGTGTCGGGGTTCGGTATTTCCGGGACGAACGCGCACGTGATCGTCGAGGAAGCGCCGGAGCCGGAGCCGGTGGAGCCCGAACCAGTGGAGGTCGGGTCGGGGTCTGGGTCGGTGGTGGGTGTGGTGCCGTGGGTGGTGTCGGCGCGGAGTGTGGTGGGGGTGCGGGGTCAGGCGGGTCGGTTGGCGGAGTTCGTGCGGGGGCGTGCGGAGTTGTCGCCGGTGGATGTGGGTTGGTCGCTGGTCTCCTCGCGGGCGATGTTCGAGCACCGCGCCGCAGTTGTCGCGAACGGCCGGGACGGGTTGCTGGCGGGTTTGGACGCGCTGGCCGAGGGGCGTCCGTCCGGGGATGTGGTTCGGGGCGAGGCGGTTGGCGGGGGTGTGGTGTTCGTGTTTCCCGGTCAGGGGTCGCAGTGGGTCGGTATGGGGGTGGAGTTGCTGGATTGTTCGCCGGTGTTCGCGGCGCGGATGGCCGAGTGTGAAGCGGCTTTGGGGGAGTTCGTCGACTGGTCGCTGACCGGGGTTCTGCGCGGCTCGGAGGACCTGGATCGTGTTGATGTGGTGCAGCCGGTGTTGTGGGCGGTGATGGTGTCGTTGGTGGAGGTGTGGCGTTCGTTCGGTGTGGTTCCGGCGGCGGTGGTGGGTCATTCGCAGGGGGAGATCGCGGCTGCGTGTGTGGCGGGTGCGTTGTCGTTGCGGGACGCTGCCCGGGTGGTGGCGTTGCGGAGCGGGACGATCAGGGAGTCGCTGGCGGGTGGGGGTGGGATGGTCTCGGTGTCGCTGCCCGAGGCCCGAACCCGCGAGATCCTGGAAAGCCTCGGCACCGGACTGTCCGTCGCCGCGGTGAACGGCCCGTCCACGGTCGTCGTGTCCGGCGAGGCCACCGCGCTGCTGGGCCTGGAAACCGAGCTGGCGTCGCGCGGCGTCATGCGGTGGCGCATCCCGGGCGTGGACTTCACCGCCCACTCCAGCGAGCTTGACCGGCTCGCCGAGACGCTCCGCGCCGACCTCGCCCCCCTACGACCCGCGACACCCCGCATACCGATGTACTCCACCGCGGAGTCGCGCTGGGTCGACGGCGCCGAGCTCGACGCCGGCTACTGGTACGGCAACCTGCGCAACACCGTCCGGTTCGAGCACGCCGTCCGGGCGCTCGCGGAGGACGGCCATCGCGTCTTCGTCGAGATCAGCCCCCATCCGATTCTGACGCCGCCGCTCCAGGAGACGATCGACACGCTTCCAGGCGGCGCGGTCGTGCTGGGCACGCTCCGGCGGGACGACGGCGGCCCGCGCCGGATGCTGGCCGCGCTGACCGAAGCCCACGTCCATGGCGTCGCCGTCGACTGGACGGCGGTGTTCTCCGCGGCCGGTCCGCGCCGCGTCGACCTGCCCACCCACGCCTTCCAGCGCCGCCGCTACTGGCTGGAGCCCACGGACGGCGCGGTGGGCGGGGACCCGCTCGCGACCTGGCGCTACCGCGTCGCCTGGAAGCCTTTGGCCGAGCCGTCCGAAGGCCTGGCGGGGACCTGGGCCGTGGTCGTCCCGGACGGATGGGAAGAGGACGACCTCGTCACCGGGACGCTACGCGCCCTCCGCGAACGCGGCGCCGACGCGCTGCCCGTCACGCCGGGCGACCTCACCGGGGACGTCGGGGACGTCGCGGGCGTCGTCTCGTTCCTGGCGCTGGACGAGGAACCCCACCCGGAGCACCCCGCCGTCCCGCGCGGGCTCACCGCGACGCTCTCGCTGATCAGAGCGCTGGACGAGGCGGACGCGGCCGGACGGGTCTGGTGCGTGACCCGCGGCGCGGTCGCGGTCGACGACACCGACGTCCCCGAACCGGCGCGGGCCCTCACCTGGGGGCTCGGCCGGACCGCCGCGGTGGAGTACCCGGAGCGCTGGGGCGGGCTGATCGACCTGCCAGGCGAGCCGGACGACCGCGACCTGGACCTGCTCGCGCGGGCGCTCACCGGCACCGCCGAGGACCAGGTGGCGGTGCGCCGTTCGGGGCTGTTCGGCCGCAGGCTGGAGCGCGCGCCGTCCAGCGGCGGCGGCACGGACTGGATGCCGCGCGGGACGGTGCTGCTGACCGGCGCGTCCGGATCGGTCGGCCCGCACGTCGCCCGCTGGCTGTCCCGCAACGGCGCCGAGCACGTCGTCCTGGTGAGCCGGCGCGGCGCGGACGCCCCCCGGGTCGAGGGCGTGGTGGCGGACCTCGCCGCCGACGGCACCCGGTGCACCGCCGTCGCGTGCGACATCACCGACCGGGCGGCGGTGACGGAACTGGTCGAGCGTCTCCGCGCCGACGGCCCGATCCGCGCGGTCGTGCACGCGGCCGCCGTGATCGAGCTGGCCGCGCTCGCCGACTGCACCGCCGAGCACCTCGCCGGGGTCGTCGCGCCCAAGGTCGCCGGGGCGGCGCTGCTCGACGAGCTGCTCGACGGCGAGCCGCTGGACGCGTTCGTGCTGTTCTCGTCCCTCTCGGGCGTGTGGGGGAGCGGCGACCACGGCGCCTACGGGGCGGCCAACGCCTACCTGGACGCGCTCGCCCGGCGGCGCCGCGCCCGGGGCCTGCCCGCCACGTCGGTGGCGTGGGGCGTCTGGCGGGGCAGCGAGCCGGGCCGCCGCGACGACGAGCGGCAGGGCGACCGCGTCGCCGCCCGCCTCCGCGAGCAGGGTCTCCCCGCGATGGACCCGGGCTCGGCGCTGGCCGGGCTCGCCCGTGCCGCCGGGGCGGACGAGCCCTGCGCGATCGTCGCCGACGTCGACTGGGGACGGTTCGTCCCGTCGTTCACGCTGTCCCGTCCGAGCCCGCTCATCGCCGACCTGCCCGAGGCCGCGCGCGTCCTCGCGGCCGACGCCGGCGAGGGGCACGGCGACGGCGCCACGGCGGCGCTTCGGCGGCGGCTCGCCTCCCTCTCCCCGGACGACGGGATCGCCCTCCTGGTGGAGACGGTGCGGAGCAGGGCCGCCGTCGTCCTCGGGCACGACTCGGCGGACGCGGTCCCGGCGGACCGCGCGTTCCGCGAGTCGGGCTTCGACTCGCTGACCGCGATCCAGCTCCGCAACAGCCTGGCGGAGGCCACCGGGCTCCGCCTGCCCGCGACGCTCGTGTTCGACCAGCCCACGCCGGCCGTCCTCGCGCGCCTCCTCCGGGAGCGGCTGCTGGGCACGACGACCGTGGCCGCGCCCGTGACGGTGGCGGCGGCCACCGAGGAGCCGATGGCGATCGTGGCGATGAGCTGCCGTTTCCCCGGCGGGGTGCGGTCGCCCGAGGAGCTGTGGCAGGTGGTCGCGGAAGGCCGCGACACCGTTTCGGCGCCGCCGGACGACCGCGGCTGGGACCTGGCCGCCATCTACAACGCCGACGCGGGCGTCCCCGGCACGACCTACGTCCGCGAAGGAGGCTTCCTGCACGACGCGGCCGAGTTCGACCCCGAGTTCTTCGGGATCTCGCCGCGCGAGGCGCTGGCGATGGACCCGCAGCAGCGGCTGCTGCTCGAGGTCTGCTGGGAGGCGTTCGAACGGGCCCGCATCGAACCGGGCTCGCTGCGCGGCAGCCGGACGGGCGTCTTCGTCGGCGCGCTGGCCCAGGACTACCTCCCCCGCGTGGACGCCGTCCCGCCGGAGGTCGAGGGCTACGTCGTGACGGGCGGCGCGCCGAGTGTGGTGTCGGGCCGCATCGCCTACGCCTTCGGGCTGGAGGGCCCGGCGGTGACGGTGGACACGGCGTGCTCGTCGTCGCTGGTCGCGCTGCACCTGGCGACGCAGGCGCTGCGGCGCGGCGAGTGCTCGATGGCCCTCGTGGGCGGCGCCGCGATCATGTCGACGCCCGGCCCGCTGGTCGAGTTCTCCCGGCAGCGCGCCCTGTCGCCCGACGGCCGGTGCAAGCCGTTCGCGGCGGCGGCCGACGGCTTCGGGCTGGCGGAGGGCGTCGGCGTCCTGCTCGTGGAGCGCCTGTCGGACGCCGAGCGCAACGGCCACCGCGTGCTCGCCGTCGTGCGCGGTTCCGCGATCAACCAGGACGGCGCGTCCAACGGGCTGACGGCGCCGAACGGTCCGTCGCAGCAGCGGGTGATTCGTGAGGCGTTGGCGGATGCGCGGTTGTCGGTGGGTGATGTGGATGTGGTGGAGGCGCATGGGACGGGGACGCGGTTGGGTGATCCGATTGAGGCGGGTGCGTTGTTGGCGACGTATGGGGTGGAGCGGGAGCGTCCGTTGTGGTTGGGGTCGGTGAAGTCGAATATCGGGCATACGCAGGCGGCGGCGGGTGTGGCGGGTGTGATCAAGGTGGTGGAGTCGATGCGGCATGGGGTGTTGCCGCGGACGTTGGGGGTGGATGAGCCGTCGGGGCATGTGGATTGGTCGTCGGGTGGGGTGTCGTTGTTGACGGAGGCGGTGGCGTGGCCGGGTGGTGGTGGTCGGCGTCGTGCGGGGGTGTCGGGGTTCGGTATTTCCGGTACGAACGCGCACGTGATCGTCGAGGAGGCGCCGGAGCCGGAGCCCGAGCCGGTGGAACCCGTGGAGCCCGTGGCGGTGCCTGATGCAGTGGTGCCGGTGGGTGTGGTGCCGTGGGTGGTGTCGGCGCGGAGTGTGGTGGGGGTGCGGGGTCAGGCGGGTCGGTTGGCGGAGTTCGTGCGGGGGCGTGCGGAGTTGTCGCCGGTGGATGTGGGCTGGTCGCTGGTCAGTTCGCGGGCGGTGTTCGAGCACCGCGCCGCCGTGGTGGGGGAGAGCCGGGAGGCGCTGCTCGCCGGGTTGGACGCGGTCGCCGAGGGGCTTCCGTCCGGAGACGTGGTTCGGGGCGAGGCGGTTGGCGGGGGTGTGGTGTTCGTGTTTCCCGGTCAGGGGTCGCAGTGGGTTGGTATGGGGGTGGAGTTGCTGGATTGTTCGCCGGTGTTCGCGGCGCGGATGGCCGAGTGCGAGGCGGCGCTGGGGGAGTTCGTCGACTGGTCGCTGACCGAGGTTCTGCGTGACTCGAAGGACCTGGATCGTGTTGATGTGGTTCAGCCGGTGTTGTGGGCGGTCATGGTGTCGTTGGCGGAGGTGTGGCGTTCGTACGGGGTGGTTCCGGCGGCGGTGGTGGGTCATTCGCAGGGGGAGATCGCGGCTGCGTGTGTGGCGGGTGCGTTGTCGTTGCGGGACGCCGCCCGGGTGGTGGCGTTGCGAAGCCGGACGATCAGGGAGTCGCTGGCAGGCGGGGGTGGGATGGTCTCGGTGTCGCTGCCCGAGGCCCGAACCCGCGAGATCCTGGAAAGCCTCGGCACCGGACTGTCCGTCGCGGTGGTCAACGGGCCCGCCTCCGTCGTGGTAGCCGGTCCCGTCCCCGCCCTCGACGCGCTGCTGGACCGGTGCGCGGCGGAGGAGATCCGGGCGCGGCGCATCGCCGTCGACTACGCGTCGCACGGCACGCAGGTCGAGGCGATCGAGGAGCGCCTGGCCGACGTCCTCGCGCCGATCGTCCCGCGCGCCGCCGACGTCCCCTGGTACTCGACCGTGACCATCGGGTGGCAGGACGGCACGGAGGCCGACGCCGCGTACTGGTACCGCAACCTGCGCCTCCCCGTCCGGTTCCATGACGCGGTCCGGGGCCTGCTGGACGCGGGCCACCGGATGTTCCTTGAGGTCAGCCCGCATCCGGTGCTGCTGGGCGGGATCGAGGAGACCGCGGCGGCCGAGGGCGCGGACGCCGTCGTCGCGGGCTCGCTCCGGCGCGACGAGGGCGGCCCGCTCCGCATGGTCACCTCGCTGGCGGAACTCCACGTGCACGGCGCGGACGTCGACTGGGCCGCCCTCTTCGCCGAGGCCGGGCCGCACCAGGTCGACCTTCCGACCTACGCGTTCCAGACCAGCCGTTTCTGGCTGCCGAAGCCCGACGCCGACGCCGGGCACGCCGCGTCCGTCGGGCTCGTCCCGGACGACCATCCGCTGCTGAGCGCCGCGTTCGAGCTGGCGGACACGGGCGGGACGCTGTTCACCGGACGCCTGTCCAGACGGACGCACGGCTGGCTGGACGACCACTCCGTCCTGGGGGAGACGGTCGTCCCCGGCACCGCGTTCGCGGAGCTGGCGGTGAGCGTCGGCGATCGCGTCGGCTGCGGCCTGGTCGAGGAGCTGACGCTGCACGCCCCGCTCGTCCTGCCGGACGAGGGCGCGGTCCAAGTGCAGGTGAGCGTGGACGGCCCGGACGACACCGGCCGGCGCACCCTGGCGGTGCACGCCCGGTCGGAAGGCTCGTCCTGGACCCGGCACGCCGACGGCGTCCTCGCCCCCGCCGCGCCCGCGGAGCCATTCGGGGAGAGCGCTTGGCCTCCCCCCGGCGCGGACCCGGTCGACCTCGGCGGCTTCTACACGCGGCTGGCCGAACGGGGATACGGCTACGGCCCCCTGTTCCAGGGCCTCACGGCGGCCTGGCGCCGGAACGGCGAGATCCTCGCCGAGGTGCGGCTGCCCGAGACGGACGGCGGCGCCGGCGACTTCCGCGTCCATCCCGCGCTGCTGGACGCGGCACTCCAGAGCGGCCTGCTCGCGGCCGACGAGTCCGGGCCGGTCCACCTCCCGTTCGCGTGGAACGGGATCTCCGTCTCGGCCGGTGATCCGAGGGCGCTCCGTGTCCGGATGACGCCGTCCGGGCCCGCCGCCTACTCGGTCGCGCTCGCCGACGCCGAAGGACGTCCCGTCGGCGCGGTGCGGACGCTGACGCTCCGCCCCCTCGCCGCCGGGCAGCTCGCGAGCGGCGGCTCCGCCGGAAGGTCGCTGCACAGGATCGAGCCCGTCGCCGTACCGCCCGCCGAGCCGCTCAGCACGGACCGCTGGGCCGCGATCGGACCCGCGGACGGCCTTCCCGCCCGCCCCCATGAGGACCTCGCCGCCATCGTCGCGGCGGGGGACCCGATCCCCGACGTCGTCCTCGTCGGCCCCGGCACCCTGGGACGTGACGCGCGCGAGGTCACGACACGGGCGCTGGCGCTCCTCGGGGAATGGCTGGCGGAACCCGCGCTCGAAGCGTCCACGCTGGTGTTCCTCGTCGGCGACGACCTGGCCGATTCGGTGCTGTGGGGACTCGTGCGGTCCGCGCAGACCGAGAACTCCGGACGGTTCGTGCTCGTCGGCGTCGACGGCGACGACGCCACCCCGGCGGCGCTCCCGGCCGCGCTCGCGAGCGGCGAACCCCAGCTGATGATCCGCGCGGGCTCCATCGCGGCGCCGCGCCTCACCCGCGTCGCCGACCTCCCGCAGGACGCCCCCGGGCCGGACCCGGACGGCACCGTGCTGATCACCGGCGGCACCGGCACGCTCGGCCGTCTCGTCGCCCGGCACCTGGCCGCCGAGCACGGCGTCCGGCACCTGCTGCTGGTGAGCAGGAGCGGCGGAACGGCGGACGACCTCGCGGACACCGGCGCGGACATCACCGTCGCCGCCTGCGACGCGGCCGACCGCGACGCGCTCGCCGCCGTCCTCGCGTCCGTGCCCGCCGAACACCCCCTCGCCGGCGTGGTGCACGCCGCCGGAGTCGTCGACGACGCGCCGATCACGTCGTTGACCGGGGAGCAGGTCGACGCGGTCATGCGCGCCAAGGTCGACGCGGCGCTCAACCTGCACGAGCTGGCGGGCGACGTCCCGATGTTCGTGCTCTTCTCGGGCGCGGCGGGCGTCCTCGGCACGGCCGGGCAGGGCAACTACGCCGCCGCCAGCACCTTCCTGGACGCCCTCGCCGAACACCGCCGCGCCGCCGGCCTGGCGGGCGTGTCTCTGGCCTGGGGGCTGTGGGCCGAGCGCACCGGCCTGACCGGACGGCTCAGCGCACGCGACCTCAGGCGGATGGCGCGGCTCGGCGTGCGGCCGCTGTCCACCGGGGAGGGGCTGAAGCTGTTCGACCTCGCGCTCGCGGCGGACGACGCGGCGCTCGTCCCCGTCCGGCTCGCGCGGGCCGCCGACGACGTGCCGCCCCTGCTGCGCGACCTCGTCCGCCCGGCCGCGCGGCCCGGCACGGCCGGCGCGTCCTTCGCCGAGCGGCTTCGGACGATGCCGGACGCCGACCGCGACAAGACGCTGCTGGAACTCGTCACCGGCGAGGTCGCCGCCGTGCTCGGCCACCGGGGGAACGGCGCCGTCCAGCCCGGCCAGGCGTTCAAGGACCTCGGCCTGGACTCGCTCACCGGCGTCGAGCTGCGCAACCGGCTGAGCGCGGCCGTCGGCGCCCGGCTGCCCGCCACCCTGATATTCGACCATCCCACCCCGCTCGCCCTGGCCGGACACCTGCGCGACGCGATGCTCGGCGCCCCGGCGTCCGCCGCCGCCCCGGACCCCCGCGCCGCCGCCGCCGACGACGCGGTCGCGATCGTCGGGATGGCCTGCCGGTTCCCCGGCGACGTCCGCACCCCCGAACAGCTGTGGGACCTGCTCGCGCGGGGCGGCGACGCCATCGGCCCCGTCCCGGACGACCGGGGCTGGGACCTCGCCCGGCTGACCGCCTCGGCCCCCGGCGGCGCCGAGGAGACCTATGCCCGCAGGGGCGGTTTCCTGCTCGACGCCGACCGGTTCGACGCGGGCTTCTTCGGGATATCTCCGCGCGAGGCGCTGCTGATGGACCCGCAGCAGAGGGTCCTGCTCGAAACGGCCTGGGAGACCATCGAACGGGCCGGAATCGACCCGCGTTCACTCCGGGGCACGCCGACCGGCGTCTTCACCGGCGTCATGTACCACGACTACGGCCCGCTCCTCCAGAACAGCCCCGACGCGGACGGCAGGAGCCTTGCCACCGGGAGCGCGGGCAGCGTCGTCTCCGGGCGGGTGGCGTACACGTTCGGGTTGGAAGGCCCGGCGGTGAGCGTGGACACGGCGTGCTCATCGTCCCTGGTCACCTTGCACCTGGCGTCCCAGGCGCTCCGCCAGGGCGAGTGCACGCTCGCGCTGGCGGGCGGCGTCACCGTCGCGGCGACCGCCGAGCCGATGGCCGAGTTCGTCCGCCAGCAGATGCTGGCTCCCGACGGACGCTGCAAGCCCTTCGCGGCAGCGGCGGACGGCGCGGGCTTCTCCGAGGGCGTGGGGCTCGTCCTGCTGGAACGGTTGTCGGACGCGCGACGCAACGGCCACCGGGTGCTGGCCGTCGTGCGGGGCTCGGCGGTCAACCAGGACGGTGCCTCCAACGGGCTGACGGCTCCCAACGGCCCGTCCCAGCAACGCGTGATCCGCCAGGCGTTGGCGAACGCGCGCCTGTCACCGTCCGATGTGGACGCGGTCGAGGCGCACGGCACCGGCACCACGCTGGGCGACCCGATCGAGGCGCAGGCCCTTCTGGCGACGTACGGTCAAGATCGCCCCGATGACCGACCCCTCTGGCTCGGCTCGATCAAGTCCAACATCGGTCATACGCAGGCCGCGGCCGGGATCGCGGGCGTGATCAAGATGGTCATGGCGATGCGCCACGGCCGCCTGCCCACCACCCTCCACGTCGACGAACCCAGCCCCCACGTCGACTGGTCGTCAGGCACGGTTCACCTGCTGACCGAGCAAATCGACTGGCCGGACACCGACCGTCCTCGCCGAGCGGCCGTGTCATCCTTCGGAGTCTCCGGCACCAACGCCCATGTGGTGCTGGAGTCGGCGCCCGCCCCCGAGCCGGTCGCGCCGGTTGAGCCGGATGGTCCGGTGCCGTGGGTGCTGTCGGCCCGCACCCCTCAAGCATTGCGCGATCAGGCCGGCGCGTTGGCCGACCTGGACGCCCCCGACATCGCCGGTGTCGCACGGGCCTTGGTGGAAACTCGCGCGACGTTCGAGCATCGCGCTGTCGTGTTCGGCCGCACCCACCAACAACTCCGCACCGGGCTGGCCGAGCTAACCGAGGCACCCGACGCCCCGGCCGCGAGCACTGGGCCCTTGGTGTGGTTGTTTCCCGGGCAGGGCAGCCAGCGCGCCGGGATGGGCGCCGGGCTGTATGAGCGGTATCCGGTTTTCGCCGCCGCCTTCGACCAGGTCTGTGCGCTGCTGGACCCGTACCTGCCCGAACACCCGCTCAAGCAGGTGGTGTTCGAGGGTGAGCCGGGCGGGTTGCTGGATCACACCACCTACGCCCAAGCCGGACTGTTCGCCCTGCAGACCGCGCTGGCCCGGCTGCTGCACGAGCACGGGCTGCACCCGGACGTGGTGATCGGGCACTCGATCGGAGAGGTCACCGCCGCGCACATCGCCGGCGTCCTGGATCTGTCGGATGCGTGCCGGCTGGTCGCCGCCCGCGCCACCCTGATGGGCGCCCTGCCCGACGGTGGAGCGATGGCCACCATCCACGCCACCCCCGACGAGCTCACTCAGCCCCCCGGACTGCCCGACCAGGTCAGCATCGCCGCGCACAACACCCCCACCACCACCGTCATCTCCGGACCCGCACCCCACATCACCACCCTCACCACCCACTGGGCCCAGCAAGGACGCAAAACCCGAACCCTCACCACCAGCCACGCCTTCCACAGCCCACTCATGGACCCCATCCTCGACGACTTCGAAACCGCCATCGGCGATCTGGCGTACCGCCCTCCGGCCATTCCGCTGATCAGCACGCTCACGGGGCAGCCCGCGACAAGCGACATCGCCACGCCTGACTATTGGGTGCGGCAGGTCCGGCAACCGGTCCAGTTCCACCACGCCCTCACCCACACCGACCCCAACCCCACCTTCCTGGAACTGGGCTCCGATCCCGTCCTGTGCACCGCCGTCCAGCACACCCTGGACCAGCCCACCACCATCAGCGCCCTCACCAGCAAACGGTCCGACACCGACGCCTATCTCCACGCCCTGGGCCACCTGCACAGCACCGGCACGCCCATCAACTGGACCCACCACCTCCCCACAACCACCCACACCACCACCGACCTGCCCACCTACCCCTTCCAACACCAGCGCTACTGGCCGAGGACGTTCGCGAGTGTTGGTGAGGTTGTGCGCCTGGCGGACGGCGGGCTGGTCATGACCGGGCGCCTGGACGATGGCCTGGCGGCGGAGCATGTCGTCGGCGGGACGGTCATGGCGCCGGGGTCGGCGCTTGCGGAGTGGGCCCTCCGGGTGGCGGACGAGGCCGGGTGCGCGGCGGTCGAGGAGCTGGTTCTGCGTGCGCCGATCGTCGTCCCGGAGCAGGGCGGCGCCGTACAGGTTCAGGTGGTGGCCGACGCCCCGGACGATGACGGGCGGCGGGCGCTGCGGCTGCACTCTCGTGCGGCGGACGACGAAGCGTGGGTGTGCAATGCGGAGGGCGCGCTGAGCACTCACGCGCCCAGCGGGGAGGGACTGCCGGGGCAGTGGCCTCCGCCGGGTGCGGAGCCTGTGGACCTGACCGGGTTCTACGAGCGGGCGGCGGAGTCGGGCTACGAGTACGGGTCCGCGTTCCAGGGTCTGCGGGCGGTGTGGCGGCACGGCGACGAGCTGCTGGCCGAGGTGGTGCTGCCCGGCGCCGCCGGTGATCCGAAGGAGTTCGGTATCCATCCGGCGCTGCTGGACGCGGCCCTGCACCCGACGCTGCTCATGGACCGCTCGGACGGGCTGTGGCTGCCGTTCGCGTGGAACGGCCTGACGCTCTGGGCGACCGGCGCGTCCAGCGTGCGGGTCCGCCTCGCGCCGGACGAGCGCGGCGTGCGGGTCACGGTCGCCGACCCGACGGGCGCGCCTGTGCTCGGTGTCGAGTCGCTGGCGATGCGCTCGGCTTCCGCCGACGAGCCCGAGGCCGCCCGTGAGCCACGCGGGCTGTTCAGCCTCGACTGGGTTCCGGCGGCACCGGGTCGGCGCCTCGGGGACGGCTGGGAGATCGTCGAGCCGTCCACGACGGAAGAGCTGCTGGGCCTGATCCAAGCGTCGGAAGGCCGGATGGTGGTCGTCACGCGGGGTGCGACCGATGGCCGCGTCCCGGACGCCGCCGCGCTCTGGGGCCTGGTGCGCAGCGCCCAGTCGGAGGACCCGGACCGGTTCGTCCTGGTCGACCTGGACGGCGAGGGGAACGGCGACGATCTGGCGCGAGCCCTGGAAGTGGGCGCACCCCAGATGGCCGTCCGGGACGGTGAGGTGCTCGTTCCGCGGCTGTCCCCGGTGCGAGGCGGCGCGCTCCCGATCCCGTCGGCCAGGGCCGGGTGGCGGTTGGACGTCGCGGAGGCCGGGACCCTGGACGGGATCTCGGTCGTGGAGTGCCCCGAGGTCCTGGAGCCCTTGGAGCCGGGGCAGGTGCGGGTCGCGGTATCGGCGGCCGGTCTCAACTTCCGGGACACGCTCGTCGCCCTCGGCATGGTCCCCAGCCAGGCCGGTATCGGCGGCGAGGGGGCGGGCGTGGTCATGGAGACCGCACCGGACGTCACGCGCCTGCGTCCGGGCGACCGGGTGATGGGCCTGTTCTCGGGCGCGTTCGGCCCGGTCGCCGTGACGGACGCCAGGCTGCTCGCGCGGGTGCCGGACGGCTGGACGATCCAGCAGGCGGCGGCAGCGCCGGTGGTGTTCTTGACCGCGTGGTACGGGCTGGTGGATCTGGCCGGGCTGAGTGCGGGTGAGACGGTCCTGATCCACGCCGCGGCCGGTGGTGTGGGGATGGCGGCGGTGCAGATCGCGCGGCATCTGGGGGCGGAGGTCCTGGCGACGGCGAGTCCTGCCAAGCACGGTGTGCTGGCGGAGATGGGGATCGCTGAGGCCGATCGTGCCTCGTCTCGCGACCTGGGTTTCGAGGCGGCCATGAGCGGCCGGGGTGTGGATGTGGTGTTGAACAGTTTGGCGGGGGAGTTCGTCGACGCCTCGGTCCGGCTGCTCGGTGAGGGCGGACGGTTCCTGGAGATGGGCAAGACCGACATCCGTGACCCCGAGCGGTACTCGAAGATCGACTACCGGGCCTACGACCTCCTGACGGACGCCGGTCCGGACCGTGTCGGCGAGATGCTGTCCGAGCTGGGCGCGTTGTTCGAGTCGGGTGCGCTGCGTCCTTTGCCGGTGCGGTCGTGGCCGCTGTCGCGGGCCCGTGAGGCGATGCGTCATCTGAGCCAGGCGCGTCACACCGGCAAGCTGGTCCTGGACGTCCCGGCGCCTCTCGATCCGGAGGGGACGGTTCTGATCACCGGCGGCACCGGCACCCTGGGCGGCCTGATCGCCGAACACCTGGCCCGCACCTGGGGCGCCAAACACCTCCTCCTGGTCAGCCGCCGCGGCCCCCACGCCCCCGGCGCCGACACCCTGAAGACCACCCTCACCGACCTCGGCGCGCACGTCCAGATCGTCGCGGCCGACCTCACCGACCCGGCCACCGTCACCGACCTGGTCCACGACCTCAACCTCACCGCGGTCATCCACACCGCCGGGGTCCTCGACGATGCGACCGTCACCTCGATGACGCCCGGCCAGCTCCGCAGGGTCTGGGAGGCCAAGGCCGCGAGCGCTCACAACCTCCACGTCGCCACACGTCACCTCCCCGTCGGCACGTTCGTGATGTTCTCGTCCGCGTCGGCGACGCTCGGCAGCCCGGGCCAGGCCAACTACGCGGCGGCGAACGCGTACCTGGACGCGCTCGCCGTCCATCGCCGCGCCGAGGGGCTGCCCGCGCAGTCCATAGCGTGGGGGCCCTGGGAGCAGCCCAGCGCCATGACGGAGAACCTCGGCGAGGCCGACCTGGCCCGGATGCGGCGCAGCGGCGTCAAGGCCCTCGCCACCGAGCACGCCCTGGCCCTCCTCGATGCCGCGCACCGGCACGGCCGCGCGTACCTCGTGGCGGCCGACCTCGGCCCCCAGGCCCTGGGCAACGGTGCCGCGCCGCCGAAGCGGACGGCCGCGGCGGCGGACACCGGCCCGGACGACCTCCGGGCCCGGCTCGCCGCCGTCCCGGCGGGGGAGCGGCACCGGACGCTGCTCAACCTCGTCCGGGCCAGCGCGGCCGCCGTCCTGGGCCACGACTCGACGGATCCCGTGCTGGCGGACGGCTCGTTCAAGGAACTCGGCTTCGACTCGCTCACCGCCGTCGAACTCCGCAACCGTCTCTCGGCGGCGACGGGGCTCCGGCTGCCCGCGGCGGTCGTCTTCGACTACCCCGCCCCGGCGCCGCTGGCGGAGCATCTCCGCGAGGAGCTGTCCGCCGGCATGCGGAACGGGGACGGGAACGGCGTCCCGCCGCTCCTCGACGAGCTGGAAAGGCTGGAGAGCACGCTGGCCGGCGCCGCGCTAGAGGAGGCGGAGGCAGGCCGCGTCACCGCGCGGCTGGAGACGCTGCTGGCGACCTGGAAGGCGAGCCGCGCCGCGCCCGACGACGGCGGCGGCGGGGTGGCGGAGAAGCTGCGGTCGGCGACGGCCGACGAGGTCCTGCGCCTGATCGACGACGAACTCGATGTGTCCTGAAGGCCGGGTGACACCGCATGGCGAGCGAAGAAGAACTGGTCGACTACCTCAAGCGGGTCGCCGCCGAACTGCACGAGACGCGCAGGCGGCTGCACGAATCCGAGGGACGGCGGCAGGAGCCCGTCGCCGTCGTCGGCATGGCCTGCCGCTACCCCGGCGGCGTGACGTCGCCCGAGGGTCTCTGGGACCTGGTCGCCTCGGGCCGGGACGCGATCGGCCCGTTCCCGGCGAACCGGGGATGGGACCTGGAGCGCCTGTTCCACCCCGACCCCGACCACCCCGGGACGAGCTATGCCCGTGAGGGCGGTTTCCTGCATGACGCGGATCTGTTCGACGCGGGGTTCTTCGGGATCAGTCCGCGTGAGGCGCTGGCGATGGACCCGCAGCAGCGGTTGCTGCTGGAGGTGTCGTGGGAGCTGTTCGAGCGGGCGGGCATCGACCCGGGCACGCTGAAGGGGACCGCCGCGGGCGTCTACGTCGGCACGGCCGAGACGGGCTTCGGATTGCTCCCGGAGTCGCTGCCCCCGGAGATCGAGGGGCATCTCGGCACGGGCAACGCGCCGAGCGTCCTGTCCGGACGGCTGGCGTTCGCGTTCGGCCTGGAGGGCCCGGCGATGACCGTCGACACGGCGTGCTCGTCGTCCCTGGTGGCCGTGCACCTGGCCTGCCAGGCGCTCCGCGACGGCGAGACGCCGCTCGCCGTCGCGGGCGGCGTGACGGTCATGGGCACGACGGGCATGTTCACGGAGTTCTCGCGGCAGCGCGGGCTGGCGCCGGACGGGCGGTGCAAGCCGTTCGCGGCCACCGCCGACGGCACAGGGTGGAGCGAGGGCGCCGGGCTCGTCCTGCTGGAGCGGCTGTCGGACGCGGAGCGCAACGGCCACCGCGTGCTGGCGCTGATCAGGGGTTCGGCGATCAACCAGGACGGTGCGAGCAACGGCCTGACGGCGCCGAACGGGCCGTCCCAGCAGCGCGTCATCGGCCAGGCGCTGGCGAGCGCGGGGCTGACCGGCGACCAGATCGACGCGGTGGAGGCGCACGGCACCGGGACGACCCTCGGCGACCCGATCGAGGCCGAGGCCCTGATCGCCACCTACGGCAGGGATCGCCCCAGCGATCGTCCTCTGCGGCTGGGCTCGGTGAAGTCGAACCTCGGGCACACGCAGGCGGCGGCGGGCGTGGCGGGGTTGATGAAGATGGTGCTGGCGATGCGGCACGGGGTGCTGCCCGCGTCGCTGCACATCGACGAGCCGACGCCGCACGTGGACTGGTCGTCCGGCGGCGTGAGCCTGCTGACGGAGCGGACCGGCTGGCCCGAGGCGGACGACCGCCCCCGCCGCGCGGCGGTCTCCTCGTTCGGCGCCTCGGGGACGAACGCGCACCTGATCGTGGAGCAGGCCCCCGATGGGGCGCCGGGCTCGGGTGAGGTGCGGCCGTCCTTCGGCGTGGCGCCGTGGGTGGTGTCGGCGCGGAGCGCCGAGGCGCTGCGCGCCCAGGCCGGGGCGCTGGCCGAGTTCGCCGAGGCGGACCCGGCGCTGACCGCGCCCGAGGTGGGCCGTTCGCTGATCACCGCGCGCGCGGTCTTCGAGCACCGCGCCGTGGTCTTCGGCGAGGACCGCGACGAGCTGCTGGCGGGGTTGCGCGCCCTCGCCGCGGACGAGCCGCTCCCGCAGGCGGCGGCGCCCGGCACGGGGACCGTCCTGGTCTTCCCCGGCCAGGGTTCGCAGTGGGCCGGGATGGGGGAGCGGCTGCTCGCCGAGTCGCCGGTGTTCGCGGCGCGGATCGCCGAGTGCGAGCGGGCCCTGGCACCGCATGTGGACTGGTCGCTGACCGGGATGCTGCGGGGGTCCGCCGACCTGGACCGGGTGGACGTCGTCCAGCCCGTCCTGTGGGCCGTGATGGTGTCGCTGGCCGAGGTGTGGCGGTCGTTCGGGGTCGTCCCGGACGCCGTGGTCGGGCATTCGCAGGGCGAGATCGCGGCCGCGTGCGTGGCGGGCGCGCTGTCGCTTGAGGACGCCGCGAAGGTCGTGGCGCTGCGGAGCCGGGCGCTGCGCGCGCTGTCGGGGCAGGGCGCGATGGCGGCTCTCGGCGTCGGCGAGGACGAGGCGTCGCGGCGGGTCCGGGGCCGCGCGGGCGTGGTCGTGGCCGCGGTGAACGGCCCGGGGTCGACGGTGGTCTCGGGCCCGCCCGGGCGGCTGGCCGAGCTGGTGGCCGAGTGCGAGGCCGAGGGCCTGCGGGCCCGGCTCATCGACGTCGACTACGCCTCGCACGGCCCGCAGGTCGACCGGATCACCGACGAGGTCACGTCCCTCCTCGCCGGCGTCCAGCCGGTCGCTTCGACGATGGGGTTCTACTCCACGGTGACCGGCGAGCGCATGGACACCTCGGGACTGGACGCCGAGTACTGGGTGACGAACCTGCGCCGGCCGGTGCGGTTCGCCGACGCCGTCGCCTCGCTCCTCGCCGACGGGCATCGGGTGTTCGCCGAGTCGAGCCCGCATCCGGTGCTGTCGGTCGGGCTGGAGGAGGTCTTCGAGGAGGCCGGGGTCTCCGCGGCGACGGTGCCCACACTCCGGCGGGACGAGGGCGGCCTCGCCCGGGTGGCGCGGTCGGTGGGGGAGGCGTTCACCGCCGGGGCCGGCGTCGACTGGTCGGCCTGGTTCGAGGGCGCGGGCGAGCAGATCGTCGACCTGCCCACCTACAGCTTCCAGCGTGAGCGGTTCCGGGCGGTGTCCGTCCGTGCCAAGGGTGATGTGCGCGCGGCCGGGCAGCGGCCGGTCGAGCACGACCTCCTCACCGCCGCCGTGGCCCTGCCCGACGGCGGGCTGGTCCTCACCGGACGGCTCCCGGCGGCGGGCGGCGGCGGATGGCTGGGCGACCACGTCGTCGGCGGTACGGTCCTCGTCCCGGGAGCGGGACTTGTGGAGTGGGTGCTGCGGGCCGCCGACGAGACGGGCTGCGCGGGGATCGAGGAGCTCGCGATCCAGGCGCCGCTGGCCGTGCCCGGCGCGGGCGGCCTCCAGGTCCGGGTGACGGTCGACGCGGCCGACGACGGCGGGCGCCGCGACGTCCGGGTGCACTCGCGGCGCGAGGACGGGGACGCGTGGGCGTGCCACGCGGAGGGCGTCCTCGCCCCCCGCATGCCGGAGCCCGGGCCCGAGCCGGGGCAGTGGCCCCCGCCGGGCGCCCGCCCGCTCCCGGTGGACGGCCTCTACGAGCGGGCCGCCGGGGCGGGATACGCGTACGGGCCCGCGTTCCAGGGCGTCCGGGCGGCCTGGCGGGACGGGGACGACCTGTTCGCCGAGGTCGTCCTGCCGGACGGCGAACCCGGCGGCTTCGGGATACATCCCGCCCTCCTTGACGCCGCGCTGCATCCCGTGCTGCTGACGGCGGAGCGGGACGCCGGCGACCGGCTGTGGCTGCCGTTCGCGTGGACGGGCGTCGGACTCTGGGCGACCGGGGCCACCACGGTCAGGGTGCGGCTGACCGCGCTCGCGCCACACGAGGTGCGGGTCACGGTGGCGGACGCCGATGGGGCGCCCGTCCTGACCGCCGACTCGGTCGTGACGCGTCCCGCCGAGCCGGGCAGGCTGCGAACGCCACGGGACCTGTTCGCGCTGGACTGGGTCCCCGTCCAGCCCGGCGCGCCGGAAGACGCCGCCCTGGTCGTCGTGGAGACCGGCGGCGACGAGGCCCTGGAGCAGGTGGAGCGCGTCCTCGACCTGGCCAAGGAGTGGCTGGAGGACGCGGACGCCGACGACTCCAAGCTCGTCGTGGTCACCCGGGGCGCCATGGACGGCGACCCCGCGGGCGCGGCGGTCTGGGGCCTGGTCCGCAGCGCCCAAACGGAGAACCCCGGCCGGTTGGTCCTGGTCGACCTCGCGCCGGGGGAGAACCTCGACGGCGTGCGGGCGCTCGTCGCCGGGACCGGCGAACCCCAGCTCGCGGTGCGCGACGGCCGCGTCCTGGCGCCCAGGCTCGTGCGGACCACCGCGACCACCGCGGCCGCCGCGGAACCGGTGTGGGACGGCTCGGGAACCGTCCTGATCACGGGCGGGACGGGCGTCCTCGGCGCCCTGCTCGCCGAGCACCTCGTGCGCGAGTACGGCGTCCGGCGGCTGCTGCTGCTGTCGCGCAGCGGCGCCCGCGCGCCGGGCGCCGGGGCCCTGCGCGACCGGCTCGCCGAACTGGGAGCGTACGCCGACTTCGCGGCCGCCGACGTCGCCGACCTGGACGCGCTGTCCGGCGTCCTGGCGCGGATACCGGCCGACCGTCCGCTGACCGGGGTCGTGCACGCGGCCGGGACGGTGGACGACGCCGTCCTCGCCTCCTGGGACGCCGACCGGCTGCGGCGCGTCTGGGAGCCGAAGGCGGCGGGGGCGCGGAACCTCGACCTGCTGACCCGCGATCTCGACCTGAGGCTGTTCGCGCTGTTCTCCTCGTCCGCGGGCGTGCTGGGGAGCGCCGGGCAGGCGGGCTACGCGGCGGCCAACGCCTACTGCGACGCGCTCGCCGCCCGGCGGCGCGCGGACGGCCTCCCCGCGCACTCCATCGCGTGGGGGCTCTGGACGCGGACCAGCGGCCTGACCCGGCATCTCGACGACCGCGACCTCGCGCGCTTCGCCGCGATGGGCCTGCGGCCCCTGGACGACGCCGACGGACTCGCCCTGTTCGACGCGGCCCTCCGATCGGAGCGGCCGTGCCTGGTCGCCGCGGGGATCGACACTGCCACGGTCCCCGCGGCCGAGGTTCCGGCGCCGCTGCGCGGGCTCGCCCGCCCCGCGCGGCGCCGGGCCGCCGCCGCGGCCGCGGACGGCTCCGGCCTCGGCGCGCGACTCGCGGGCCTGGACCCCGCCGACCGCCTCGAACCGGTGCTGGACGTCGTCCGGGAGTGCGCGGCCGCCGTCCTCGGGCACGGCTCGCCGTCCGGGATCCGGGCGGACGTCAGCTTCAAGGACCTGGGCTTCGACTCGCTGACCGCGCTCGCGATGCGGAACCGGCTGTCGGCGGCCAGCGGCCTGCGCCTCCCCGCCACGCTGGTGTTCGACCACCCGACGCCGCGCGAGCTGGCCGCGCTGGTGTGCGAGCGGCTCACCGGCGGGAGCGGGCCGTCCGCCGCCGCCAGGCCGGCCGAGCGGGCGCCCGCGCCGGTCGACGACGGCGATCCGATCGCCATCGTCGCGATGGCCTGCCGCTACCCCGGCGGCGTGACGTCGCCGGAGCGGCTCTGGGACCTCGTGGCCTCGGGCCGGGACTCGATCGGCCCGTTCCCGGTGAACCGGGGATGGGACCTGGACGGCCTGTTCCACCCCGACCCCGACCACCCCGGGACGAGTTATGCCCGTGAGGGCGGTTTCCTGCATGACGCGGACGTGTTCGACGCGGGGTTCTTCGGGATCAGTCCGCGTGAGGCGCTGGCGATGGACCCGCAGCAGCGGTTGCTGCTGGAGGTGTCGTGGGAGCTGTTCGAGCGGGCGGGCATCGACCCGGGCACGCTGAAGACCAGCCGCACCGGCGTCTACGCGGGCGTGATGTACCACGACTACGGCATCGGCGCGGAGGTCGAGGGCTACTCGATGATGGGCGGCTCGGGCAGCGTCGTGTCGGGACGGGTGGCGTACACGTTCGGGCTCGAAGGCCCGGCCGTCACCGTGGACACCGCGTGCTCCTCGTCCCTCGTCGCCATGCATCTGGCGTGCCAGGCGCTCCGCCAGGGCGAGTGCACGCTCGCGCTGGCGGGCGGCGTCACCGTCATGGCCACGCCCCAGGTCTTCACGGAGTTCTCGCGGCAGCGCGGGCTGGCCCCGGACGGGCGGTGCAAGCCGTTCGCGGCGGCCGCCGACGGGACCGGGTGGAGCGAGGGCGCCGGGCTCGTCCTGCTGGAACGCCTCTCCGACGCGCGCCGCAACAACCGGCGGGTCCTGGGGGTGATCAGGGGTTCGGCCGTGAACCAGGACGGTGCGAGCAACGGCCTGACGGCGCCGAACGGGCCGTCCCAGCAGCGCGTCATCGGCCAGGCGCTGGCGAGCGCGGGGCTGACCGGCGACCAGGTCGACGCGGTGGAGGCGCACGGCACCGGGACGACCCTCGGCGACCCGATCGAGGCCCAGGCCCTCCTCGCCGCCTACGGCCAGAACCGCGACCGGCCCCTGTGGCTGGGCTCGGTGAAGTCGAACCTCGGGCACACGCAGGCGGCGGCGGGCGTGGCCGGCGTGATGAAGATGGTGCTGGCGATGCGGCACGGGGTGCTGCCCGCGTCGCTGCACATCGACGAGCCGACACCGCACGTGGACTGGTCGTCCGGCGGCGTGAGCCTCCTGACCGAGCCGAGGGAGTGGACGCCGGACGACCGCCCCCGCCGGGCGGGCGTCTCCTCGTTCGGCGCCTCCGGGACGAACGCGCACCTGATCGTGGAGCAGGCTCCTGATGAGGCGCCCGAGCCGCCGGACGCGGCGGGTTCGTCCGGTGGTGCGGCGCCGTGGGCGGTGTCGGGACGGAGCGCCGAGGCGCTGCGCGCCCAGGCGGAGGCGCTGGCGGAGTTCGTCGCGGCGGACCCGGCGCTGACCGCGTCCGACGTCGGACGGTCGCTCGCCACCACGCGGGCCGTGTTCGAACACCGCGCCGTCGTCGTCGGCGAGGGCCGCGCCGAGTCGCTGGCCGGACTGGCGGCCCTGGCGCGGGGCGAGGCCCATCCGGCACTGGTGGACCCGGGAACGTCCGCGCCGCCCGAAGCGAAGATCGCGCTGGTGTTCCCGGGGCAGGGCTCGCAGTGGCCCGGAATGGGGGAGCGGCTGCTCGCCGAGTCGCCGGTCTTCGCCGCGCGGATCGCGGAGTGCGAGCGGGCTCTCGCCCCGCACGTGGACTGGTCGCTGACCGAGGTGCTGGGAGGGTCCGCCGAGCTGGACCGGGTGGACGTCGTCCAGCCGGTGCTGTGGGCGGTCATGGTGTCGCTCGCGGCGGTCTGGGCCGAGTACGGGGTCACGCCGGACGCCGTGGTCGGGCATTCGCAGGGCGAGATCGCGGCCGCGTGCGTGGCGGGCGCGCTGTCGCTTGAGGACGCCGCGAAGGTCGTGGCGCTGCGGAGCCGGGCGCTGCGCGCGCTGTCGGGCGACGGCGCCATGGCTTCCCTCGGCATCGGCGAGGACGAGGCGTCCCGGCGGATCGAGGGCGGCGCGGGCGTCGTGGTCGCCGCCGTGAACGGCCCTGATTCGACGGTGGTGTCCGGGCCGCCCGAGCGGGTCGCGGCGCTGGTGGCGGAGTGCGAGGCCGAGGGCCTGCGGGCCCGGCTCATCGACGTCGACTACGCCTCGCACGGCCCGCAGGTCGACCGGATCGCCGACGAGGTCACGGCCCTGCTCGCCGGGATCCGGCCCGCCGCGTCCCGCGTCGGCTTCTACTCCACGGTGACCGGCGAGCGGATCGACACCACGGCGCTGGACGCCGAGTACTGGGTGACGAACCTGCGGCGGCCGGTGCGGTTCGCCGACGCCGTCCGCCGCCTGCTCGCCGACGGCCACGCGGTGTTCGTCGAGTCGAGCCCGCACCCCGTCCTCACGGTCGGGATCGAGGAGACCGGCGAACCGGCCAGGGCGGTCGGAACGCTGAGGCGGAACGAGGGCGGACTCGACCGGGTGGCGCGGTCGATGGGAGAGGCGTTCGCCGCCGGCGCGGACGTCGACTGGTCCGCCTGGTTCGAGGACGGGCGCACCGCCGACCTGCCCACCTACGCCTTCCAGGGCGGCCGGTACTGGGTGACCGCCGGGAACAGCGACGATCTCCAGGCGGTGCGGCTGGCCGACGGCGGCGTGCTCCTCTCGGGCCGCCTGGCCGGCGGCGGCTGGCTCTCCGAGCACGTGGTGACCGGCGTCCCGCTGGTGCCCGGAGCGGCGCTGGTGGAATGGGCGCTCAGGGCCGCCGACGAGGTGGGCTGCGCGGGAGTCGACGAACTCGCGCTCCAAAAACCGCTCGCCGTGCCCGAGTCGGGCGGCCTGCGGATCCAGGTCGTGGCCGGTGCGCCCGGAGAGGACGGCCGCCGCGAAGTCCGGGTGCACTCAAGCCCAGGGGAGACGGACGCCTGGGAATGCCATGCGGTCGGCGTCCTGGCCCCCGACGCCGCGCCGGAGCCCGAACCGGAGGGCGCCTGGCCTCCGCCGGGTGCGGAGCCCGTGGACGCGGGCGCCCTCTACGAGCGGGCGGCCGCGGCGGGATACGAGTACGGGCCGGTCTTCCAGGGCGTCCGGGCCGTCTGGCGGGACGGGGACGACCTGCTGGCCGAGGTCGTCCTGCCCGACGACGAGCACGGCCCCCACGGGATCCACCCCGCCCTCCTCGACGCCGCGCTGCACCCCGCGTTGCTCACCGCCGAGCCGGGCGAGGTGTGGCTGCCGTTCGTGTGGAGCGGTGTGTCGCTCTGGGCGACCGGGGCCACGGCCGTCCGGGTCCGGCTGTCCACGCTCGGCGGCGGCGATCGGCGGGGCCTGCGGGTGACGATGGCCGACCCGGCGGGCCGGCCGGTCCTGGCCGTCGAGTCGGTGGAGACGCGTCCAGTGGACCTGGAGCAGCTGAGCCGGTTCCGGACGGTTCCCGAACGCGGCCTCTTCGGCCTGCGCTGGGCACCGGCCGCGGCGACGGCGGAGCCCGTCGACTGGGCCGCCTTCGAGGACGACCACGAAGGGCCGGTTCCAGACGTCGCCGTCGTGGAGGTCCCCGACGAGGGCGACGAGGACGCCGGGCTGGCGACGGTGGAACGGGTCCTGGAACTGCTGCGCCGCTGGCTGGACGACTCCCGGTTCGCCGATTCGCGGCTGGCGCTGGTGACCAGGGGCCAGATCGACGCCGGCGCGCCGTCCTCGTCCGGCGGGCCGGTCTGGGGCCTGGTCCGCAGCGCGCAGGTCGAGCACCCGGACCGGTTCCTCCTCGTCGATCTCGACCCGTCCGACGACCTCGGCTCCGTGGGCCTCGCGCTGGCGGTGGGCGAACCCCAGACGGCCGTGCGGGAGGGCAGCGTCCTGGTCCCGCGCCTGACGGACGTCGACGGGCCCGACCTCCGCCTCCCGGTCGCGAAGCCGGGCTGGCGGCTCGACGTGGCGGGCGACGGCGGAACCCTGGACGACGTCTCGGTCGTGGAGTGCCCCGAGGTCCTGGAGCCCTTGGCGCCGGGGCAGGTGCGGGTCGCGGTATCGGCGGCGGGACTCACTTTCCGGGACACGCTCGTCGCCCTCGGCATGGTGCCGGGACAGGTCGGCATCGGCGGCGAGGGGGCGGGCGTGGTCATGGAGACCGCACCGGACGTGCCGGGCCTGCGTCCGGGTGACCGGGTGATGGGCTTGTTCCCGGGCGCGTTCGGCCCGGTCGCCGTGACGGACGCCAGGCTGCTCGCGCCGGTGCCGGACGGCTGGAACCTCAGGGAGGCCGCTGCGGCACCGGTGTCCTTCTTGACCGCGTGGTACGGGCTGGTGGATCTGGCCGGGCTGAGTGCGGGTGAGACGGTCCTGATCCACGCCGCGGCCGGTGGTGTGGGGATGGCGGCGGTGCAGATCGCGCGGCATCTCGGGGCGGAGATCCTCGCGACGGCGAGTCCTGCCAAGCACGGTGTGCTGGCGGAGATGGGGATCGCTGAGGCCGATCGTGCCTCGTCCCGTGATCTCGGTTTCGAGAGCGTGATGCGGGACCGGGGTGTGGATGTGGTGTTGAACAGTTTGGCGGGGGAGTTCGTCGATGCCTCGGTTCGGCTGCTCGGTGAGGGCGGACGGTTCCTGGAGATGGGCAAGACCGACATCCGCGACCCCGAGCGGTACCCGAAGATCGACTATCGCGTCTATGACCTGGTCACCGACGCGGGGCCCGACCGGATCCGGGAGATGTTCGCGGAGCTGGGCGCGTTGTTCGAGTCGGATGCGCTGCGTCCGTTGCCGGTGCGGTCGTGGCCGCTGTCGCGGGCCCGTGAGGCGATGCGTCATCTGAGCCAGGCGCGTCACACCGGCAAGCTGGTCCTGGACGTCCCGGCCCCGCTCGATCCGGAGGGGACGGTTCTGATCACCGGCGGCACCGGCACCCTCGGCGGCCTGGTCGCCGAACACCTGGCCCGCACCTGGGGCGCCAAACACCTCCTCCTGGTCAGCCGCCGCGGCCCCAACGCCCCCGGCGCCGACACCCTGAAGACCAAACTCACCGACCTGGGCGCGCAGGTCCAGATCGTCGCGGCCGACCTGACCGACCCGGCCACCGTCACCGACCTGGTCCACGACCTCAACCTGACGGCAGTGATCCATACCGCCGCAGTGCTGGACGACGCGACCCTCACCACCCTCACCCCCGACCAACTCCGCCGGGTCTGGCACGCCAAGGCCACCACCGCCCGCCACCTGCACCACGCCACCCGACACCACGACCTGGCCGCGTTCGTCCTGTTCTCCTCCTCCGCCGCCACCCTCGGCAGCCCCGGACAAGCCGCCTACGCCGCCGCCAACGCCTACCTCGACGCCCTCGCCCACCACCGCCACACCCACCACCTCCCCGCACAATCCATCGCCTGGGGACTGTGGCA